>JBMLPD010000580.1:0-4907 GCA_049242285.1 Rubrivivax sp.
CCCAGGGCCAGGCCCTGGCCCATGTGCAGACCCTGAGCGTGGAGCGGGCGACCGAACTGATCGACCTGCCGCCCAGCACCCATCGCAACCTGGAGCTGACGCAGACCCTGCGCGGCGAGGACGCGCCCACGCTCCTTGCCTTGCTCGACACCTGCCGCACCGGCATGGGCAGCCGCCTGCTGCGGCACTGGCTCACCCACCCCAGCCGCGCCCGCACGGCGGCCACCGAGCGCCATGAGGCGGTGGCCGACCTGATGGCGGCGGGCTTCGAGCCGCTGCGCGACGCCCTGCGTCAGGTCAGCGATGTGGAGCGCATCACCTCGCGCATCGCGCTGCGGCAGGTGCGCCCGCGCGAACTGGCAGGGCTGCGGGCCACGCTGGCGCTGCTGCCGCAACTGCGCAGCCTGGTGCCCGGGGTGGAGCCGGCGGTGGAGCCTGGCGCGGTGCGGCGGGATGACCGCGTTACCACCCCGCCTTGCCTGCTGCAACGCCTGCGTGAATCCCTGACGCTGGCCCCTGGGGTGGCCGCGCCGCTGACAGCCATCGCCGAGGAGCCTGCCGTGCAGCTGCGCGACGGCGGCGTGATCGCACCGGGCTTCGACGCCGCGCTGGACGAGTTGCGCGGCATCGCGACGAACTGCGATGCCTTCCTGGTGGACCTGGAGCAGCGCGAACGCGCACGCACCGGCATCGCCAACCTGCGGGTGCAGTTCAACAAGGTGCACGGCTTCTACATCGAGGTCACGGCCTCGGGACTGGACCGCGTGCCCGAGGACTACCGCCGCCGCCAGACGCTGAAGAACGCCGAACGCTTCATCACGCCCGAACTCAAGACCTTCGAGGACAAGGCGCTTTCCGCCCAGGAACGCTCGCTGGCTCGGGAGAGGTGGCTGTACGAGCAGGTGCTGGACGCCTTGCAGCCGCACCTGGCCGTGCTGGGCGCGCTGGCCCGGGCGCTGGCGGCGCTGGACGCACTCGGCGCCCTGGCCGAGCGCGCCACCACGCTG
Source organism: Rubrivivax sp. (assembly GCA_049242285.1). Taxonomy (GTDB): domain Bacteria; phylum Pseudomonadota; class Gammaproteobacteria; order Burkholderiales; family Burkholderiaceae_C; genus Rubrivivax. The sequence goes on from JBMLPD010000580.1 coordinate 1,008, forward strand.
GGCTGGACGCGCCCCAGCTTCGTGAGCTACCCCTGCATCGAGATCGAAGACGGCCGCCACCCGGTGGTGGAACAGCGCCTGCGCGAGACCGGTGGGCCGGACTTCATCGCCAACGACTGCCGGCTGGACGCCCGCACCCGCATGCTGGTGATCACCGGCCCCAACATGGGCGGCAAGAGCACCTACATGCGCCAGGTGGCGCTGACGGTGCTGCTGGCCAGCATGGGCAGCTTCGTGCCGGCGCGCACCTGCCGCCTCGGGCCGGTGGACGCCATCCACACCCGCATCGGCGCGGCCGACGACCTGGCCAACGCCCAGTCCACCTTCATGCTGGAGATGACGGAGGCCGCGGCCATCCTGCACGGCGCCACCGAGCACAGCCTGGTGCTGATGGACGAGATCGGCCGCGGCACCAGCACCTTCGACGGCCTGGCCCTGGCCTCGGCCATCGCCGCCCACCTGCACGACCGCTGCCGCGCCTTCACGCTGTTCGCCACGCACTACTTCGAACTCACCGAATTTCCGGCGCGGCACGAGCGGGCGGCCAACGCGCACGTCAGCGCCGTGGAGAGCGGGCACGACATCGTTTTCCTGCACCGCATCGAGCCGGGGCCGGCCAGCCGCAGCTACGGCGTGCAGGTGGCCCGCCTGGCGGGCATGCCGGCCTCGCTGCTGCGCCAGGCGCGCGCCACGCTGGAGGCGCTGGAGTCCCAGCAGCAGGCCCATTCGGCGCAGGTGGACCTCTTCGCGGCGCCCCCTTCCCCCGCGGCCCCGCCAGCCGCCGCGCCCAGCCCTCTGGAAGTAGCCCTGGCGTCACTGGAGCCTGATAGGCTCAGCCCCCGCGAGGCGCTGGACGCCCTGTACCGACTCAAGATCCTCAGCCAGAACACGCCATGACCTATTGCGTAGGCATCCGTCTGGATGCCGGCCTCGTCTTCCTGTCCGATTCACGCACCAACGCGGGTCTGGACGCCATCAGCACCTTCCGCAAGATGATGATCTACGAGCGGGCTGACGACCGCTTCATGGTCATGCTGTCGGCGGGCAACCTGAGCATCAGCCAGAGCGTGCGCGAGATCCTGCAGGTGGAGAAGATCGACCGCGGCCCGCACGAGGACCCGCTGACCATCTGGAACGCCCCCAGCATGTTCGACGCCACCCGGGTGCTGGGCAGCGCCGTGCGCCGCGTGTACGAACAGGACGGCCCCTCGCTGCGCGCGTCGGGCATCGACTTCAACACCAGCATGATCTTCGGCGGCCAGATCAAGGGCGAGGCCATGCGCATGTTCCTGGTGTATTCGGCCGGCAACTTCATCGAGGCCACGCGCGAGACCTGCTTCTTCCAGGTGGGCGAGAGCAAGTACGGCAAGCCCATCCTGGACCGCGTGCTGACCCCGGCCACGCCGCTGGACGAAGCCGCCAAATGCGCGTTAGTCTCCATGGATTCCACGCTCAAGTCCAACCTCTCGGTGGGCCTGCCGCTGGACCTGCTGATCTACCGCGAGGGCGAGTTCCGCAGCGACCGGGTGGTGTGCATCGACGAGCACAACCCCTACTTCGGCATGATCCGCAACACCTGGGGCCAGCGCCTGAAGGAAGTGTTCGAGGGCATCGAGGATCCGCGCTGGGATGGGGGACAGGCCCAGCACCCGCTGATGACCGGCAGCGACCGCTTCGAGCCCATGCGCAAGATCGCCACCCCCTCGGAGCGCATTGTTTGAGCGGCCCGGGCACGCTGGTCTTCAGCCACGCCAACGGGTTTCCGGCGGGCACTTACCGCCAACACTTCGACCGCTGGCGCGAGGCCGGCTGGCGGGTGGTGGCCATCGAGCGTTTCGGCCACGACCCGGCCTTCCCGGTCACCAGCAACTGGCCACACCTGCGCGACCAGCTGATTGCGCTGGTGGATGCGCAGGCCCGGGGCGCCGGGCCGGTCTGCCTGGTGGGGCATTCCCTGGGCGGTTACCTGAGCCTGCTGGCCGCCTGCCGCCGCCCCGACCTGGCGCAGGGCGTGGTGCTGCTGGACTCGCCCGTGGTGGCCGGCTGGCGCGCCCACGGCGTGCAGGTGGCCAAGGCCACGGGGCTGATCAAGCGCGTGTCGCCCGGGCGCATCTCGCGCACCCGGCGCCAGCACTGGCCGTCCGCCGAGGCGGCCCACCGCCACTTCGCTGCCAAGAGCCTGTTCGCTCGCTGGGACCCCCAGGTGCTGCAGGACTACATGCAGGCCGGGCTGGAGCCGGACCCGACCCAGGCCGGCGTGCGCCTGGCCTTCGATCGCGCCGTGGAGACCCGCATCTACAACACCCTGCCGCACCACTTCGGCACCTTGCTCAGGCGCCACCCTCCCGCCTGCCCGGTGCACTACCTGGGCGGCACGCGCTCGGCCGAGGGCCGCCAGGTGGGCATGGCCATGACGCGGGCCCTGACGCACGGGCACATCGGCTGGATAGAGGGCACCCACCTGTATCCCATGGAGCGCCCGCTGGAGACGGCGCAGGCCGTGCTCGGCGCCCTCAAGTCCATGACGCGCGAGCCGGCACCCGCTCGAGGCCTCTCGTAGCGCCCCAGGCGGGCCCTGGTGTTGCAGGGCTTGGGTGGTTCATGCCCGGCGTCGCCAGCACGCAATCGTCGCAGGACGCGCCGTACGGGGGCCCGTCCTGGGCGACGGTTTCGCAGATCTCGTTGCCCTGAACCCGGTTTATACCCGGAGCAAGCCCCCACACCGATCCGGGCGGACCCCGATGGCCGGCGGTCGGGAAACGGATAGCATCCAGGGTGGTTGGTGCATGGAGCACTGCAGCAAGCTTCCTCAGGAGATGTGAGCATGAGCATGAACGAACAGGACATCAGGGCCCTCGTCGAAGACGTCCGTGAAGGCAAGCTGCCCCGGCGCAGCTTCATCCAGCAGATGGTGGGCGTGGGCCTGACGGCCCCCATGGCTTCCATGATGCTGATGCACTACGGCGTGGCCCAAGCGCAGACGGCCATCCCCTACAAGCCCACCAAGCGCGGCGGCGGCGGCACCCTCAAGCTGATCTACTGGCAGGCCGCCGTGCACCTGAACCCGCATTACGCCGGCGGCACGAAAGACCAGGACGCCAGCCGCATCTTCTACGAGCCGCTGGCGGGTTGGGACACCGACGGCAACCTCGTACCCTTCCTGGCGGCCGAGGTGCCCACCCGCGCCAACGGCGGCCTGTCGGCCGACGGGCGTTCGGTCACCTGGAAGCTCAAGCGCGGCGTCACCTGGCACGACGGCAAACCCTTCACCGCTGACGACGTTGTCTTCACCGCACAGTACGCTGGCGATCCGGCTGCGGCCATGACCACGGTGAACACCTACAAGGACATCAAGGTCACCAAGGTCGACTCGCACACGATCAAGATCGACTTCCCCAAGCCCACCCCGTTCTGGGCCGAGCCTTTCGTGGGCAGCGTGGGCCTGATCCTGCCCAAGCACGTCTTCGAGGGCTTCATGGGCGCGAAGTCGCGCGAGAACCCGGCCAACCTCAAGCCCGTGGGCACCGGCCCGTACAAGGTGGTGGACTTCAAGCCGGGCGACATGCTGCGCGCGGCTGCCCACACCGCTTACCACATCCCCAACCAGCCCTTCTTCGACGCGCTGGAGGTCAAGGGTGGCGGTGACGCCACCAGCGCCGCACGCGCCGTGCTGCAGACGGCAGAGTACGACGTGGGCTGGAACCTGGCGGTGGAAGACGTCATCCTCAAGCAACTGGAAGGTGCCGGCAAGGGCAAGATGAGCTTCCACGCCGGCAGCGACATCGAATTCATCACCCTGAACGTGACCGACCCCTGGAACGAGGTGGACGGCGAGCGCGCCAGCGTCAAGAGCAAGCACCCGGCCTTCCAGGACAAGGCCGTGCGCGATGCGATGAACCT
>JBMLPD010000581.1:0-1304 GCA_049242285.1 Rubrivivax sp.
CGGCCTCGTCCACCCGGTGGTAGTCCGGGTACATCATGGGGATCAGGCCGGCGTCGGACGCGCCCTGCACGTTGTTCTGGCCGCGCAGCGGGTGCAAGCCGGTGCCGGGGCGGCCGATCTGGCCGGTCATGAGCGACAGCGCGATGAGGCAGCGGGCGTTGTCGGTGCCGTGCACGTGCTGGCTCACGCCCATGCCCCACAGGATCATGGACGCGCGGCTGGTGGCGTACAGGCGCGCCACCTCACGGATGGTGGCGGCAGCTATGCCGCACACCGGCGCCATGGCCTCGGGGCTGAAGGCGCGCACGTTGTCGCGCAGCGCCTCGTAGCCTTCGGTGCGCGCGGCGATGAAGTCGGCATCCACCAGGCCCTCTTCCACGATCACATGCATCAGCGCGTTCAGCAAGGCCACGTCCGTATCCGGGCGGAAGGACAGCACGCGATGGGCGTGGCGTGAGAGATCGGTGCGGCGCGGGTCCATCAGGATCAGCTTGGTGCCCTGGCGCACCGCGTTCTTGATGAAGCTGGCGGCCACCGGGTGGTTCACCACCGGGTTGGCGCCGATGACGATGACCACCTCGGCCAGCGCCACGTCTTTCACCGGGTTGCTGACCGCGCCCGAGCCGATGCCCTCTAGCAGTGCTGCCACGCTGGAGGCGTGGCACAGCCGCGTGCAGTGGTCCACGTTGTTGCTGCCAAAGCCCACGCGCACGAGTTTCTGGAACAAGTAGGCCTCTTCGTTGCTGCCCTTGGCCGAGCCGAAACCGGCCAAGGCCTTGGGGCCGTCACGGTCGCGGATGGTGCGCAACCCGCGGCCGGCCACCTCCAGGGCTTCCTCCCACGTGGCCTCGCGGAACCAGGCGCGGGCGGTGGCGGGGTCGAGCGCGGCGGATGCGTTCTTGGGGGCATCGGCGCGGCGGATGAGCGGCACGGTCAGGCGCTGCGGGTGGCGCGCGTAGTCGAAGCCGTACCGGCCTTTCACACACAGCCGGCCGCTGTTGGCCGGGCCGTTGCGGCCTTCGACGAAGACGATGCGGTCGCTGGGCAACAGCGGCGACGGAACGCGCGCCTCCCATTCAGACTGAGCCTGTCGAAGTCCCCGAAACTCAAGCGGGCCCTTCGACAAGCTCAGGGCGAGCGGGTGCGGGGTGTTTCGTTCGGGATGAGCGGACTCGTTCTGTTCGGACTGGGCGTGATCCTGCCGTTCGGACTGAGCGTGATCCTGCCGTTCGGACTGAGCGTGATCCTCCCGTTCGGACTGAGCCTGTCGAAGTCCCTGAGGCTCAAGCGGGCCCTTCGACAAG
>JBMLPD010000582.1:0-20199 GCA_049242285.1 Rubrivivax sp.
AAACAACGCCAGGGCCGAGTCCACGCGGTGTGCGGCAAGATGACAAGCGGTCAACCGCCGTTTTCAGGATCATGCATCTCCCGCCGGTTGCCGATCTGAATCGGAAGATGCAGAGCCCGAGGTCCTGGTGGATGTGGCGGATGACACGGCGGTCGCCGAGGCGGTAGCGCCAGCAAGTCTCTGGCGTTGCCCCGGTATGCGCTCTGCCCGTGCTGCGTGGGTTTTCGAGGCAGGCTGAGCACTGACGTGGAAACGTCGTGATGCTTCTGGCCTCATCTTTGTCCAGCTGCGCGAGCTGCCTGGCGGCCTGTGCCCACAGGGGCCCAGAAGCGAGCGCAGCTCGCGGCCGAAGCGCAAGGCAAGCAGGGCATGGCATGTCACTGCGAGGCGCCCCACGGCGCAACCCGCCAGCGGTCCAATCGAGGATGGCAGGATCCATGCTGCCAGCACGGTGCTGCTGCTCGACCATACTTGACCCCCGTTGAATCGGCCCGTTCGAGGAGCTTTCACCTTGACCCCAAACGCCACCCCGCGCCCTCACCTGGCCCACTGGCCCGCTCGCCTGCCGCGCGAACTGCAGGTGCCGCAGACCTCGCTGTGGTTCAACCTGGAGGTGGCGGCGCGGCGCTACCCGCACAAGGCCGCCTGCCTGTTTCTGGGCCGACGGCTCACTTGGGGTGAACTGCATTGCCAGGCCGAGGCCCTGGCCGGCTGGCTGCAGGCCCGCGGTGTGCAGTGCGGCGACCGGGTGCTGCTGTTCATGCAGAACTGCCCGCAATACGTGGTGGCGGCCTTCGCCGTGCTGCGCGCCGATGCGGTGATCGTGCCGGTGAACCCCATGAACCGGGCCGACGAGTTCGGCCACTACATCTCCGACCCCGAGGCGCGGGTGGCCATCGTCAGTGCCGACCTGGCCGGCATCGTGGCCGAAGCGGATGCGCGTCTGCCGCCGGAGCAGCGTCTGCGCCACGTGCTGGTGTCGCGCTATGCCGAAGCCATGCCTGCCGAGCCCGAACTGGACCCGGCCGAGGCCCCGGTCGGGCCGGTGCTGGCCTGGCTGCGGGCCGACCCGCCGCTGCCAGATGCGGTCCTGTCGGGCGCGCCGGCGCCCGACCCGCGCTTCGAGCGCTGGCTTCAGGCGCTGGCGGGCGGTCACGTGCCGGGGCCTCACACCGCCGGCCCCGACGACCTGGCACTGCTGCCCTACACCTCCGGCACCACCGGCCTGCCCAAGGGCTGCCTGCACACGCACCGCACGCTGATGCACAACGTGGTGGGTGGCGGACTGTGGGGCCACGTCAGCGCCGAGTCCATCAGCCTGGCCGTGGTGCCCATGTTCCACATCACGGGCTTCATGTACGGCGTCATCGCGCCGGCCTTCACGGGCTGCACCGTGGTGATCCTGCCGCGCTGGGACCGGGAGCTGGCCGGGCGCATCATCTCGCGCCACCGCGTGACGCACTGGACCTGCATCCCCACCATGATCATCGACCTGTTCGGCAGCCCCCACTACCGGCAGTTCGACTTGTCCAGCCTGCGCTACCTGTCGGGCGGCGGCGCGGCCATGCCGCAGGCGGTGGCGCAGCGCCTGCAGGACGAGTTCGGCATCACCTTCGCCGAGGGCTACGGCCTGACCGAGACCGCCGCGCCCAGCCACGCCAACCCGCCCGAGCGCGCCAAGCTGCAGTGCCTGGGCATGCCCATCTTCGGCGTGGACTCGCGCGTGGTGGACCCGCAGACGCTGCAGGAGCTGCCCCCGGGCGAGGCCGGCGAGATCGTGACCCATGGACCCATGGTCTTCAAGGGCTACTGGAAGCACCCGCAGGCCACCGAGGAGGCCTTCTTCGAGCTGGACGGCAAGCGCTTCTTCCGCACCGGGGACCTGGGCCGCATGGACGAAGAGGGCTACTTCTTCATCACCGACCGGCTCAAGCGCATGATCAACGCCAGCGGCTTCAAGGTCTGGCCCACGGAGGTGGAACTGCTGCTGTTCAAGTGCCCGCTGGTGCTGGAGGCCTGCGTCATCGGCGCGCAGGATGCCTACCGCGGCGAGACGGTCAAGGCCCTGGTGGTGCGCCGCCCCGAGGCGCCTGCGTCGGCCACCGGAGACGACGTGATCGCCTGGGCGCGCGAGCACATGGCCGCCTACAAGGTGCCGCGCAACGTGGAGTTCGTGGATGCGCTGCCCAAGAGCGGCTCGGGCAAGGTGATGTGGCGGCTGCTGCAGGAGCAGCAGCGCGAGCGGGACGCCGCGCGGTAGCAGGGCGTCCGGCAGGCGCCTAGCGCAGCGCCTCTCCCTGGGGTTTCTCTGGCACGCGCATGCGCGGGGCCAGGCGCTGCCACAGGAAGGTGAATTCCAGAGCCTGGAGGTCTGCGCGCTGGGCGTTGTCGGCCGCGCCGCCGTGGCCGCCCTCGATGTTCTCGAAGTAGCTGGCGTCGTGGCCCTGTTCCAGCATGCGGGCGGCCATCTTGCGGGCGTGGCCGGGGTGGACGCGGTCGTCGCGGGTGCTGGTGGTGAAGAGCACGGGCGGCAGTTTCATGCCGGGCCGGACGTTCTGGTAGGGGCTGTACCTCGAGATCCAGGCCCACTGCTCGGGCTTGTCCGGGTCGCCGTATTCGGCCATCCAGCTCGCACCGGCCAGCAGGCGGTGGTAGCGCTTCATGTCCAGCAGCGGCACCGAGCACACCACGGCACCGAAGAGCTCCGGCCTTTGCAGCATCACCGCGCCCACCAGCAGCCCGCCGTTGCTGCCGCCTTCCATGCCCAGGTGTGCGGGGCTGGTGATGCGCTGGCGGATCAGGTCTTCGGCCACGGCGGCGAAGTCGTCGTAGCTCTTCTGCTTGTGGGCTTGCGTGGCGGCCTGGTGCCAGTTGGGGCCGTACTCGCCGCCGCCGCGGATGTTGGCCACCACCAGCACGCCGCCGCGCTGGTACCAGGCCTGGCCGAAGACCGCCGAGTACCAGGGCTGCAGGCTGACCTCGAAGCCGCCGTAGCCGTACAGCAGGGTGGGGTTGCGGCCATCGGCCTGCGCGCCCCTGGGCCAGACCACGAAGTAGGGCACCTTCGTGCCGTCCTTGGAGGTGGCAAAGCGCTGCTCCACCCGCATGCCGGTGGCGTCGAAGAGGGCGGGCCGGACTTTGAGCTGCTCGAAGCTGTCGGAGCCGGTGCGGCCCAGCGACAGCGTGTCGGGCGTGAGGAAATCGGTGTAGCTCAGCAGCCAGGCCTCGGCCAGCGGGTCTTGCGGGCCGTCCGGCCGCAGCGGGTCGTGCAGGGCCGCGATGCTGACGGTGCCCGGGAAGGGCGCAGCCACCTCGCGACGCTGCCAGGCTTTGCCTTGCCGCCACACTTCCTCCACCCGCCCGGCCACGTGGTCCAGCACGCTCAGCAGCACCCGGCTGCGGGTGAGCTGGAAGCCTTGCAAGGAGCGCGAGGCCGTGGGGGTGAACAGGGCCGCCAGGCGCGGCTGTCCGGCCAGCAGGTCCTTCGCCTCGCATACCAGCAGCGCGCCTTGCGGCCAGGTGCGGCCGTCCACCGTCCAGGGGCTTCGCAGCGACACCAGCGCCAGTTCGCGCCAGAACGACACCTCGGCGTCTTCGGGCTTGGGCACCCGTTGCAGCCGGCCGTCGTCCAGCATGAACATCTCGGTTCGATAAAAGTCGATGGAGCGGCCGAGCAGCGTGCGCTCAAAGCCCGGCGTGCGGTCCACCGAGGCCCAGGCCGCCACGTCGCTGGCGCGGCCTTCATGGACTGTCACCGCGTCCTGCCATCGCTGGCCTCGCTTCCAGCGCTTGATCACACGCGGGTAGCCGGAGTCGGTCATGGAGCCGGGACCGAAGTCGGTGCCGATGTAGGCATTGTCGGCATCGATCCAGTCGAAGCTGGACTTGGCCTCGGGCAGTTCGAATCCGCCCTCGGCGGCCGGGATGAAGCGCTTGGTCACGGTGTCGAACTCGCGCTGCACGGCCGCATCGGCCCCGCCCTTGGAGAGCCTGAGCATGCAGCGACGGTGGTCCGGACCGAAGCTGTTGGAGCCGCCCCAGACCCAGTTCACGCCCTCGGCCTTCCCCAGCGCGTCCACATCCAGCACCGTCTCCCAGGCGGGCTGCGCCTGACGGTACTCTGCCAAGGTGGTGCGGCGCCACAGGCCGCGCGGGTTGGCCGAGTCCTGCCAGAAGTTGTAGAGAAAGTCGCCGCGGCGGGCCACCTGCGGTATGCGGTCGCGCGAGTCCAGCACCTCGCGGATGCGCGTGCGAAGGGCGGCAAAGTCCGGCCAGGGCTCCAGCCGGGCACGCGCCGCGGCGTTGCGTTCCCGCACCCAGGCCAGGGCCTTGTCGCCCTGCACATCTTCGAGCCAGAGGTAGGGGTCTTCGGCAGAGGGGGACGAAGAGGGCGTTTGCTGCGCGTGCAGGGTCGTCATGGCAGTCAAGGGCAAGGGGCAGGCAAGGGTGCCCAGAAGTTGTCGGCGGTTCATGGGGGTGCTGTACTCCAAGGTTTCAGGCTGCTGACAGTCAAAGTCTGTTCGAACCGAGGTGGTCGAAGGCCGCACAGCCACGCCTCAGCGCGTGGCACGCTTGAGCGACCGCGGCGAGATCTCCACCGATCGTTGTCCATCGCTGACCCAGATGCTGCCGTCCTGCACGGTCACCTGCCACTGCATCGATCGTTGCGCCAGCGCGGCCAGGGCCTGCGCCTGCTCGGCAGGAATCTGCCACACGTCCAGGTTCGACAGGCGCGTCAGCCGGGTCTCGATGCCGCCCCACCAGATGGGCACCGCGGGCCCGTAGGCGTGGATGCAAACACGCTCGGCCCGTCCGCAGGCCTTGGCCAGGCGCCGCTCATCGGGCTGGCCCACTTCCAGCCACTGCACGAGCTGACCGGTGAGGTCGTGCTGCCAGAGGTCGGGCTCGTCGGCGTCTGACAGGCCCTTGGCGAACTGCAACGCACCGCGCTGCGCATCGTGCGGCACCCGCAACGCGAAGGCCAGCAGCCGCACCAGCAGTCGCTCCTCGGTTTCCGAGGGGTGCAGGGCCAGGGTCAGGGCATGGTCGGCATACAGCTGCCGGTCCATGTCGGCGATCTGCAGCTGGGCTTTGTAGATGGTGGCTTTGAGGGCCAAGAGGTGCTCCTGGTGATCGCGGTGGCCAGTGCGGTGTGCCGGGCGCTCGCAGGCATGTCGACATGGTGGCTGGCAGGCAGCGATTGTGATGCCCAGGGCAGAGGACGGTGAGAGCCCCGGTCCGCTGGTTCCCCACCTCCGTTCGGGCTGAGCCTGTCAAGGCTTCTGGATTCGAGACTGCTGATGACGTTCTCATGGGCCGATGTTCCGAACCCCTGCCGGGCGGGTGCCGATGGCATCATCTGGTCATGAACGAAGCATCCACCACCCCCGCCGCCAATCCCCTGCTCGAGCCCTGGGACACCCCCCACGGCCTGCCGCCCTTCAGCCGCTTCGACCCGGCCCGCTTCCAACCCGCACTTGAGGCTGCCATGCAGGCCCACCGGGATGAGCTGCAGGCCATTGCCCGACAGGATGCCGCGCCAAGCTTCGAAAACACCGTGGCCGCCTTTGATCGTGCGGGGCGTTTGCTGGGGCGCATCGAAACGGTGTTTTTCAACCTCACCGCATCCGAGACTTCGCCCGCACTGCAGGCCGTGCAGCGCGAGATGGCAGGGCCGCTGGCCGCGCATGCCAACAGCGTCTACATGAACGCGGCGCTGTTCGCGCGCATTGATGCCCTGCATGATGTGCGCGCCACCCTCGAGTTGACCCCGGAGCAACGCAGACTTCTGGAGCGCATCCATTTCGATTTCGTCAGCTCTGGCGCCCGACTTCAGGGGCCGGCGCAGGCCCGCTACGCCGCGGTGATGGAGGAGCTGGCGCGGCTGACCACGCGTTTCAGTCAGAACGTGCTGCACGACGAGGCCTCCTTCCAGCTGCTGCTGCGCACCGAGCAGGAACTGGACGGCCTGCCGGACTTCGTGCGCGACGCCGCGCGCCAGGCGGCCCGTGACCGGGGCCTGCAGGACGACCCGCAGGCCCACGTCATCACGCTCAGCCGATCGCTGATCGTGCCTTTCCTGACCTTTTCTGCCCGGCGCGATCTGCGCGAGCAGGCCTGGCGCGCCTGGACCAGCCGGGGCGAACACCCCGGCGAGCACGACAACCGCGAGGTGGCACGCGCCATCCTCAAGCTGCGCCGTGAGCAGGCTGTGCTTCACGGCTACCCCAGCTTCGCCGACTACGCCCTGGTGGACCGCATGGCCGGCACGCAGCAGGCGGTGCGGCAGTTGCTGGACGGGGTGTGGCCCCGCGCCCTGGCTGCGGTGGAGCGCGAACGGCAGATGCTGCGCTCGGCCCTGGTGGATGCAGGGCAGGGCGCTGAGGCCGTGATCGAGCCCTGGGACTGGCGCTTCTGGGCAGAGAAGGTGCGCGTGGCGCGCTATGCGGTGGACGATGCCGAGGTCAAGCCTTTCTTTCAGCTGGACCGCATGGTGCAGGCCGCTTTCGATTGCGCCGGCCGCTTGTTCGGCCTGCAGTTCAGGCACCGGCCCGACCTGCCCGTCTACCACCCCGACGTCAAGGCCTACGAGGTTTGCAACGCCGCGGGCCTGGTGTGCGGCATTTTCCTGCAGGACAACTTCGCTCGGCCCACCAAGCGCAGCGGTGCGTGGATGAGTTCGCTGCGCTGGCAGAACCGCAACGTGCCGCAGGAGGTGACCCTGAAGGTGCAAGAAGGGGCCGCCGAGATCCCCGTGATCCTGAACAACAACAACTTCGCCAAGGGCGCGCCGGGGGCGCCCACGCTGCTGTCCATGGACGACGTGCGCACGTTGTTCCATGAGTTCGGCCACGGCCTGCACGGGTTGCTGAGCAACGTGACCTACGAGCGGCTCTCAGGCACGCAGGTGCTGCGCGACTTCGTGGAGCTGCCGTCGCAGCTCTTCGAGCACTGGGCCAGCGAGCCCGCGGTGCTCAAGCAGCACGCCCGCCATTGGCAGACGGATGAGCCCATTCCGGACGAGTTGCTGGAACGCCTGCAGCGCGCCAGGCGCTTCAACCAGGGCTACGAGACCGTGCGCTACACCGCCAGCGCCCTGGTGGACATGGCCGTGCATGCGCTCACCGATGAGGAGCCGCCGGCCGACCTTTCCGCCTTCGAAGCGCAGGAGCTGCAGCGCCTGGGCCTGCCGCACGGCGTGGGTCTGAACCACCGCCTGGTGCACTTCCAGCACCTGTTCTCCAGCTCGGGCTATGCGGCCGGCTACTACGTGTACCTGTGGGCCGAGGTGCTGGACGCTGATGCCTTCGACGCCTTCGTCGAGGCCGACGACCCCTTCGACCCCCAGACGGCGCAGGCCCTGCAGCGCTTCGTCTACGGCAGCGGCAACAGCCTGGAGCCGGGTGCGGCCTTTGCCTCCTTTCGCGGCCGCCAGGCGCGGGTGGAGCCCATGCTGCGAAAGAAGGGCCTGCTGGAGGACTTGAAAGTCGATTGAAGCCCTGTCGCACGCGCCGGGCGTGCTGCTGATGAACGGGATCGCGCATCCTGTGCCAGCACGCACCCGCCGCGAGCTGCCGGCGGGGACCCGCTCACCTTGCGCGAAGCATGGCCCACGCGGCGCCACCGCGCCTTCGAGCCTCGGCCCCTCGTGCAGGTCCCTCCTTTCTCAGGCCTCAATCCCTCGCCTGACCACCCGCACCGGCTTGGTCGACTCCCGCGCCCGCAACTGGCCGCAACCGCCCTCGACGTCCTGGCCGGCCGAATGGCGCAGCCGCGTCAGCACGCCGGCGCGGTTGAGGGCCCGCGCCATCTCGGCGGCGCGCGCCAGGGCCGGCCTGTGGAACGGCAGGCCTTCCACCGCGTTGTAGAGGATGAGGTTCATCATCATGCGCCGGCCGCGCAGCAGCGCCACGATGCCCTGCACCTCGTCGTCGCCGTCGTTCACCCCGGCCAGCAGCGTCCACTGCACCTGCACGGGGTAGCCGCTGGCGTGGGCGTAGTCGTCCGCGGCCCGCACCAGCGCGGCCGGCGCGATGCGTGGCGCGCGGGGCAGCAGGTGCTCACGCAGGTCTGCCTTGGTGCTGTGCAGCGACAGTGCCAGCGCGGGCTTCACCCGGCCCTGTGGCAGCGCCGCAAAGGCGCGTTCGTCGCCCACGGTGGAGAACACCAGATTCTTGTGGCCGATGCCCCCGGCCGTGCCCAGCAGCTCGATGGCTTCCATCACCGCTTGCAGGTTGTGCGAGGGCTCGCCCATGCCCATGAACACCACCTTGGTCACGGCACGCAGCGAGCGCGCCAGCGCCACCTGCGCCACGATCTCCGCGCTGCCCACCTGACGCAGCAGGCCCTCGGTGCCCGTCATGCAGAAGCGGCAGCCCACGGCGCAGCCCACCTGGGTGGACACGCACAACCCGCCGCGCGGCAGCAGCACGGACTCCACCGTCCGCCCGTCATGCAGGGCCACGAGCAGCCGCTCGGAACCGTCTGCGGCGGGGTGGCGCGATTTCAGCCGCGCCAGGCCGGCGAGGCTCTGCGCCATGTCGGGCCAGGCGGCTTGCAAGGCCTTCGGCAGAAACGTCTCCATCCGCCGACGGGGCCGCTCCACCGGCAGCGCCTGCGCCCAGCTGCGCAGCAGGTGCGCCTCGTGCTTCTGCCCTGCGCCCAGTGTGCACAGCCGGGTGCGCAGGGCAGAGAGATCGACGATGGGCGTCTGATTGGTGGGCTGCATGTCGAGGGTGTTCGCGTCGGCGCATTCTCCCTGCGTGGGGGCCTGCCTATACTTTGTCGATCATGCGTCTTTCGCTGCAGCATCAGTCGGTGATCCGCCAGGCTGCCCATGAGCTCGTGGGCGATGAGGCGCGCGTCCTCCTGTTTGGTTCTCGTATCGACGATACCCAGCGCGGAGGTGACATTGATGTGCTGGTGCAGAGCCCGCACCTCTTGCCGGGCCGATTGGAGTTGGAGCTTCGACTGGGTGCTCGCCTGGAGCGAGCCCTCGGCGGCCGCAAGGTGGATGTGCTGCTGGTCGATCCGTCTACCCCTCTGCAGCCGGTTCATCGCATCGCGCTTTCGCAAGGGGTGCCGCTGTGAGGGTGGCCGAGCCGCGAGAACTCGACCGACTGTGGGCCTTGGCTCGCGTGGTGCGCCGGGATGCCGAGTACCTGGTGCAGACAGATGGACGCCTGTTTGGTCAGATCTTTGACGCTGAACGGGCGAGAACCCTGCCGCTGAACCCAGAACTTGCCGAGCGGGTGGACGCCTTCGTCGCCCGCTTCGGGCGGCTGCAGGACACGCTGGCGGACAAGCTGCTGCCTGCCTTGCTGCGCCAGCTGGCGCAGCCTGTGCGCAGCGCCGTGGAAAACCTGGACCGGGCCGAGAAACTGGGACTGCTGGACAGCGCCGACGACTGGCTTGCCATGCGCCGCCTGCGTCATCGCATGATTCACGAGTATGTGGACGACTCAGGGCAACTGGCCGAGGGCCTGATGGCTGGCCACCACAGGGTGCCGGTGCTGTTGCGCGCTGCCCGAACCTTTTGCGACCGGGTGGATGCGTTGCAGAAGCCGGACGGGCAATGAACTGCCGATCGCTTTGTCGGAATTCAAGTCCCCAACTCACTCCACAGCTCGCCGTAAATCCTCCAGCGCGAGGCCGTGATCATCCCCTGCTGTGCGGCCTGCGCCACGCCGCAGCCGGGTTCCTGCCGGTGGGTGCAGTTGTAAAAGCGGCAATGCCCGAGATGTCGGGCGATGTCGGGCATGAGGCGGGCCAGGTCTGGCGCAGCGACGTGGCGCAGCCCGAATTCCTGGAACCCGGGCGAATCGATGAGCGCAGTGCCCGCCACCCGGTCCCCCAGCCAGTACCAGGTGGTGCTGGTGGTGGTGTGGCGCCCGCTGTTGAGTGCCGTGGAGATCTCGCCGACGCTGGCGCTGGCCTGCGGCACCAGCAGGTTGATGAGCGTGCTCTTGCCCATGCCGCTGGGCCCGAGCACCAGGGTGGCACGGCCTGCCAGCCGGGGTGTCAGCAGGGCGACGGCGGCCTCGGGTTCAGCCTTGAGCGAGAGCTCGATCACCTCTTCGCCCATGTCCCGGTAGGGAGCCAGGCGTGCGCGCGCCTGAGCGGCCTGCGGCAGGTCCACCTTGTTCAGGCCGATGGTCACGGGCAGGCCGGCGCTGCGCGCAGCGATCAGCGCCCGTGTGAGCTGAGACTCGCTGAAGGGTGGCTCGCTGGCCACCAGCACCAGGATGCCGTCCAGGTTGGCGGCAAAGGACTTGGTGCGCCACTCGTCCTGGCGGAACAGCAGGTTGCGCCTGGGCTGCAAGGCTTCCACCACGCCCTCGTCGCCGCTGGCGCCCCATTCCACCCGGTCGCCCACCACCAGGTCAGACTTCTTGCCGCGGGCGTGGCAGCGCCAGCGCTGGCCCGCATCGTCTTCCACCACCACATGGCGGCCGTGGGCGCTGACGACCAGGCCGCTGCGCAGCGCAGAGGCCGGTTCAGCGCCTGGCGCTGCGGTGGCGCCGCGGCGGGCGTCGCGCGGTGTGCGACTCAAGAGTTCAACTCACGCACGCAACTCACGCACGCAACTCACGCGCTCAGCGCGTTCACCTTGGCCGCGCAGATGAAGTCGTTCAGGGACAGGCCCTGGACGTCATGGGTGTGGAAGCGCACGCGGCAGGTGGTCCAGTTCACGAAGAGGTCGGGCCCGTGGTCTTCCTGCTGCGCGATCCACGCCACGGCATTCACGAAGGCCATGGTGTGGTGGAAGTCGGCAAACGCGAAGCAGCGCTCCAGGCAAGCGTCCACCACCCCCCAACCGGGCACCTGGGGCAGCATGGCTGCGGCTTCCTCCGGCGCCATCGCGGGCCGGCCCCGCATGGGCCGACAGTGCTGGGACGACAGCCCCGTCATGGCTGGGTCAGCGCCGCCAGACGCTCCGATGCCGGCGGGTGCGAGTAGTAAAAGCGCACGTAAAGAGGATCGGGCGTCAGGGTGGCGGCGTTGTCCTCGTGCAGCTTGAGCAGCGCGCTGGCCAGCGCGCTGCCATCGGCCTGCTGACAGGCGTAGGCGTCGGCCTGGAACTCGTGGCGACGCGAGGACATGGCCATCAGCGGCGAGAGGAAGAAGCCGAAGGGCGGCAGCGCCAGCAGAAGCAGCAGCAAGGCCAGGCCGTCGTTGGGCGCGTCCAGGTTGGGCGTCACGCCCAGGCCCACGTAGAAGAACTGCTGGGTGCTCAGCCAGCCCAGCAGGGCCAGGCCCGCCAGGCTCAGGCCGAACAGGGCCGCGATGCGCTTGAGCACGTGCCGGTGCTTGAAGTGGCCCAGCTCATGCGCCAGCACCGCCTCCACCTCTTCAGGGCTCAGGCGGGCCAGCAGGGTGTCGTAGAACACCACGCGCTTGGACGAACCCAGGCCCGTGAAGTAGGCGTTGGCATGGGCCGAGCGCCGGCTGCCATCCATCACGAACAGCCCCTTGGCAGCAAATCCGCAGCGTTGCATCAGCGTCTGCACACGCTGCGCCAGCGAGGCGTCTTCCAGCGGGGTGAATTTGTTGAACAGCGGTGCAATCCAGGTCGGGTAGATGACCAGCAGCAGGAGGTTGAAGCCCATCCACACGCCCCAGGCCCACAGCCACCAGGCCGAGCCGGCGGCACCCATGAGCCACAGCACCAGCGCCAGCAGAGGCAGGCCGATCGCGGCGCCCACCAGGGTGCCCTTGAGCTGGTCGAGCAGCCACATGCGGGGGGTCATGCGGTTGAAGCCGAAGCGCTGCTCGATGCGGAAGGTGGCGTGCCAGTCGGCAGGCAGGTCGATCAGGCCGGCGATGAACGTGAAAGCGGCCACCAGGGCGATCTGGTAGCCCAGCGGGCCCAGGGGCTGCAGCGTGGCCTGCACCAGCCAGGTGTTCAGTGCCTCCAGCCCGCCCAGCAGCGTCCAGCCCATCAGAACGGCCATGCCCAAGGCCTGCTGCAGCAGGCTGAAGCGGCCCTTGGCCAGGGTGTAGTCTGCCGCCTTGCGGTGGGCTTCGCCGCTGACCGTTGCGGCAAACGCCTCGGGCACCTGATCACGGTGCTGCGCCACGTGCCGCATCTGTCGGGTGGACAGCCAGAATTGCACCAGCAGGCAAGCCAGCACGGCAATACAGAAGACGAGGGACATGGTGGTGGCGGTCATGAGTCGCGCAGTGTAGGCCTGAGACAATACCCGCATGCAGACCCTCTCCACCGCCGAGACGCTCCGGCAGACCCCCTCACCGGCCGCTGCAGCGCTGGCCGCCAGCGAGCACAACCTCATCTGGATCGACCTGGAGATGACCGGGCTGAAGCCGGATGAGGACCGCATCATCGAGGTGGCCGTGGTGGTGACCGACCCTCAGGTCACCGTGCGCGTGGAGGGCCCGGTGTTTGCCGTGCACCAGAGCGAGGAGGTTCTGGGCCGCATGGACGCCTGGAACCGCGGTACCCACGGCAAGAGCGGCCTGACGCAGCGGGTGCGCGAGTCCACCCTGGACGAGGCGGCCGTGCAGGCGCAGGTGCTCGAGTTCCTGCAGGCCTACGTCCCCAAGGGCAAGAGCCCCATGTGCGGCAACAGCGTGTGCCAGGACCGGCGTTTCCTGGTGCGCAGCATGCCGCAGCTGGAGGCCTGGTTTCATTACCGCAACCTGGACGTCAGCACCCTGAAGGAGCTGGCACGGCGCTGGGCGCCCGAGGTGAAGACCGCCTTCAAGAAGGCGCAGAAGCACACCGCGCTGGCCGACATCCACGAGTCCATCGACGAGCTTCTGCACTATCGCCAGCACCTCTTCAGGTAGGCCAGGCCCGGCGGGCGCGGTGGCCGCCCTGCGGCCTTCTGCTGACGTGGCGTGTGAGAGGCGCGAGGGAAAACCCGAATCGCGCCTACAATGCGGCCTTCGGCGGGCCTTCAGGGCCTGTCGTTCCGTTCATCCCCTCTGACCTTTGCCGGGCCCACGCGGTGCCCCGGCCCCGCGCACCCACGGTGCGCGGTGCGGTTGGCGGCGATGCCGTCGCCTTCCGTTTCGGTCCCAGGTCGGGCATGACACCTCGTGTCATGCGGCCTGCAATGATCCCCCGGTGACTTGTACCCCTCGCGGTGAACCCGCGGGACGGCGGCTTGCGTCCGCCTGAAAGTTGAAGAAGTCCACATGAGTTTTGAAGCCCTGAACCTGAATGAAGCCCTGGCCACTGCCTTGAAGGACGCCGGCTACACCGAAGCCACCGAAGTGCAGCAACGCGCCATCCCGCCGGCCCTGGAAGGCCGTGACCTGATGGTGTCGTCCAGCACCGGCAGCGGCAAGACGGCGAGCTTCGTGCTGCCTGCGCTGACGCGCATCCTGGCCGCGCGCAACGACCCCGAGCGCCGGCGCGAGAAGGGCCAGACGGCCGGCCCGCGCGTGCTGGTGCTGGCACCCACGCGTGAGCTGGCGATGCAGGTGTCCAAGGCCGCCTCCAACTATGGCCGCCATGTGCGCGGCTTGCGTGTGGCCACGGTGGTGGGTGGCGTGCCCTACGGCGCGCAACTCAAGGCGCTGCGCGGCCCGCTGGACATCCTGATCGCCACGCCCGGCCGCCTGATGGACCACATGCAGTCCGGTCAGGCCGTGCTGTCCAACGTCGAGATGCTGGTGCTGGACGAGGCCGACCGCATGCTGGACATGGGCTTCATCGACGACATCCAGTTCATCGCCCAGGCCACGCCGGCGCAACGCCAGACGGTGATGTACAGCGCCACCTTCGGCGGCCATGTGGGCGGCCTGGCGCGCAGCCTGCTGCGTGACCCGCTGCGGGTGGACGTGGCTTCGCACACCGACACGCATGCCGACATCGAGCAGCGCCTGCACTGGGCCGACGACCTGCAGCACAAGAACGCGCTGCTGGACCACATCCTGACCGAGCGTTCGCTGGACCAGGCGGTGGTGTTCACCAGCACCCAGCGCGATGCCGACTGGCTGGCCGACCGGCTGGCCGACATGGGCCACGCCGTGGCCTCGCTGCACGGTGGCATGCCGCAGGGCCGGCGCAACCGCGTGCTGCAGGGTCTGCGCTCGCGGCAGTTGCGCGTGCTGGTGGCCACCGATGTGGCCGCCCGCGGTATTGACGTCCCCACCATCAGCCACGTCATCAATTACGGTCTGCCGATGAAGGCGGAGGATTACGTGCACCGCATCGGCCGCACCGGCCGTGCCGGCCGCTCGGGTCTGGCCATCACGCTGGCCGAGCGCCGTGACGCGCAGATGGTGCAGCGCATCCAGCGCTTCACCACGCAGCGCATTCCGCCCGCGGTGATCGCGGGTCTGGAGCCCAAGCGGGCTGAGCTGGCGGCCGTGCCGCGCCCGATGGGGCCCAAGCCCTTCGGCCGCAGGCCGGACGCAGGGCGTCCGTTCCGCGCGGTCGGGCATGCGCCGTTCGACGCTGAGCGCAAGCCGGGCGGGCGGCCGGCAGGCGGACCGGGCCGGCCATCCTTCGGCGACCGTGACCGCGCCTCGGGTCCCAAGGCCTTCGGCTCACGGCCCCCGCGGGGCTGATCGGCCGCGAGGCCGATGCGGGGGGGCTCAGACCTCCAGAAGTTCCACCTCGAACTTCAGCGTGGCGTGGGGCGGAATGACGCCGCCCGCGCCACGAGCGCCGTAGCCCAGGTCGGGCGGAATGATCAGCACGCGCGTGCCGCCCACCTGCATGCCCTGCACGCCCTCGTCCCAGCCGCCAATGACCTCTGCGCCGCCCAGGCGGAAGGAGAAGGGCTGCCCGCGGTCCTTGCTGGAGTCGAACTTGCGGCCCTGCTGCCCGTCCTGCCACAGCCAGCCGGTGTAGTGCACCTTGACGTGCTGGCCGGCGGTGGCGGTGGCGCCGGTGCCGGCCACGGTGTCGTCGTACTGCAGGCCCGAGGGGGTGGTGATCATCGTGGGGTTCCTTGTGAACTGTCTTGAAAGGGATGCCGCGGATTCGCAGGCTTGTGCCAGCCGCGGGCCTGCATCATGCCAGCGTGGGCGCCCGGTTCGCACACCAGCGGTGTTGCCAGGCGGCCGTCCACCAGACCAGCGCGTCGCTGATCAGGCCGGCTGGCGCCAGTGAGGCTGCGCGCACGTGCTGCTCCAGCCCCGGCGGATCCGGCAAGCCCAGATGCCGCGCAGCGTGCTGCAAGGCCCTCACGGGCTGCGAGGTGTCCAGCGCGGCCGCGCCGTTCTGCTTGGAGAGTTTCTGGCCGTCAGCAGCCAGCACCAGGGGTGTGTGCAGATAGGTGGGCGTGGCCAGGCCGAGTGCGCGTTGCAGGAGGATCTGCCGCGCCGTGTTGTCGGCCAGGTCCTGGCCGCGCACCACGTCGGTGATGCCCTGCTCGGCATCGTCCACCACCACCGCCAGTTGGTAGGCCCACAGGCCGTCGGCGCGCTGGAGCACGAAGTCGCCCACCTCGCGCGCCACGTCCTGTCGCTGCGCGCCCAGACGACGGTCGGCCCACTCGACCAGCGGCGACCCCTGGGCCTCGGTGCGCAAGCGCATGGCCCGTGCCGGCCTGCCCTGCAGCCCGGTGCGGCAGGTGCCGGGGTAGACGCGCTCGCCATGACGCAGGTGCTGCACGCCGGCGGCCTGCAGCGCACCCTCGATCTCCTTGCGCGTGCAGCCGCAGGGGTAGGCCCAGCCCCCGGCGAGCAGACGCTCCAGGGCGTGGGCGTACCGCGCGCCGCGAGACGACTGCCGTACGGGCGGCGCGTCGGGGTGCAACTGCAGTTCGGCCAGTTGCCGCAGGATGGTGGCCTCGGCCCGTGCCGAGCAGCGGGGCGTGTCCACATCCTCGATGCGTACCAGCCACCGCCCGCCGCGGGCCCGCGCGTCCAGCCAGCTGGCCAGCGCGGCCACGAGCGAGCCCGCATGCAGCGGCCCCGTGGGCGACGGGGCGAAGCGCCCGACAACCGTCACGGGGCGGAAGTTTCCAGGCCTTGCACCGCGTGACGCTCGACCAGGGCGCGGCGCGTGGTGGGGCTTTCCAGCTGCGACAGCCACCACTGGAGCGCGCGGCCCAGCGAGGCAGGGCCCCGCTCGGCGCGCCACGCGTAGTGCAGGGCGGCCACGGGTTCGCCCGACACCGTGGAGAGCCGAACCAGACGGCCCGCGGCCAGCCAGGGCCGCGCCAGCGGCTCGGGCAGGTAGCCGCAGCCCAGCCCGCGCAGCAGCGCCTCGAGCTTGGCGCGCAGGGTGGGCACGGTCAGCACGTCCTGCCCGGGCAACAGGTTGCGGGTGAGGGGTTGCAGGCGTTGCGCGGTGTCCGCCACGGCCACGGCCCGGTGCGGGATCAAGTGGTCGTGTTCCAGCGCTTGCAGGCCGTTGCCACCCGTGTCGATGAGTTGGGCCAGGGGATGGGCAGGCGCGACGCAGAAGACGAAGGGCACCTCGCCCAGCGGCCGCAGTTCCACGCCGCCCGGGTTGGGGTGGTCGCCGGCCACGCCGATGGCCAGATCCACCTGGCCGGAGATCAGCGCCTCCCAGGTGCCGGCCAGCACGTCGCTGCGCAGGCGCAGCCGGGTGGCCGGGCCCTGGGCGGTCCCGGGTTCGGGGCGCAGGCTGCAGAAGGCTTCCACCAGGTCGAAAACCGTGGCGGTGGACAGGATGTCTTCCACGCTGATGGACAAGGTGGCCTCCCAGCCGCTGGCCACGCGCTTGACGCGGTGGGCCACGGCCTCCATCTCTTGCAGCAGGCGCCGGCCTTCGTGCAGCAGTTCCAGCCCTGCCGCCGTGGGCTGCGCCTGGCGCGAACTGCGGTCGAACAGCAGCACGTCCAGCGCCTCTTCCAGCTGTCGCACGTTGTAGGTCAGTGCCGAGGGCACCTTGCCAAGTTGGCGCGCGGCCGCGGCAAAACTGCCGGAGCGGGCGATGGCGTCCATCATCGTCAGGGCCTCAGGGGTGAGCACGTGTCGGCGGTCGCTGGTCATGCGCGGATTGTGAACAAGGCGCCTTGCGCCCGAGCCCAGGCCCTTCAAACGGAATGAATGCGGTCGTCACGCAGGGCGGTGCCGCGGTCGAGGGTGTTGCGGCACGATGGAAGCCTGTTTCAGACAGCGAGACCCCATGATCACCCTGCGCCCATCCTCCGAGCGGGGCCATGCCGACCACGGCTGGCTCCAGAGCTTCCACAGCTTCTCCTTCGCCGGCTACTTCGACCCCGCTCACATGGGAGTGGGCAACCTGCGCGTCATCAACGAGGACCGCATCGCCCCGGGCACGGGCTTCGGCACGCACGGCCACCGCGACATGGAGATCGTGAGCGTCGTGCTGGACGGGGCCCTGGCCCACCAGGACAGCATGGGCAACGGCACGCCGGGCGGCGCCCACGCAGGCGTGATCCTGCCCGGCGACGTGCAGCGCATGAGCGCCGGCACGGGCGTGCGGCACAGCGAGTTCAACCATTCCAAGTCAGGCCAGACGCACTTCCTGCAGATCTGGATCCTGCCGGACGAGGCGGGCATCGCGCCAGGCTACGAGCAGAAGCACTTCGCGCCCGAGGTCAAGCGGGGGCGGCTGGCGCTGATCGCCTCGCCCGACGGGGCCGGGGGCTCGTTGACGATTCACGCCGACGCACGGCTTCGCGCCGGCCTGTTCGATGGTGCGGAATCCGCCTCGCTGCCCTTGGACCCGGCACGTCTGGCTTATGTGCACCTGGTGCGCGGCGCGCTCACGGTCAACGGCCAACGCCTGTCAGGCGGCGATGCGCTGACGCTGGCGGGCGAACACCAACTCACGCTGGGCCAGGGGCAGGACGCCGAGGTGCTGGTGTTCGATCTGAAGGCTTGAGTTCGCCGGGCTTTGGGTGACGCGGCGCCCACAGCCTCAGGCCTCCCGCAGCCGGGCGATGAAGGCCTCGCACTCGGCCAGTTGGGCCAGGCTCACGTATTCGTCGGCCTGGTGGGCCTGGCCGATGGACCCCGGGCCGCAGATGACGGTGGGGATGCCGGCGAGTTGGAACAGCCCCGCCTCGGTGCCGAACGCCACCAGCGTGGTCTCCTGCTTGCGGGCCAGGCGCTGCGCCAGGGCCACGGCCGGGTCTCCCGGGGGCGCCAGGAAGGCCGGCATGGTGGCGAAGGATTCGAAGCTGAAGCCCGCCGAAGGGTCCACCGCCTTCATCGCCGGCTCCAACTGGGCTGCGCGCGCCAGCACGGCCTGCTGCATGGCCGCCTCGTCGGTGCCCGGCAGGTTGCGGAACTCGTAATGCACGCGGCACTCCTCGGGCACCACGTTGTCGGCGATGCCGCCTTGCATCACGCAGGATGCGGCCGTGCTGTAGGCCACATCAAACCCCGGGTAGTAGGGCCCTTCATCGCGCCAGCGGTCGGCCATGTCGGCGATGTGGGTGACCAGCCGCGCCGCAGCCTCCACCGCGTTCACCGCCTGCGGTGTGAGCGAGGAGTGCGCCGCCTTGCCGCGCACGCAGCAGCGCCAGCGTTGCACGCCCTTGTGGGCGATGGCGGGCACCATGTCGGTGGGCTCGCCCACGATGCAGTGGCTGGGCGCCAGGCCCGCGTCGGCCAGGTCGGCGATCAGGTGGCGCGCACCAAAACCCCCCACTTCTTCGTCGTAACTGAAGGCGAAGTGCACGGCAAAGGGCAGGTCGGCCTCCAGCATGGCCTGGGCCTGTGACACCGCGATGCCGATGTAGCCCTTCATGTCGGCGCTGCCACGGCCGTAGAGCCGGCCGTCGCGTACCTCGGCGCCCAGCGGGTCGGTGGTCCAGGCCTGTCCGTCCCAGGGCACGGTGTCGGTGTGGCCGGAGAGGATCACGCCCCCGGGCTTGCCCGCGCCCAGGGTGGCAAAGAGATTGGCTTTGCGGCGGTCGTCGTCCCAGGTCAGCCGGGGCTGCACACCCAGGGTGCGCAGGTGGTCGGCAATGCATTCGATCAGCGGCAGGTTGGACCCGTGGCTGACGGTGTTGAAGCGGATCAGGCGCTGCGCCCATTCCAGGGCGACGGGGGAGGGAACTGCGGGTTGCGAACTCATGTGGACGGCATCCTCGGGTGTGGGTGCGGGACTCCTTTGCCCCGTCAGTTCGCTAGCATAGGACGATGAGCGAAACCTTGGACCCCACCCTGGCGATGGTCGACCACGCCGCCATCGAAGCAGCCGCCCGCCGCATTGCTGGAGATGTGCGCCACACCCCCTTGTGGCGCGTTCCGGGAGGTCAACTGGGCCTGGACGTGGCCGAGGTGTGGCTGAAGCTGGAGCACCTGCAGGTCAGCGGCAGCTTCAAGGCGCGCGGCATGTTCAACCGCATGCGCAGCCTGCCGGTACCGCAGGCCGGCGTGGTCATCGCCTCGGGCGGCAACGCCGGCATTGCGGTGGCCACCGCGGCGCAGGCGTTGGGGGTGCCCTGCGAGGTGTTCTTGCCCGAGGTGTCGCCGCAGGCCAAGCGCGCCAGGCTCGCGTCGCTGGGGGCGCGCGTGACCGTGGAGGGCGCGCTGTACCCGCAGGCGCTGCAGGCCTGCCTGCGGCGCCAGGCGCAGACTGGCGCCTTGCTGATGCACGCCTACGACCAGCCCGAGGTGGTGGTGGGTGCGGGCACGCTGGGGCTGGAGATCGAACAGGAGGCCGGTCGTCCCGACCGCGTGCTGGTCAGCGTGGGCGGAGGCGGGTTGGTGGCGGGCCTGGCGGCCTGGTTCGAGGGCCGCTGCCATGTGGACGCCCTGGAGCCGGTGAACGCCCCCACGCTGCACGCCGCACGGGCGGCCGGCGAGCCGGTGGATGTGGCGGTGTCCGGTGTGGCAGCGGACTCTCTGGGCGCCCGGCGCATTGGCGACATCGCCTGGGCCGTGAGCCAGCGCCACATCGCCGGTGTGCACCTGATCAGCGACGAAGCGATCGCTCGGGCGCAGCAGCGCATGTGGGCCCAGTGGCGCCTGGCGGTGGAGCCGGCGGCCGCACTGCCGCTGGCGGCCTTGTGGGAAGGTGTCGTGCAGCCGGATCCGTCAGAGAAGGTCTGCGTGATCGTCTGCGGGGCGAACGTGGATCCTGCAACGCTGGTGGGATAGGGACTGAAGGCTCGTTCCTGAAGGGCCGATGGCTTCGACAGGCTCAGCCCGAACGGGGTGGAGCGGGTGGGGCGGGGTGACGCGAGTGGAGCGGGTGGAGCGGTGGTGGGTCGGCAGGGCTTCGACAGGCTCAGCCCGAACGGGGTGGAGCGGGTGGAGCGGGGTGGTTTT
>JBMLPD010000583.1:0-7432 GCA_049242285.1 Rubrivivax sp.
CAGCCGATAAAGCCCGTACAGCCCGTACAGCCCGTACAGCCCGTACAGCCCGTACGGCCCGTACAGCCCGTACAGCCCGTGCTGCACCGCCAGCGCTTTGCCAGCCGATGCGCGGCAGGGCGGGAGCTGGCGCAGGCGCTTCAGCGCATGGCCTGGCCCCAGCCCGTGGTGCTGGCCCTGCCGCGCGGCGGCGTGCCCGTGGCCGCCGAAGTGGCGCGGACGCTGGGCGCTCCGCTGGACCTGCTGATGGTGCGCAAGATCGGCGCGCCAGGACAGCCTGAACTGGCCGTGGCAGCAATCGCCTGGCTGGGTGCGGGCCCGACTGCGGCATCGCCCGACGGGCGCGGGCCGCCGCCCCAGATCTTCGCGGACACCGCCTTGCTGGCAGCCACCGGCGCCGACCAGTCGCATGTGGACCGTGGCGTGGCGCGTGAAAGGCTTGAACTGGAGCGCCGGCGCGAGCGCTACCTGCGCGGGCGCAGGCCGGTGGCGCTGGACGGGCGCACGGTGATCCTGGTGGATGACGGCATCGCCACCGGCACCACCTTGCGCGCAGCCCTCAAGGCCCTCGGGTCGCTCGGGTCGCCTGCAGGCCATGGCCCCCGCGCCGTGGTGCTGGCCGTGCCAGTGGCGCCTGCGCAGGTGCTGGAAAACCTGGCGGGCGAGGTGGATGCCGTCGTGTGCCTGTGGACGCCCTCGCCCTTCATGGCGGTGGGTGCCCACTACCGGGAATTTCGGCAGGTGTCGGACGAGGAGGTGGTGGCGGCACTGGCGGGCCAGCCCTGAGGGGCTGCCCTGTCTTCAGGCGTGCATTCGGGGGGCCGCCGATGCGCCTGCGAGCCTGCCGCCCGCAGCGCCGCCGGGGATCACGCCCGGCATCACCCCGGGCACGGCGGCCGATGTCGAGCCCGACAGCCCGCCCTGGCGCAGCGCGCCCTTCCAGGTGCCGCGCGTCACGCGCTGGATCTCCTGCAGCAGCTTGGCGTCCACGATCTCGATGTCCCGGTAAGTGACCACGATGCCGCCCACCTGCTGCAGCGCGGTCAGCGCGCGGCTGACGGTCTCGTGCGCCACGCCCAGATGGCTGGCGATGTCGCGCCGCGTCATGCGCAGGCGGATGCGGCGGTCGGAGTAGCCCAGTGCGTTCTGTCGCTTGGCGAAGTGCAGCAGGAAGCGGGCGACGCGCACCTCAGAGCTGGCCGCCGACATCAGGTATTGCGTGTCGCTGCGGCGCAGCAGCTCGGCCCCCACGGCGCGCTGGATCAGGCGCTCAATGGCAGGCATGCGGCGCGAGGCGCTCATCACATCGGCGAAGGGCAGAGCAGCCACGGTGGAGTCTTCCAGTGCCACGGCACCGCTGGCATGGCGGCCGCGGCTCATGCCGTCCAGCCCGATCATGTCCGCGTGCAGGGCAAAGCCCAGCACCTGCTCGTAGCCCTCGGCGTCCACCTGCACGCACTTGAAGCTGCCGGCGCAGACGAAGTACAGGTATTCGAAGGGGTTGCCCTCATGTACCAGGGCCGTGTCGGCGCGCACGCGCCTCGTGGCGTAGGGCATGCGGTCGGTCTGCTCGCTGACCTGATCGGCCAGCCCGGCCCAGCGCAGCAGGTCCGAAGCCGTGCAGCGGGCCGCGCCCACGGAAGTGGCCTTTGCGGAAGCGAGCTCAACCGGGCCGGCGGATGGGGTGACGAGCGTCATGGTTACTCCTGAGCAGTGGGTGCTGTTGAACGAGTCGCCAGCTTCCCTCAAGTGACGCCTTTGCGGTATCGGCGCGTGGACGAAGCTGGATTCGGAGTCCGGCACCCGCTCTGGCATGGAGGCTGACCGCGACGTCAGAAAAGTCTGATGGCACGCCGCGCGCGTCAGCAAGGTCCTTTGATCTGGATCATCAGCAGCATCAAAGACGGCACCAAGATGGGCAACAGCGTCACGGCACAGGGGCCGCGACCGGGCGGCCCGGCCGTTTTGTGTCGGACAATCGGCAATGCGGGTGTGCATTTCATACCGCAGTGTGGAGGGAGGACGTATTGAGCAATCCGATCACCGGCGCCTGCACCGTCGTGCTGGCCGATGACCACCAGATGCTGCGAGAAGGGCTGAGCCGCCTGCTCGCGTCGGAATGCGACATCGAGGTGGTGGCCGAGGCCGGCACCGGCATCGAAGTGCTGGAGGCCTTGCGGCGCCACCCGGTGGATGTCGTGGTGCTGGATCTGTCCATGCCCGGCATGCCCGGGATGGACCTGATCAAGCGCATCCGCGCCGATTTCCCCTCTGTCAGGGTGCTGGTGCTGACCATGCACAGCTCGGACCAGTTCGCGGTACGCGCCTTCCGCTCGGGCGCCAGTGGCTTTCTCACCAAGGACGGCGCGGCCGAACAGTTGGTGCACGCCATCCGCAAGATCGCCGCTGGCGGGGCTTATGTGCCGCCTGAACTGGCTGAGCGCATGGCCGTGAGCCTGAACGACCAGCAGGACGCGCCCTTGCACCAACAGTTGAGCAACCGCGAATTCGAGGTCTACCGCCACATCATGGCGGGCAAGCGCCTGACGGACATTGCCAGCGATCTGCACCTGTCCATCAAGACCATCAGCACCCACAAGGCCCACATCATGGAGAAGCTGGGCGTGGCCGGGACGGCTTCACTGGTGCGCTACGGCCTGCAGCACCACTTGTTCGAGGAACACGCCGCGCAGGCCACCCTGCTGCTGGAGGAAACCGACAGCGGCATGACCACGCTGCAGCCCCCGCCGCACCCCTAGCGCGCCGGCGCGCGCGTCACCCGCACCTTGCCGCCGGTGGTGACGATGATCACCCGGTCGCCGTTGCGCAGTTCCTCGCCGCCCTTGGCCTGCACGATGGCGCGGCGTTCGCCGCCGCTCAGTTGCACCAGCACCTCCACCGCTTCCTCACGCGTGGTGGAGCGCTCGATGGCGTTGCCCACCACGGCGCCGGCCACGGCGCCCAGCACGCCGCCCACGGCACTGTCGCGCCGCCCGCTGCCCAACGAGCCGCCAGCGATGGCGCCCACCACGCCACCCGCGGCGCCGCCCACACCGCTTTGCTGCCCCTCGACCGTCACCGGGCGTACCGAGAGCACCACTGCGTCGACCACGCTGGACATGCGGTTGGCGTCTTCCCGGCGCACGATGTCGGGGCTGGTGGTGGAGCAGGCGGCCAGGAGGGCGGCCAGGGCCAGGGCGGTCAGGCGAGTGTTCATGGACAGGTCCTTGAAGGGGGTGAGGGCGCGGCATCAGGCGGCGGTTCGCCCGGATGCAAGGGCCTCATGATGCACGCCTTTTGTGAAGATTCCTTGCCGCAGCGGCGGCAGCTGCGGCCCCGGCAGGCCCAGGGCAGGCGCCCCACGCACCAGGCGTGATGCCGGTGCGGTGACTCAACTGTGCAGGCGCGAGTGCCGGGGCACGCTGGCCAGCAGGAACTCCATCTGGTCGCTGAGGATGCGCCGGCCGCGCAGGATCATGTCCTCGTGCAGGCTGGGCACGTAGGGCAGGTAGTGCAGGCTCATGCGCGCCTCTTCAGGCAGGCGGTTGGCCTTGTGGCCGTTGCAGCTGCGGCAGGCGGTGATGCAGTTCATCCAGGTGTCGCGGCCGCCGCGGGACACGGGCACGATGTGCTCGCGCGTGAGTTCGTCGAAGCGGAAATGGCGGCCGCAGTAGGCGCACAGGTGGCGGTCTCGGGCGAAGAGCTTGGGGTTGCTCAGCGCCGGCTCGACCCGCCAGGCCCGGCTCGGCACGGCGCCCTTGACAGCCAGGATGGGGTGCACCTCGATGCGCGAGGGCAGCCCCGTGGCACGCTGGATGCCGCCGCGCAGCACGCGCACGGCGTCGCCCAGCGTCCAGGCCACCGTGTCGCTGGCGTAGAGCGTGGCGGCCTCCTGGGCGGAGATCCAGGCCTGGGGCCTGCCGGAAACGTCAAGCTGAAGTACTTCCATGCCGATCCGTCCTCGGGCGCGAAGGATACCAATGTTCCGTGACCCGCAGCCGACCGCGCCGCTGGCCCCCCGGGCGACGACAACCCCTGGTCGCCGCCATGGCCGGGGGGTGGACAAAGCGCAGATCGGATGCAAAATAGCACGATCGTTCGTTTTTGCGTTCCGGCCTCCTGACATCACAAGGTCTTGAAGCCGACCGTTCGCAGCTGCCCGCCTTCCCGCCACGACCATGGACCCCCTGGCCCCCACCGAACCGCGACACGCGCCCAACAAGGGCCGGCAGACGCGCGCCGCCATACTGGATGCGGCCCTGGGTCTGGCCTCGCACATGGGCCTGGAGGGCCTGTCCATCGGCGCGCTGGCCGAGCTGATGGGCATGAGCAAGTCCGGCGTGTTCGCCCATTTCGGCTCGCGCGAGGAATTGCAGATCTCGGTGGTGCGCGAGTACCACGCCCGGTTCGAGGCCGAGGTCTTCCAGCCCTGCATGAAAAAGCCGCGCGGCCTGCCGCGCCTGCGCGCGCTGTTCGAGCGCTGGGTGCGGCGCGTGTCGCAGGAGATCGACTCGGGCTGCATCTACATCAGCGGCGCGGTGGAGTTCGACGACCGCCCCGGCCCGGTCCGCGACGCCCTGGTGGAGATGGTGAGGGCCTGGCACCAGGCGCTGGGCCGTGCCATCACCATGGCGATGGAAGAGGGGCACCTGCCCCCCAGCGCCGAACCGCAGCAGATGCTGTTCGAGATCCATGGCCTGATCCTGGCCCTGCACCACGACGCGCGCTTCCTGCGCACCCCGAACGCCCCGGCGCGCGCCCGCGCAGGCTTCGAGCGAATTCTCAGTTCCCGACTTCAAGGAGAGTCCCATGCCGGTCTACACCCCGCCCCTGCGCGACATGCAGTTCGTGCTGCACGAGTTGCTGAACGTCACGGATGAGCTCAGGCGGTTGCCGCGCCATGCGGACATCGATGCCGACACCATCAACGCCGTGCTGGAAGAAGGCGGCAAGTTCGCCGCCGAGGTGATCTTCCCCATCAATGCCAGCGGCGATGCGCAGGGCTGCACGCTGGACAAGGCCACGCACGAGGTGACGGCCCCGGCGGGCTTCAAGGAGGCCTATGCCAAGTACGTGGAGGGCGGCTGGCCCGCGCTGGGCTGCGACCCCGATTACGGCGGCCAGGGCCTGCCCATCGTGGTGAACCAGTGCTTCTACGAGATGCTGAACTCGGCCAACCAGGCCTGGACCATGTACCCCGGCCTGTCGCATGGCGCCTACGAGTGCCTGCACGCGCACGGCACGCCCGAGCAGAAGGCCACCTTCCTGCCCAAGCTGACCAGCGGCGAATGGACCGGCACCATGTGCCTGACCGAGCCGCATTGCGGCACCGACCTCGGCCTGCTGCGCACCAAGGCCGAGCCCGTTGCAGGGGCGCCGGAGGGCAGCTACCGCCTGACGGGCCAGAAGATCTTCATCTCCGCCGGCGAGCACGACCTGGCGGCCAACATCATCCACCTGGTGCTGGCACGCCTGCCGGACGCACCCGTGGGCAGCAAGGGCATCTCGCTGTTCGTGGTGCCCAAGTTCCTGGTGAACGCCGATGGCAGCCTGGGCGAGCGCAACGGCATCTTCTGCGGCGCCATCGAGCACAAGATGGGCATCCACGGCAACGCCACCTGCCAGATGGTGCTGGACGGCGCCGTGGGCACGCTGGTGGGCCAGCCTCACAAGGGCCTGGCGGCCATGTTCGTGATGATGAACGCGGCGCGCCTGGGCGTGGGCAACCAGTCCCTCGGCCTGACCGAGGTGGCCTACCAGAACGCCGTGGCCTACGCCAAGGACCGCCAGCAGATGCGCAGCCTGTCTGGCGTGAAGGCGCCGGACAAGCCGGCCGACCCCATCATCGTGCACCCCGACGTGCGCAAGATGCTGCTGACGGCGCGCGCCTACGCCGAGGGGGGCCGGGCGCTGGCCATCTGGTGCGGCCTGCTGATCGACCGCGAACTCTCCACCGACGACGAGGACGAGCGCGCCGAGTGCGCCGACCTGGTGGCGCTGATCACGCCCATCATCAAGGCCTTCCTGACCGACAACGCCTGGATCGCCACCTCGCACTGCCTGCAGGTCTTCGGCGGGCACGGCTACATCCGCGAGTGGGGGATGGAGCAGTACGTGCGCGATGCCCGCATCAACATGATCTACGAGGGCACCAACACCATCCAGAGCCTGGACCTGCTGGGCCGCAAGGTGCTGGGCGACAACGGCAAGAAGCTCAAGAAGTTCGGCAAGCTGGTGGCCGAGTTCATCGAGGAAGAAGGTACGAACGAGGCGATGCAGGAGTTCGTCAACCCGCTGGCCGATCTGGGCGACAAGGTCACCAAGCTCACCACCGAACTGGGCATGAAGGCCTTCGGCAACGCTGACGAGGTGGGCGGTGCGGCGGTGGACTACCTGCGCGTGTGCGGACACCTGGTGTTTGCCTGCTTCTGGGCCCGCATGGCGAAGGTGGCGCTGGCGAAAAAGGACTCTGGCGATCCGTTCTACGCCGCCAAGCTGCACACGGCGCGCTTCTACTTCGCCAAGCTGCTGCCGGAGACCGCCGGCCTCATCCGCACGGCACGCACGGGCGTGGCGCCGCTGCTGGCCATGGAAGAGGCGATGTTCTGATCACCCCCGTCGCGCCAGCCCGAGGAGACAAGCGCATGAAGACTGCAACCGCCGCCCTGATCGCCGCGACCGCACTGGCCTGGTCCACCGGCACCCTGGCCCAGCAGGCCACGCCAGTGGGCCTGTGGAAGACCATCGATGACGAGACCAAGAAGGAAACGTCGCTGGTGCGCATCAGCGATGCGGCCGGCGTGCTCACCGGCCGCATCGAGAAGCTGACCGACCCGACCCGGCAGGACGCCAAGTGCGACAAGTGCGAGGGCGCGAAGAAGGACCAGAAGGTGATCGGCATGACCATTCTGGAGGGTGTGAAGCGCCACGGCGGAGCCGACCACTGGGAGGGCGGCACCATCCTGGACCCGAACAACGGAAAGGTCTACAAGGTGCGCCTGACGCCCAAGGACGGCGGCAAGCAACTTGACGTGCGCGGCTACATCGGTGCGCCCCTGCTGGGGCGCACACAAACGTGGGTGAGGGTGGAGTGACATGAATACGAAGTTCCAGGTTCGCAAGGTCGCCGTGCTCGGCGCCGGGGTGATGGGGGCGCAGATCGCGGCCCATCTGGTCAATGTGAACGTGCCGGTGGTGCTCTTTGATCTTCCCGCGGCAACAGACCCCCAGGCCGCGTCTTCGACGCGTCCGCCCCCCGAGGGGGACAGTCGCCTTGGGAGCGGCCCGGCGGCGACTGGCGGCCCGAAGAACGGCATCGTCACCAAGGCCATCGACAACCTCAAGAAGATCAAGCCCGCCCCGCTGGGTGTGCCCGAACTGGCCTCGCGCATCGTCGCGGCCAACTACGAGGATCATCTGGCGCTGCTGGGCG
>JBMLPD010000584.1:0-3812 GCA_049242285.1 Rubrivivax sp.
GACACCTCCACGGTGCCGCTGGCGCCGGCGCGCTCGAAGCGGATGGTGTCGGCCGCTTCGCCCGCCACGCATTCGCAGCTCATGCCCAGACGGGCGCGCGCATCGTCCATCCAGCGCCGGGCCACGGTGCGGGCGGCCTCCAGCCCCAGGTCATGTTCGCGGCGGATGTGGATGTCGGGCATGGGGTGTCCTGGGGGCTGGCGGGGCTGTTGCGGTGAGGCCCGCGTGATGGGTGGTGCGCGATGCGTGGCACTGCAGGCCGAGTGTCCCCGACACGCCGAGGCTGTGCGGCTCAGTCGGACATCGATGCCCGCTGGATCCGCTGTCGATTTCCCGGGGTCTTCAGGGGGTGTCCGCGCCCAGCGCCTGCAAGGCCGCGCGGCGCTGGGGTGCCGACAGGGTTGCCAGGCGCGCCACCTCGGCATGGAAGCGCCCGAAATCACGGCCTTCGCGCTCGAACAGGCGCTCGAAGGCCGGCACCAGGTCTTCGTAGGCGCCCTGCACGGCCAGCGCGGCGTTGTTGACCTGGGCGAACCAGGCGTCGTAGCCCGTGAAGCCCTGCCATGGGCCGGCCTTCAGGCGGGCATGGTCCTCGCGCAGCTGCTGCAGGCGCTCGGCCTTGCGCTCGCGCAGGGCATCGGGGGCCATGCGGCTGCGGTACAGGGCGTCCAGATCGCGCCGCGCCTGCGCGGTGATGCGGCGGAAGTCCTGACGGCGGGTCTCCAGTGTGGCCGCCTCCTGCTGCGCCGCCGCGCCCGCCCCGGCCAGCCAGCGCTTGAGGCCCAGGCGCTCCACCGCGGTGGCGTAAGACTCGTTGAAGGCCGTGTCGTCGGCCACGTAGACCCCCTGGTGCGCCAGCTCGTGGAACAGCAGCCGCGCCAGCTCGGATTCCGGCCAGCGGATGAAGGTGCTGAGCAGCGGGTCGCCCCCCAGCCAGTTGGTCCAGCCCAGGGTGGAGTAGGCCGGCACGCCGTAGACGCTGACGTCCAGGCCCTGGCTGCGCAGTTCCACCGCCAAGGCATCGGCCGGCGCGCGCTGGAAGTAGCCGCGGTAGCCCACGCAGCCCATCACCGGGAAGCACCAGGTCTTGAGCGTGAGCGACAGCTCGGGCGTGGCCACCACGTTCCACACCACGGCGCTGCGCTCCAGCTCGGCAAAGCGGCGGTAGCTGGCGTTGTCCGGCAGCTTGAGTTCGTCCACCGCAAAGGCGCGCAGGCGCTGGGCCAGCCGCAGCCGCTCGCGCAGGGCCGCAGGGGTGTCCGGATCGGCCACCCACTGCTCTACGGGGCGGGCGCGCTGCAGCAGGTCCAGGTGGCCCCCGACGGCCTGGGAGTAGTACGACAGGCCGCAGCCGGTGAGGCCCAGGCACAGGCCCAGGCCCAGGGCAAGGCCAAAGGCCGCCAGCGCCGCACGTGCAGCAGATCGGCGCCCGCTCACGCCGAACGCACCTCGACGAGACAGTCGTAGAAGGCGGCGGCGCGGCCCAGGTCGGTCAGGCGCTGGTGGGTGAGCTCGTTGACGTTGGTGCCGTCCCGCCCCAGCTTGCGCCACCAGATGCCCAGGCCGTTCACCACCCCCGGCCGCGCCCGCGTGGTCACGGCCGCCTTGCAACGGTAGACGCCGCGGTCGTTGAAGACCTCGACGAGCGCGCCGTCCGCCACGGAGCGCGCGGCGGCATCCTCGGGGTGGATCTCCAACAGCGGCTCGCCCTCGATGTCGCGCAGGCTCTTGACGTTGACGAAGGTGGAGTTGAGAAAGTGCCGCGCCGGCGGCGAAATCATGGCCAGCGGGTAGCGCGCGGCCAGGTCCGGGGTGGACTCTGCACTCTCGTGGTTGGGCAGGGCATCGGGCACGCCCCACTGCGGGTGATCGGCCCAAGCCCGCCCGGAAAGCGTGGGAAAGCCGCCGTCGGCGAAGGGCTGCTCGGGCACGGGCAGGCGCACCCAGCCCCGGGCGCTGAGCCGATCGAAATCCACCTGATCCGGCTTGAAGGCCTGACGCGCCAGGGCTTCGTCGCTGTCGGCAAAGCAGGGCTCGTCAAAGCCCAGGCGCTGCGCCAGGTCACGGAAGATCGCCGTGTTGGGCCGCGCCTGCCCCACCGGGGCGATGGCCGGGTGGTTGATGAGCGCGTAGGTGTGGCCGTAGGAGCGGTGCACGTCCAGATGCTCCAGCTGCGTGGTGGCCGGCAGCACATAGTTCGCCAGGTCGGCGGTGTCGGTCATGAAGTGCTCCAGCACCACGGTGAACAGGTCTTCGCGTGCAAACCCGGCCACCACCTGGCGCGACTGCGGCGCCACGGCCACCGGGTTGCTGTTGTAGACCACCACGGCCTCGATGCGGGGGCCGAAGCCGGGCGAGGCTTCGCGCAGCAGATCCTCACCGATGGTGCTCATGTTGACGACGCGCGGCAGCGGCTGCGGCATGAGGTCGGGCCGCTCCAGGGCCGCTGAGTCCACCGCCGGCGCAGACCAGCCCGAGGCCGACAGCAGCATGCCGCCGCCGCGGTGGCGCCATGCGCCCGTCAGGCAGGGCAGCAACGCCACCAGGCGCACGGCGTTGCCGCCGCCGCGGGCGCGCTGCATGCCGTAGTTCAGGCGGATGGCCGCGGGCTGCGTGCGGCCGTACAGCTGCGCCAGGTCCCGGATCTGCTGTGCCGGCAGGCCGCAAACCTCGGCCGCGCGCTCCGGCGGCCATTGCAGGGCGCGCTCGCGCAGCGCCGGCCAGCCTTGGACATGGCGGTCCAGGTAGTCGTGGTCGAGCAGTTCGTGGTGGATCAGCTCGTGCATCAGCGCCAGCGCCAGCGCGCCGTCGCTGCCCGGGCGCAGCGCCAGGTGCTGGTGGCACTTGTCGGCCGTCTCGGTGCGGCGCGGGTCGATGCACACCAGCGTGGCGCCGCTGCGCTTGGCCTGCTGGGCGAAGGTCCAGAAATGCAGGTTGGAGGCGATGGAGTTGCTGCCCCAGATGAGGATGAGCTTCGCGTGGGCGAAGTCCTCCACGTGCATGCCCACCTTGCCGCCATAAGTGGCCATCAGGCCTTCGGCCCCGGCGCTGGCGCAGATGGTGCGGTCCAGGCGCGAGGCCCCAAGGCGGTGGAAGAAGCGCGCGGCCATGCTCTCGCCCTGAACCAGGCCCATGGTGCCGGCGTAGCTGTAGGGCAGGATGGCCTGCGCCGCGCCCGGCCCGCGGCCGGCAATGGCTTTCAGGCGCGCGGCGATGTCATCCAGCGCCTCGTCCCAGCCCACCGGCTCGAAGCGAGGGGGGCCAGACTTGGGGCCCACCCGCCGCAGCGGCTGCAGCACGCGCTCGGGGTGGTAGCTGCGCTCGGCGTAGCGGCTGACCTTGGTGCACAGCGCGCCGTGCGTGGGCGGGTGGTCCGGGTCGCCCTGGATGCGGATGACGCGCCCGGCCTGCACGGTGACGTGCATGGCGCAGGTGTCGGGGCAGTCGTGCGGGCAGGCGGCGCGTACCAGGGTGGTGGGGGCAGTCAGGTCCGGGGTTTTTGGCGGGGCATCAGCTTGCATGGGGGAACAATGTGCCACATTCATCCCGCTCACCCGAGCCGGCTTACCATGCCCGCTGCTGTTTCCCGCGGCCCCCTCCGACGGCCACCCAGCCGGAAACACCAACGACAGGAAAACACCCATGCAACTCATCGAATCCATCCTGGCCGACGCCGCGGCCATCGCCACCATCCGACGCGACATCCACGCCCACCCCGAGCTGTGCTTCGAGGAAGAGCGCACGGCCGATGTGATCGCCAAGGCGCTGACGGACTGGGGCATTCCCATCCACCGCGGCCTGGGCAAGACCGG
>JBMLPD010000585.1:0-2664 GCA_049242285.1 Rubrivivax sp.
CTGGCCTCGCGCATCGTCGCGGCCAACTACGAGGATCATCTGGCGCTGCTGGGCGAATGCGACCTGGTGATCGAGGCGATTGCCGAGCGCATGGACTGGAAGCTGGACCTGTACAACCGCATCGCCCCCGCGCTGGCGCCGCATGCCGTGGTGGCCAGCAACACCTCGGGCTTGTCCATCACGAAGCTCTCCGAGGCCTTGCCCGAAGCGGTGCGGCCCCGCTTTTGCGGCATCCACTTCTTCAACCCGCCGCGCTACATGCAGCTGGTGGAGCTGATTGCCACCCCGTCCACCGACGCGGCCGTGATGGACAACCTGGAAACCTTCGTCACCTCGGCCCTGGGCAAGAGCGTGGTGCGGGCCAAGGACACGCCGAACTTCATCGCCAACCGCGTGGGCATCGCCGGCATGCTGGCCACGATGAAGGAAGCGCAGAACTTCGGCCTGAGCTTCGACGTGGTGGACGACCTCACGGGCAAGAAGCTGGGCCGCGCGTCCTCTGGCACCTTCCGCACCGCGGACGTGGTGGGCCTGGACACCATGGCCCACGTCATCCGCACCATGCAGGACAACCTCGGCGTGGGCAAGGCCGTTGAAGACCCCTTCGAGGCCCTTTACGAGACCCCGCCCGTGCTGGCCGGGCTGCTGGCCCAGGGCGCCTTGGGCCAGAAGACGGGCGCGGGCTTCTACAAGAAGGTGGGCAAGGAGATCCAGCGTCTGGACCCGGCCGCGGGCGCGTACGTGGCTTCCACCGGCAAGGCCGACCCCATCGTCGAGCGCATCCTGAAGAAGCCGCCGGCCGAGCGCCTGAAGCTGCTGCGCGAAAGCTCCAACCCGCAGGCGCAGTTCCTCTGGGCCATCCTGCGCGATGGCTTCCACTACGCCGCCGTGCACCTGGCGTCGATCGCCGACACGGCGCGCGACGTGGACTTCGCCATGCGCTGGGGTTTCGGCGTCAAGCAGGGCCCGTTCGAGCTGTGGCAGCAGGCGGGCTGGAAGCAGGTGGCGCAGTGGGTGCAGGAGGACATCGACGCGGGCAAGGCGCTGTGCAACGCGCCCTTGCCGGAATGGGTGTGGGCGGTGGAGGGGGTGCATGGGCCGGAAGGTTCCTTCAGCCCGGCCAGGTCGAAGATCCGCCTGCACAAGATCGAGCAATCCCTGGGCCCGGTGAAGTTCTCCCTGGATGCCAACCTCAGCAGCCTGGAGCATCTGCCGCTGAGCCCGCTGGACGTGTACGAGCGCCAGCCCTTCCGCGAGAACGTCGCGGGTTCCGGCGCGGCCGACCCCTTGCAGTCGGGCACGGAGCTCTACCGCAACGACGAGGTCCGCGTCTGGACGCCTGACGGCGACATCGTGGTGGCCACCATCACGGCCAAGCTGCACCTCATCAGCCCGGCCGTGACCGAGGGCCTCGTCAAGGCGGTGGAGATAGCGGAAGCCGCCTTCCGTGGCGTGGTGATCTGGTCGCCCGACGATGTGTTCTCGGCCGGGGCCAACCTCGAATCGCTCATGCCGGTGTTCATGAAGCTGGGCGCCAAGGGCATTGCACCGGAGGAGAAGAAGCTGCAGGACGCCATGCTGCGGCTGCGTTATGCGCAGGTGCCCGTGGTGGCCGCCGTGCGCGGGCTGGCCCTGGGCGGCGGTTGCGAGTTGGCGATCCACTGCGCGCGCCGGGTCGCGACGATGGAAGCCTACATGGGGCTGGTCGAGGTGGGTGTCGGCCTGGTGCCGGGTGCGGGTGGCCTGACCTACATCGCGCGCCGCGCCGCCGAGATGGCGGCAGCCGGCAACGCGAATGCCGACATCTTGAAGTTCCTCTCCGACGGGTTCACCAACGCGGCCATGGCCAAGGTGGGCACCAGTGCGCTGGAGTCGCGCAAGCTGGGCTACCTGCTCGAGGGCGACGTGATCGTGCCGCACAAGGACGAGCTGCTGTACGTGGCCCTGGTGCAGGCCAAGGCCCTGGCCGAAAGCGGCTGGCGCCCGCCGGCCCGCACGCCCTTCCCCGTGGCCGGGCGCAACGCCAAGGCCACCATCCAGGGCCAGCTGGCGAACATGCGTGACGGTGGCTTCATCAGCGCGCACGATTTCCACCTCGCCTCCTGCATCGCCGACGTGGTGTGCGGCGGCGACGTGGACGCCGGCTCGCTGGTGACCGAGGAATACCTCATGGCCCTGGAGCGCCAGCACTTCTGCGCGCTGCTGGACCACCCCAAGACCCAGGAACGCATCATGGGCATGCTGTCCACCGGCAAGCCGGTGCGCAACTGAACCCGCGGGAGACTGATCACATGAGCAAGCAGATTCAAGACGCCTACATCGTCGCCGCCACCCGCACCCCCATCGGCAAGTCCGGTCGGGGCTGCTTCCGCAACACCCGCCCGGACGACCTGCTGGTGGCCGCCGTGCGCAGCGCACTGGCCCAGGTGCCCACGCTGGACCCCAAGGCCATCGAGGACGCCATCGTGGGCTGCAGCTTTCCCGAGGGCGAGCAGGGCATGAACATGGCGCGCGTGGCCATGGTGCTGGCCGGCCTGCCGCACAGCGTGGGCGGTGTCACCATCAACCGCTTCTGCGCCTCGGGCCTGACGGCGGTGCAGATGGCGGCCGACCGCATCCGCGTGGGCGAGGCCGACGTGATGATCGCCGGCGGTGCCGAGAGCA
>JBMLPD010000586.1:0-1844 GCA_049242285.1 Rubrivivax sp.
CCCCCGTGATGACCACCACCCGCACGCTGGCATCAGCGGCGGCGGCTTCCAGCGCGGGCAGCAGCAGCGCATGCATCTGCGCGGTGAAGCTGTTGAGCGCCGAGGGGCGGTTCAGC
This sequence comes from Rubrivivax sp., assembly GCA_049242285.1. GTDB lineage: Bacteria > Pseudomonadota > Gammaproteobacteria > Burkholderiales > Burkholderiaceae_C > Rubrivivax. The sequence continues at coordinate 117 of JBMLPD010000586.1, forward strand.
GTGAGGGTGCACACGGGCCCCGCGTGGGCCACGAGCAAGGGGGGTTCCTGAGCGTCTGCCATGTCGTCTCCTGGGGCATCGGGGCGCACGCAGGGCCTGCACCGTGATTATTCGACCGTACGGTCGACGAATGATAAGCGAAGGGGCGCGCACCTGGCAAGAGCGCGCGCGTTGGACGCCGGTCCGTGGCGCTCACGGGAGCCGGGATCGGTGCGCCACCGCGGCATGCCGTCTGCATGGGTGAAGCCAAAAGATCAACCGCCTGCACGGCAGGCGCCGCCCCCCGCCCGGCTCTATGATCCAGCCGACCCTTCATCCCTGCAGCACCCCTTCATGAGCTACCGCACCCTGATCCAGGCCGCCGATCTGGCGCGCCTGCTGCAAGACGCCCGAAACGAAGTCGCCCTGTTCGACCTCGGTTTCGATCTCACGGACCCCGCAGCCGGCCGGCGCAGCTACCGGGCCGGCCACCTGCCCGGCGCCCGCTATCTGAGCCTGGACGAAGACCTGAGCGGGCCCCAGACAGGCCGCAACGGACGTCACCCCTTGCCAGACCGGGACGCCTTTGCCCAGCGGATGGCGCAGCAGGGGGTCAGAGAAGGGTCACAGGTGGTTGTCTACGACGCCTCAGGCGCCATGTTCGCCGCCCGGTTGTGGTGGATGCTGCGATGGGTGGGCCACGAGGACGTGGCCGTGCTCGACGGCGGCTTGCAAGCCTGGAAGGCCCAGGGCCTGCCGCTGGAGACTGGCGAGCCCGCCGCGTCCCCCTCGGCTCGCTTGTCAGAAGACAGCGGCGCCGTGCAGGCGCGCCCGCCTGCGTGCGCACCCACCGTGGACCGCGCCTTCCTGCTGCACAACCTGACCCATCCCACCCGCTTGGTGGTGGACGCCCGATCGCCAGACCGCTTCCGCGGCGAGAACGAAACACTGGACCCCATTGGCGGGCGGATTCCGGGGGCGCGCAACCGCTTTTTCAAGGACAACCTCGGCGCCGATGGGTGCTTCAAGGCCGCCGAGGTGCTGCGTTCGGAGTTTCAGAACCTGACGGGCGGCCGGCCCGCCGGCGAGCTGGTGATGCAGTGCGGCTCAGGCGTCACGGCCTGTCACCATCTGCTGGCGCTGGCCCACGCCGGCCTGGACGGTGCGGCGCTGTACCCGGGCTCCTGGAGCGAATGGTCGGCCTGGCCGGATGCCCCCGTGGCCACCGGCCCGGGCTGAGCGCCCTCAGTCTCCGAACCTGTCTTCCAGGTAGGCCAGCAAGGTGCGAATGCCCTGCGCCTCCCCGCCCACGGGCCGGCCGGGACGGGCGGCATCGTTCCAGGCGAACAGGTCCAGGTGCAGCCAATCCAGACCCTCGGGAACGAAATCCTCCAGGAACAAGGCCGCCGTCACTGCGCCAGCCATGGGGCCGCGGCCGGTGTTGACGATGTCGGCGATGTCGCTCTCGATCAAGGGGTGGTAGGGCTTCCACAGCGGCAGGTGCCACAGCGGGTCTTCCATCTCCATGCCCCGGTCCACCAGTTCGCGCGCCAGCTCCGTGCGGCGGCAGAACAGGGCCGGCAACTGCGGGCCCAGGGCCACGCGCGCGGCACCGGTCAGCGTGGCCAGGTCGATCACCAGTTCAGGATTGCGCTCGGCGGCGCAGGCCAGGGCGTCACACAGGATGACACGGCCCTCGGCATCGGTGTTGCCGATCTCGATGTGCAGGCCCTTGCGCGTCTTGATGAC
>JBMLPD010000587.1:0-1097 GCA_049242285.1 Rubrivivax sp.
CCAGGCCGTAGCCCACGCCGATCAGCGCCGCGGCCGGCAACAGCGTGGCCACCGGGCCCACGCCCGCCAGCACCGTGCCGGCGGCGCAGGACAGCAAGGCCCACTGCGTGAGACGCAGCGCGCCCACGGCCGCCACGCCATGCCCGCTGCGCAGGCCCGACACCATGGCCAGCAGGTAGCCCACCGCGGCATACAACCCGATGCGCTCCGGCGCCACCCCGAGCGTGGGCGCCACCGCCGGCGCCAGCACCGACGCGGAGACCAGGGCCATCGTCACCAGCACCTGCACGGCCAGGGTGGCGCACAGGGCGAGCCAGGGGTGGGACGGCGCGGGCGAAGGCATCAGCCCGGAGTGTGCCCCGCCCACGAAGGGCGGACCTCACGCCCGCGCGCCAGGGTGCGCACCGGCGCGGGGATTCAACGGGGTGGAAACCGCCTCTCGCCGCGAAGGTCGGCCTGCTCGTCCAGGGCTTTCTGCCGCTGCTTCATCAGCTGCGCCAGGTCCACGCTGCGCCAAGCCTGATTGGCGGCCAAAGCCAGGCCCAGGATCAGCAGCCCCTGGGCAGCGTTCGACCACGCATTGCGTGACCACCAGGGCTGGCTGGTGAAGGCCGAGCCGGTGCCAAAAACGACCCAGGCCGCCAGCCCCAGCAACATCGCAAACCCTACCCAAAGCGCCATGGCGCGGGCCAGTCCCAGGCGACGGCTCAGCACGGCCAGGCACAGGGCCGTGGAGAGGTCCAGCGCCAGTGGAACGGCCACCTTCGGGGCCACATGCGCCCAGGCGGTCCAGTCCACTGGCGATGCCAACACTTCCATCACCACGCCAAACACTGCGGCCAGCACCAGGGTGAGCGCGCCCAGATAGATCACCACGAACCCCGCACTGGCCTGGAGGATGCGCAGCCCCAGCCAGCGCCGCCCGCCCGGGCCTGGTGCCAACAGCAGGCGCCAGTGCAGCGCATCCGTGCGCAGGCTGGCCAGCAGGAAGAAGGTCATGAGGGTCAGGGCCATCGCGGAGGGAAAGCCCACGTCGTCACCCCACACGCGCAGCCAGGAATCCGGGCGGCTCAGCCAATTCGGCGCCTGGTACAGGA
>JBMLPD010000587.1:1197-3598 GCA_049242285.1 Rubrivivax sp.
CCGCCTTCGGAGAAGACCCACCAGCCCCAGACCACGGGCACGGCCAGTCCTGCCAACAAGCCCCAGGCCGGGCGCAAGCCATGCCAGGCGGCGGCGTGTATCCAGGCCAGAGCGAACAGCAGCAGTTGCAACGCCGGACCGGCCAGGTGCAACGGGTCGGCCCAGCGGCCGGTGCCCACCAGGCTGAAGACCAGCGTGGGCGGCAAGAGCGCCAGCGCCCAGCCCGCCCACAGCCGCTGCGCCTGCTCAAGGGTCTGGGTGGCGGCCGCCTGCGGGGCCGCGCGCCGATGCAGCAAGCTCAGATCGGCACGCAAGGCGATGACGCTGTGCAGCGCGCCCATCCAGATGCCGACCGAGGTGACGAACACCCACAGGCCCACCAGCATGGACGCGGCCGACCCCAGCCCGGCCTGCGGATCGGCCACCCACGCAAAAGGCGCTGACCAGCAAAGCCGTGCCCGTTCCCAGCACCGCCACCGGCCCGATGGCCGAGGGTGCGCTGGCCGCCCACGCCTGGCGCCGTGTAGATGCGCCGCCTGTCACCAACGCGGGCTTCATGTGTTCAGCTCCGCGAACAGGTCTTCCAGGTTCAGCGGCCGGCCGCTGGCTGGTGGCGCGTCCGCATAACGGTCGTCGAACAGCACGCGCACCCTGCCGGCCTGCTCGCGCCGATGCAGCACCCCCGTGGTGGGCAGGGCCGAGCGGGCCGCCGGCAACTCCAGCAAGCGCACATGCTCGGCCAGTTCGTCCCAGGCGCCAAAGAGCTGCATCTGGCCACGCCGCAGGAAGGCCACGTGCGTGACCACGCGCTCCAGATCGGTGAGCAGGTGGCTGCTGATGAGCACGCTGCGGGCCTGCTCGCGCCCGCCCGGCTCGGTGTGGTCGCCGCGCTCGAACAGGGCGCGCATGAAGGCGCGGCGGCTCAGCGGGTCCAGGCTGGCCACCGGCTCGTCCAGGATCAGCAGGTCCGGGTCATGCGCCAGGGCCAGGATGACACTGAGTTTTTGCTGATCACCCAGCGACAAGTCTCGCGCCTTGCGCCCCAGGGGCAGCTCCCATTGGGCCGCGAGCACCAGGGCACGCTCGGTGCTCCAGCGGGGGTACCAGCCCGCCAGGCGCGTGAAGTGCTGGTCGGCCGTGAGACGGTCGAACAGGTCCGGGCTCTGCGCGGCGTAGCCCAGCCGCGCCCGTGCGTCGTCGCTCAGGTCGGTCGAGGGGCAGCCCAGCAACTGGCACTGCCCGCTGTCGGGCAGCGTCAGCCCGAGCAGGCAGCGCAGCAGGCTGCTCTTGCCCGCGCCGTTGCGCCCCACCAGGCCCACCACCGCCCCCTCGGGCACGGTCAGGTTCACGCGGTGCAGCACGGTCTGGCTGCGGTAGCGCAGGCTTACGTCCTGGGCCGTCAGCACGGCAGGCGAGGCAGCGGCGGTGGCAGGTTCACGCTGTGCGGCGGCAGCGGCCGCCTGATGGGGTGAGGCAGCCGCCGGCGCCAGAGGCGACGCGGCGTGCAGAGCCTGGGGGTTCATGGAGAGCTCTCCCTTCTCGTCTTTCAAGTGGAGGGTCGGGTGGCGGGGCGGGCCGGGGCGGCGGCGGCGGCGGCGTTCGCGTCGGCAGATGGGACAGGCACGATCTGGGGCTCAGGGCTGGCGGCGGCGGGCGCGGCCTCTTCGGCGCGGCGGCGCAGGGCGGCGGCGAAGCGCGCAACCGCTTTGTCTGCCTCTAGTCCCAGCTCCGTCACCTGCTGCGCCAAGGAAGTGAGCGCCGGCTCCAGCTGCAGCCAACGACGCGCCTCGGGATCGGCGGCCTGGGCCGCCACCACCATGCCCATGCCGCGGCGGCGCTCCAGCAGGCCCTCGGCCTCCAGCAGGCTGTACGCCTTGGACACGGTCATCGGGTTGATGGCGTGCTCCAGGGCCACGGCGCGCACGCTGGGCAACTCCTCCCCGGCACCCCATTGGCCGCTGCGCACCCGGCGCTGCACCTGCTCGACGATCTGGCGGTAGATCGGCGTGCTGTCGCTGGGCTGGATATCGAAGCGAAGGGGGAGGACAGCCACGGAACCGAATTGGTGTATTAATTCAATAATACACCACGGCCACCCCTCCGCGGGATCCGGTCAGTTGGGAGTTGGACCTTGGGCGGGTGCCGCACCCGGGCCTTAACTTTCATGATCTGGGGCAACGCCCCGGATCATGGAAGACTTCCACATTGACGCCAGTCTGCGGAAATGCGCACCAAGGCAGTGCTTGCGGCAGGGTTTCATGACAGCGGGCCCCGCCTTGGTGCCATGTATCAAGGGTTCAAGTTGGCTACTTCCAGATGCGAACCTCGAGATCGGCCGTAAGCCCTTGTCGTTCCTCGGCCTCCGTGCGGGGAGGGCGCGCATGTGTACGTGCACGTGTAC
>JBMLPD010000588.1:0-2526 GCA_049242285.1 Rubrivivax sp.
AGGTGGAACTTGCGCACCTGCTGCACCTGCGGCATGCGGGCGTTGACCCGGTCCACCTCGGCCTGCACCAGCGCGCGCACGCGCTCATGCTCGGCCAGGCTGCGGAAGTGGGTGTACGCCAGGCCCTCCTCCTCGGCCCACTTGCCCACGGTGTCGTAGTCGATCTGGATGAGTGCCGCCACGAAGGGCCGGCGGTCAGCCACCACGATGGCCTCCTTGAGGTAGGCGCTGAACTTCAAGGCGTTCTCGATCTCGCTGGGGGTGATGTTCTTGCCCCCGGCGGTGATCATGATGTCCTTCTTGCGGTCGACGATGCGGAACTCGTCGCCCTCGGGCCCGGGCACGGTCAGCGCCACGTCGCCCGTGTGCAGCCAGCCCTGCGCATCGATGGCCTCGGCCGTGGCCGCTGCGTTGCGGTAGTAGCCCTTGAACACCGTGGGCCCGCGCACCAGCAGTTCGCCATCCTCGGCGATGCGCAGCTCCACACCCGGCACGGCCGCGCCCACGGTGCCCACGGGTGAGGCGGCGCTGCGCTGCACCGTCACCACGCCCGCGGTCTCGGTCATGCCATAGCCCTCGCGGATGGGCACGCCCAGGGCGCGGAAGAAGCGCAGCATGTCCGGGGCGATGGGCGCGGCGCCCGACAAGGCCAGCCGGCACTCGCGCAGGCCGATGAAGTTGTTCAAGGCGCGCAACACCGTCCAGTACCAGAAGGCGTGCGTGAGGCGCTGGGCCAGGCTCCAGCGCTCGCTGGGCACCTCGGCAAAGGGCATCGTGGCCGCCAGCGCGCGCTCGTACAGCCGACGGCGCAGGCCACCGGCCTCGCGGACCTTGATCTCGATGGAGGCGTGCAGCTTCTCCCAGATGCGCGGCACGCCCAGGAACAGCGTGGGTGCGATCTCGCGCAGGTCAGACTGGATGGTGCGCAGGCTCTCGGCAAAGTTCACCACCGCGCCCGAGCGCAGCGGCAGATGCACGGTGTAGATCTGCTCGGCCACGTGGCACAGCGGCAGGTACGACACGGTGGAGTCCGCAGGCGTGCAGCGGTAGATGGCGTCGGTGCCGGCGGCCATGGCGGCGATGTTGCCGTAGCTGATCATCGCGGCCTTGGGGCGGCCCGTGGAGCCGCTGGTGAAGATCATCAGCGCGGTGTCGTCCAGCGACTGCCGGGCCAGCCGCTGGTCCACCAGGTTCGGCGCGCTGCCCTCGAAGCGGGCTCCGCGCGCCACCACCTCGTCGAAGGTCAAGAGCTGAGGCACCTGGTAACGGCGCAGGCCCTTGGGATCGATCACCACCAGGTGCTTCAGGCGTGGCAGCCGCTCCAGCACCTCCAGCACCTTGTCGAGCTGCTCCTGGTCCTCGCACACCACGATCTCGGCGTCGCTGCTGTGCAGCAGGTATTCGACCTCGGGTGCGGGCGAGGTCGGGTACACGCCCACGGTGACGGCCCCCACCAGACCGCAGCCCAGTTGCGTGAACACCCACTCCTTGCGGTTCTCGCTGATGATGGCGCAGTGGCCGCCTTCGCCCAGCCCCAGGTCCACCAGGCCCAGGCCGAAGTGGCGCGCCGCCTGCTCGTAGCCCGCCCAGGTGACGGGCTCCCAGATGCCGTAGTCCTTCTGACGCAGGGCCACGTCACCGGGGCGCGCGGTAGCCCAGTGGCGCAGCTGCTGCGGCAGGGTCAGGCGGTCGATGTCGACAGTGCTCATCGTGTGACCATTCTCCCGGCCGACCTGCTCACGACAACCAGCGCTTGCGGCGCTTGTAGTGCTTCACGTCGCGAAAGCTCGACACGTCCTGCCCGCCCTCGCCGTAGCCCAGGTAGAAGCGCTGCACATCGGCGTCGTTCACCAGCTTGTCGGTGGGGCCGTCGATCACCACCTTGCCGCTTTCCATGATGTAGCCGTAATGCGCGATGCCGAAGGCGGCCATGGCGTTCTGCTCCACCAGCAGCATGGCCACGCCCTGCTCGCGGTTGATGCGCGCAATGATGTCGAAGATGTCCTGCACCACCAGCGGGGCCAGGCCCAGCGAGGGCTCGTCCAGCAGCATGAGCGAGGGCTGGCCCAGCAGCGCACGGCCGATGGCCAGCATCTGCTGCTCGCCGCCCGAGAGGTAGCCCGCGCGCTGGGCACGCCGCTCCTTCAGGCGGGGAAAGTACTCGTAGATCAAGGCCGTGTCGGCCTTGCCCGCGCCTGGGCGGCCGTCCAGCGCAAAGCTGGCGGCCACCAGGTTCTCGTCCACCGTCAGGTCTTCGAAGACGTGCCGGCCTTCGCGCACATGGGCGATGCCGCGGCGCGCCAGCAGGTGCGGCGCCACGTCGTTGATGGCCTCGCCACGCCAGCGGATGGCCCCGGCGCGCACCTGCCCCACCTCCAGCGGCAGCAGGCCGGAGATGGCCTTGAGCGTGGTGGTCTTGCCCGCGCCGTTGCTGCCCAGCAGCGCCACGATCTGACGTTCGGGCACGGCCAGCGACAGCCCGCGCAGCACCTGCACCGTGTGGTGGTAGACCACCTCGATGTTCTC
>JBMLPD010000588.1:2626-7434 GCA_049242285.1 Rubrivivax sp.
GATCCAGTCGCTGGCCGGCTGCAGCAGCTTGCTGTTCGCGTCGTAGCGGTAGATCCGGCCCATGGGGATCTGGTGGCGCGCCAGCGACACGGGCTTGCCCATGATGCCGCCGGTGTCCCAGTTGCGGATGGACTCCAGCGCGGCCTTCATGTTCGGGCCCGTGAGCTGCTGGTTGGCGTTCAGGCAGCGCTCCATCACTTCGCAGAAGATGGAGCCCACCAGCCAGCCGTGCGTGTAGAACAGCGGGATGTAGCTCATCTGCGGCCGCGCCTTGGCGGCGAAGTCCTTGATGGCCTGCATGGACCGCGCGCCGGCGGTGTCGTAGGTGTAGCGGTAGGGCATCACGCCCATCCAGCCCTCGCCCGCGGCGCCCATCGCGTCCACGGTGGTCTTGTCCATGCTCCAGATGGTGCCCATGGAGGTGACGTTCATGCCGGCCTCCTTCATCTGCTTGATGAACTCGGGGATGGGCGCGAGCACGTAGCCGTGGAAGATCACGTAGTCGGGCCGGGCGCGGCGCAGCTTGGACACCTCGGCCGAGACGTCCACGGCGCCGGGCTTGGTGACGATCTCCTGCACCAGCGGAATGCCCAGCTTCTGCGCGTGCTTCTTCGCGCCTTCGATGGGGTCACGGCCGAACTCGGTGTCGCTGTAGACGAGGGCCACGGAGGGCTTGCCCCCGGCCTTGGCCTGCGAGTTGATGAACTCGAGCTGGATCTCGATCATGGCCTCGTAGGTGGGGCCGGCCATGAAGTAGTACGGTACCTTCACCGGGTCGGCCAGGTCAGAGGCGAAGGAGGGGCTGGAGGTCAGCGTGGTGCCCAGCTGGCTCACCTCGGCCGCCGCCGCCTTGGCCCAGGCGGTGGAGTCACCATAGAAGACCGGCGGGCGGTGCGCGCCCATGATCTTCTTGAACACCGCCATGGCCTGGTCCATCTTGTAGGCCGAGTCTTCACCGATGTAGCGCAGCCTGCGTCCGGCCACGCCGCCGTTGGCGTTGCGCCACTCGCAGTAGTCGCCCAGGCCCTGGTGCAAGCCCACGCCGGCAAAGGCGAACACGCCGGTGATGGGCGGGGCGGCGCCCACCACGATCTCGCCGCTCTGCGCGAAGGCGGTGCTCAGCGGCAGCGCACCCAGGCCGGCAGCGCCCAGGCCGGCTTGCACCAGACGGCGGCGGCTGGTGCTGGCGATGTCTCGTTCGGTCTTGCTCATCGATGTCTCCTTGGGATGGGTTGAAGGGGCGGCACGGTCAGCGCTCTGCGAGCCCGCCCGCGGTTCAGGAACGGAAGGGCCAGAGGTGGAAGAAACGCCGGATGCGCCGCCAGACCTCCACCAGGCCGTGCGGCTCGAACACCAGAAAACCGATGATCAGCAGGCCGAAGACGACTTGCTGGATGGGCGACAGGATCTCGACGGCGCGCGGCGACCATTGCGCCGCGAACGACACCCCCGCGCGCAGCAGCTCGGGCACCAGCGTCATGAAGAAGGCGCCCAGGATGGTGCCCAGGGTGCTGCCCAGGCCGCCCACGATGATGGCGGCCAGATAGAAGATGGACAGCTGCAGCGTGAAGTACTCCGGCGTCATGGCGCGGTAGAAGCAGCCCAGCAGTGCGCCCGCCACACCGGCATAGAACGAGCCGATGGCAAACGAGGTGAGCTTGTACTGCAGCAGGTTGATGCCCAGCACCTCGGCCGAGATGTCCTTGTCGCGGATGGCGGTGAAGGCGCGGCCCACGCGGGTGCGGAACAGGTTGCGCGCCCCGATCAGCATCACCACGGCGCAGAAGGCGATGAGCCAGGCCATGCGCGCATCGGTGTTCAGCGGGATGCCGAAGAAGTCAGCCGGCGGCACGTTCACGCCGCGCACGCCGCCCGTGACCGAATCCCACTCGCGGAAGATGTAGACCATCAGGAACTGCATGGCCAGGGTGGCCACCGCCAGGTACAGCCCCTTGATGCGCAGGCTGGGCAGGCCCACCACGATGCCCAGGGCCGCAGCCATCAGCCCGGCGGCCGGCAAGGTGACGAACACGGGCAGGCCGCGCTGCGCCAACCAGGCCGCGGTGTAGCAGCCCACGCCCATGAAGGCGGCGTGGCCCAGCGAGATCAGCCCGGTGCTGCCGGTCATGATGTTCAGACCCGATGCGGCGATGATGTGGATGCCCAGCACGCACATCAGCCCGAGCGCGTAGCCCCCGCCCACCAGCGGGAACACGGCGATGGCCAGCAGCAGCGCCAGCAGCCACAGACGCTGCACGCGCGTGGGCCACAGCGCCTGGTCGTCGGCGTAGCTCTGGCGGAAGTCGTGGATGCGCATGGGCCGGGTGCCTTACAAGCGTTCGATCTGCCGGGTGCCGAACAGGCCGTAGGGGCGGATCAGCAGGATCACCAGCACCACCACATAGGGCACGATGTCGCGCACCTTGCCGCCCAGGTAGCCCGCGGTCAGGCTTTCCAGCAGGCCCACGATGAGGCCGGCCACGATGGCCCCGGCAATGCTGTCCAGCCCGCCCAGAATGATGACGGCCAGCACCGTGAGCGCCGCGCTGCCGAGTGCCGGCGACAGGCTGGTCATCGAGGCCACCACGATGCCGGCGATGGCACCCACCAGGCCGGCGAAGATCCAGGTCAGGCGCTGCATGGCGCGCACGTCGATGCCCAGCACATACGCGGTGACGGGGTCGCTGGCGGCGGCGCGCATGGCCACGCCTGTGCGCGAGCGGCGGAAGTACACCGTGAAGGCGGTGATGACCACGGCCGCGAGCAGGAAGCTCCACAGCACCTTGCCCGGGATCAGCACGTCGCCGATCAGCAGCGGCTGGCGCGGCAGCAGCGTGGGCATCTCGTAGTTGCGTCCGCCCCAGATGGCATCCACGCCGCCGTGCAAGGCGCTGGCCAGGCCGATGGTGGCCATCAGCACCGAGATCACCGACTGCCCGGCCAGCGGCCGCAGGATGGCGCGCTCCACCAGCGCCGCACACCCGGCCACCGCCGCCAGCGTGGCCGGCAGCGCCACCCACAGGGGCAAGCCCCACATCACGTTGGCGGTGTAGAAGAAGTAAGCGCCCAGCATCATGAACTCGCCCATGGCGAAGTTGATGACGCCAGTGCCCTTGTAGATGAGCACGAAGCCCAGCGCGATCAGCGCCAGCAGCCCGCCCGACAACAGCCCGATGGCCGAGAACTCGGCCAGGGCGATCCAGTCGAACCCCGCGTTCACTGAGGCGCCCTCCGCAGCGCTTCATCGCCCAGGTAGGCACGCACCACCTCGGGGTGGGCCCGCACCTGCGCGGGCGTGCCCTGGCCGATGACCTGACCGAAGTTCAGCACCACCACGTGGTGCGAGATGTCCATCACCAGGCCCATGTCGTGCTCGATCAGCAGCACGGTGATGCCACGCTCTTCCTGGATGTCCAGGATGAAGCGCGCCATGTCTTCGGTCTCTTCGCGGTTCATGCCGGCCACGGGTTCGTCCAGCATCAGCACCTTGGGCCGCATGGCCAGCGCCCGGGCGAGTTCCACGCGCTTTTGCAGCCCGTAGGGCAGGCCGGCCACGGGCAGGTGGCGGATGTGATCGATCTCCAGGAAATCGATCACGTCGCGCTCGATCTCCTGGCGCAGCGCCACCTCCTCTCGCTGCGCCGGGCCGCGGTACCACAGCGCCGTCAGCGGGTTCGTGTTCAGCCGCGTGTGGCCGCCGAGCTTGATGTTGTCCAGCACCGACATGCCGCGAAACAGCGCCACGTTCTGGAAAGTGCGCGCCAGGCCCAGGGCGGCGCGACGGTCGGCACTGATGCCGGTGAGATCGCGCCCTTCCAGCAGCACGCGCCCGCGCTGCGGCCGGTAGAAGCCTGAGAGCGTGTTGAACAGACTGGTCTTGCCTGCCCCGTTGGGGCCGATCACGGCCGTGATCTCACCCGGCATCACGTCCAGCGACACCCCGGCCAGCGCCTGGATGCCGCCAAAGCCCAGGTACACGCCTTCGGCGCGCAGCACAGGCTCGGCCGGGGCGAGCGCCGTGCTGCCAGCCGCGGGGCTGGTGGCGGGTGAAGTGGCGTGTCCGGTCATCGGGCTCGATGGATCGATGGATCGATGGATCGATGGATCGATGAGCGCATTCAAGCGTGCCGCACGCGCACCGGCAATGAGGTCATTCCCCGAAAGACGAGCGAGTTGATCCACGTCGGCGACAGGGTCATGGGCTCGATCTTGCGGTAGCGCTTGAGCAGCGCCGGAAACGCCACCTGCCCCTCGGTGCGCGCCAGCGGAAAGCCCAGGCAGATGTGGATGCCAAAGCCGAAGCTGAGGTGCGGCGGGCCGTCGCGGTGCAGGTCCACGCGGTCCGGGTCGGGGTAGGCGCGCGGGTCGCGGTTGGCGGCGTTGAGCATGATGAACACGCGCTGGCCGGCCTCCAGCGTCTTGCCGTGCAGTTCGTGCGTCTGGCTGACGATGCGCACCTGCGCGCCCGAGGGTCCGTCGTAGCGCAGCAGCTCCTCCACCGCGTCATTGGCCAGGCCCGGGTCGGCGCGCAGCAGCGCCATCTGCTCGGGAAAGCGCATCAGCGCCAGCATGCCGTTGGCGATGTGGTTCGTGGTCGTCTCGTGGCCGGCAAACAGCAGCAGGATGCAGGTGGCCACCAGTTCGTCGTCGGTCAGGCAGTCGCCGTCGTCGTCGCGCAGGTGCACCAGCTCGCTCAACAGGTCAGCACGCGGCGCGCGACGGCGGTCTTCGATCAACTCGCGGAAGAAGCCGGCCATCTCGTGCGTGGCGGCCTCGGCGGTGTCGTACTTCTCGGGCGAGGTGCGCGA
>JBMLPD010000589.1:0-3203 GCA_049242285.1 Rubrivivax sp.
AGCCCGTGCAGGATAAGCCCGTGAATGGCGTGGGGTTTGGGCGGTCTGTACGCTGCGGGCTGGTGCAACACACGCCGCTGGCACATTCCACATGAACCACCTCCCCACCCGCCGGACCTGGACCTGGGCCGCCTGGGCTGCGTTGACCGTCTGCGCCCTGCTTTGTGCACCGGCCCGGGCCGCGGCCGTCGTCGGCCAGCCGGCCCCGGCCTTCCGGGCCCCTGACCTGGCAGGCAAACCGGTGAGCCTGGCCGATTTCAAGGGCAGGACGGTCGTGCTGGAGTGGCACAACTTCGGCTGCCCGTTCGTGCAGAAGCACTACAAAAGCGGCAACATGCAGGCGCTGCAGAAGAAGTACGGCGCCGAGGTGGTGTGGCTCACCATCAACTCCACCCACAGCGGACACCCCGACTACCAGACGCCCGAGGTGCTGGCAAAGGAGCTGGCCCGTTTCGGTGCCAGCCCTGCGCGTTTCCTGATGGACGAATCCGGCACCGTGGGCCTGGCCTACGGCGCCAAGGTCACTCCGCACATGTACGTGATCGACCCTGCGGGCAAGCTGGTGTACAACGGCGCCATCGATGACAAGCGCTCGGCCAACCCCGAGGATGTCAAGACCTCGCGCAACCTGTTGGCCGCCGCGCTGGAGGAGTTGCGTGCCGGCAAGCCAATCAGCAACGCGGTGAACGTGCCCTACGGCTGCACCATCAAGTACAGGTGAGCGCACCGCTGCGGCCCGCGCGCCTTTGCGGGGTGCCGCAAACCGGGCCTGCCCTGCGCAGCGGCGACCAGAGCCGCCAGCACCTGGCACAGACCTGTGCGGTGGCAGGACTTGCAGCGGCGGTGGGGCCGGTGCGGCAGGCCGAGGCCGGGATCGCCGAAGTTCACCTCGCGCTCTGGCAGGGCCGCTGAGCCCGCACCCGCGCGGGGCATTCGGCATTCCAGCAGGGCGCGCGGCCGTGCCGTCGTAAACTTGAGAGTTCTGTCTGCGCGTCAAGCCAGACGCTGACCATGCTTTCCTGAGGGGTGCCGAACGTGTTCATTTCCCAAGCCTTTGCCCAATCCGCACCGGCTGCTGCTGGCGGAGGAGCCGAATCCACCTTGCTGAGCCTGTTGCCGCTGGTGTTGATGTTCGTGGTGCTGTACTTCATCATGATCCGGCCGCAGATGAAGCGCCAGAAGGAGCACAAGGCGATGCTCGATGCCCTGGCCAAGGGAGACGAGGTGGTCGTGGGCGGCGGTGTCATCGGGCGAATCTCCAGGCTGGGTGACAGCATGGTGCATGTGGAGGTGGCTGAGGGCGTGGAGATCCAGGTGCAGCGCCCCTCGGTCGTGCAGGTGCTGCCCAAGGGCACTTTCAAGTAAGGGGCCTCGGTGGCCATTGGCGGCCCTGGCCGGGCCTGCACCCTCGCAGGCCGGCCCTGAAGGGTCTGCAGCGGTTGCGCCCTCGGAGAATCCATGAATCGCTACTCCTGGTGGAAATACGCCATCCTCGCGGTGTCCCTGCTGCTGGGCCTGCTCTACGCCGTGCCCAATCTCTACGGCGAGGCCCCGGCGGTGCAGGTTTCCAGCGGCAAGGCCACGCTGAAGATTGACGCGACGCTGTTGCCGCGGGTCGGCGAGGTGCTGCAGCAGGCGGGCATCAAGGCGGAGTCCGCCCAGTTCGACGGCCAGTCCATCAAGGTGCGCCTGTCCACCACCGACCAGCAGAAGCTGGCCAAGGATGCCTTGACGGCCGCCTTGAACCCGGACGCCGCCAATCCGTCCTACATCGTGGCCCTGAACCTGCTGTCCAACACCCCGGCGTGGATGGCGAGCCTTCGGGCCTTGCCCATGTACCTGGGCCTGGACCTGCGCGGGGGCGTGCACTTCCTGATGCAGGTGGACATGAAAGCGGCGCTCACCAAGAAGGGTGACGCCATTGCCGGCGATGTGCGCACCATGCTGCGCGACAAGGGCGTCCGCCATGCCGGCATCACCCGCGACGGCATGGGCGTGGAAATCCGCCTGCGCGAGGCCTCCGTGGCCGAGACGGCGCGCCGCCTGCTCACCGAACAGTTGCCCGATGTCGTCTGGACCGTCGCCGCGGACGGCGGCGAGGCCCTGCTGCGCGGCGCCTTGAAGCCCGAAGCCGCCCGGGCCGTGCAGGACCAGGCGCTCAAGCAGAACATCACCACGCTGCACAACCGGGTGAACGAACTGGGTGTGGCCGAGCCCGTGATCCAGCAGCAGGGCGCCGACCGCGTGGTGGTGCAACTGCCTGGCGTGCAGGACACGGCCAAGGCCAAGGACATCATCGGGCGCACCGCCACGCTGGAAGTGCGCATGGTCAACGACAGCGCCGAGGCCCAGCAGGCCCTGACGGGCGGCTCCGTGCCCTTCGGCAGCGAACGCTACCTGGAGCGCAATGGCGCGCCCATCATCGTGTTCCGCCAGGTGGTGCTCACGGGCGAAAACCTGAACGATGCCCAGGCGGGGTTCGACAGCCAGACCCAGGAGCCGGCCGTCCACCTGACGCTGGACGCCAAGGGCGCGCGCATCTTCAAGGATGTCACGCGCGAGAGCGTGGGCAAGCGCATGGCCATCCTGCTGTTCGAGAAGGGCAAGGGCGAGGTGGTGACCGCGCCGGTCATCCGCAGCGAGATCGGCGGTGGCCGGGTGCAGATCTCCGGTCGCATGACCACGCAGGAAGCCAACGACACGGCGCTGCTGTTGCGTGCCGGGTCGCTGGCCGCGCCCATGGAGATCATCGAGGAACGCACCATCGGCCCGAGCCTGGGCGCGGAGAACATCACCAAGGGCTTTGACAGCGTGGCCTACGGCTTCATGGCGATCGTGGTCTTCATGTGCGCCTACTACCTGCTGTTCGGCCTGTTCTCCTCCATCGCGCTGGGTTTCAACCTGCTGCTGCTGGTGGCGGTGCTGTCCATGCTGCAGGCCACCCTCACCTTGCCGGGCATGGCGGCCATTGCGCTCACGCTGGGCATGGCCATCGACGCCAACGTGCTGATCAACGAACGGGTGCGCGAGGAGTTGCGCATGGGCGCCGCGCCGCAGGCGGCCATTCACGCCGGCTACGAGCGCGCATTCGCCACCATCCTGGACTCCAACATCACCACGCTGATTGCCGGCGTGGCCCTGCTGGCCTTCGGCTCCGGCCCGGTGCGCGGCTTCGCGGTGGTGCACTGCCTGGGCATCCTGAC
>JBMLPD010000590.1:0-1879 GCA_049242285.1 Rubrivivax sp.
GCCGGCCACGACATCTGCTTCATCCACCCCAAGGGCAACGACGAGTTTCCCGTGGGTGGGGAAGGCGTGCTGATCGAGCTGGTGCAGGCGCCGGCCGATGTGGTGGGGGCACTGCGGTGAGCATGCCCGGTCGGCCTCACCCATGGCGCGCCGGCCTGCAGTTGAGGCCGGGGGCCACTCCATGACGCCGCCGCGCTGGCTGGCGGGAAGCGCCTTCTGGCTGGCAAGTCTGGCCCTGCTGGCGCTCACCCTCCTGCCGGGGCAGCAGTTGCCGCACTTGCCGCTGAACTTCTGGGACAAGGCCCAGCATGCACTGGCGTTTGGGACGCTCTCGCTGTTGGGCGTGTGGACGTGGCCGCGACGGGCCCACCGGCTGCCGCTGTTCGCGGGCCTGCTGCTGTATGGCGGGGCCATCGAAATCGCCCAGCACCTGACCGGCTGGCGCCATGGCGAGTGGGCAGACTGGGCCGCCGACGCCGTGGGCGTTGCCGTGATTGCGCTGTGGGATCGGGCCCGGCATCGAGGGCCGTGATCGTGGCAGGTTGCGGGACGTTTACGCCGGAGTCGGCCGCCCGTGTCTGTCCGCAGCCATCCATCCGCGCGCTGCCGTGACTTCCTTCGCTTTGCTTTCCCGGAGCACTTTCCTGAAGGCAACCGCGGCCAGCGCGCAGACGCCTTGCGCAGTGGCCGGCATCGCTTGGGACGGCGTGGTCACCAACCGTCCTGGCGCCCGCTTCGGGCTGCGCGCCATTCGCGAAGCCAGCCACTTGCCGTGCGACGGGCGGCACCTGCACTTCGATGTCTCGCTCCTGGGCGTGCTGGGAGAAATGGGCGACCTGCCCCTGCCCGACACCAGCCTGCAGGCCATGCGCCAGGCCATGCAGCCCCTGGGCGCGCCTTTGCTCAAGGCGCACCACATGTGCTGGCTGGGGGGGCGACCACTCCGTCACGATGAGCCTGCTGCGGGCCTGCAGGCCGCTGGCTGACGGCGCCCGCCGCGGGTGTGGGTGTGCAGGGGGAGGGCGCCTTGCGGTAGGCTGGGGCCACACTCGTTGTACCGGATGCACCATGCCCTCCTTGCCCCTGACGGCTCGCTTCTTCATCGCCCTGGGGGCCGTCCTGGCCGCTGGTTCGGTGGCCTTGTCGGCCGCGGCGGCCCATGTGCCGGCCCTGCAGCAGGCCGGCCCGGCCTTCGCGGCCTCGCTGGAGCAGCACCAGTTTCACGCCCTGGGGCTGGTCCTGGTGGGTCTGGCGCTGGGCCGGTGCGCCAGCCGGTGGTTGGTGGCCTCTGGCGCGTTGATGGTGGTGGGCCTGCTGCTGTTCTGCCTGAACATCAACGCCCGCATCCTGTGGGGTTGGGACGCCGCCAGGGCCCTGGTGCCGTGGGGCGGCAGTGCCTTCATCCTGGCCTGGCTGGCCTTGGCGCTGGGGGTGTTGTGGCCGGGTCAGCGGCCCGGCTTCACCCCTGAGGTGCCAGCCAGCGCTCGGTGAGCTTGACCCAGTAGGTGGCACCCGTGGACAGCACGCGGTCGTTGAAGTCGTAGCCGGCGTTGTGCACCATGCAGCCGCCCTGGCTGCCGGTGCCGTTGCCGATGTTGATGAAGCAGCCGGGCACTTTCTCGAGGAAGAAGGAGAAGTCTTCGCTGGCCGTGACGGGCTCGGGGTTGGGCGCCAGGCCGGCTTCGCCCAGCCAGTCGCGCACCAGCTGCTTGCAGAACTCGGTGGGCTCGGGCCAGTTGTTCAGCACGGGGTAGCGGCGGATGTAGTTCACCTCGGCCGTGGCGCCGAAGGTGGCGGCCTGGGCCTGGGCGATCTCGGCGATGCGTTTTTCCAGCAGGTCGCGGATCTCGGGCCGCATGGCGCGCACGGTCAGCCGCAG
>JBMLPD010000591.1:0-4207 GCA_049242285.1 Rubrivivax sp.
CCGCGCTGAAGCCCAAGTATGGCCACTGGGTGATCTTCGACCACTGCATGCCCTTTGACGTGACGCGCGCCTTTGACGAGGCCACGCAGTTCGCCGAACCGCGCATCTGGACCGCCACGCGCGACGTGCAGATGTGGGAGGCGCTGGAGCGCTGAGCCACGGCCTGACACCCCAGCGCCACGACCGCCGTCACGCCGCGCGCTGCCCGCCCGCCATGCTGTCCACCTACCGCTACCCCACTTTCAGTTCGCCCCGCGCCGCCGAGCTGGACGACGCGCCCGGCACGCTGCGGCGCCACCCGGTGGTGGTGGTCGGGGCCGGGCCCATCGGGCTGTGCGCCGCCATCGACCTGGCCCAACGGGGCACGCCCGTGCTGCTGCTGGACGAGGACAAGACGGTGAGCGTGGGCTCGCGCGGGCTGTGCTATGCCAAGCGCACGCTGGAGGTGCTGGACCGCCTGGGCTGCGGCCAGCCGGTGGTGGACAGGGGCGTGACCTGGAACGTGGGCCGCACCTTCCTGGAAAGCGAAGAAGTGTTCCGCTTCAACCTGCTGCCGGACGAGGGACACGAGCGCCCCGGCATGGTGAACCTGCAGCAGTACCACCTGGAAGAGTTGCTGGTACGGCGCGCGCAGGCCCTGCCCTTGATCGACCTGCGCTGGCAGCACAAGGTCACGCTCGTGGAGCCCGCGGTGGAGCCCGCAACGGAGCCTGCAGGCGAAGGCCCCACGCTGAACGTGCAGACCCCCGAGGGCGACTTCCGCCTGCGCACCGATTGGCTGGTGGTAGCCGACGGCGCGCGCAGCCCCATCCGCCGCATGCTGGGCCTGGACATCGAGGGCAAGGTCTTCCAGGACCGCTTCCTCATTGCCGACGTGGTGATGAAGGCCGACTTCCCGGCCGAGCGCTGGTTCTGGTTCGACCCGCCCTTTCACCCCGGCCAGAGCGTGCTGCTGCACCGCGAGGCCGACAACGTCTGGCGCATCGACTTCCAGCTCGGCTGGGACGCCGACCCCGAGGCCGAGAAGCAGCCCGAGCGCGTGATCCCGCGCATCCAGGCCATGCTGGGGCCCGACCGCCCGTTCGAGCTGGAATGGGTCAGCGTCTACACCTTCCAGTGCCGGCGCATGAAGCACTTCCGCCATGGGCGGGTGCTGTTCGCGGGCGACGCCGCCCACCAGGTCTCGCCCTTCGGCGCGCGCGGCGCCAACTCCGGCATTCAGGACGTGGACAACCTGGGCTGGAAGCTGCAGTGCGTGCTGAAAGGCGCAGCGCCCGAGACGCTGCTGGACAGCTACGCCGAAGAGCGCGGCGTGGCCGCCGACGAGAACATCCTGAACTCCACGCGCTCCACCGACTTCATCACGCCCAAGACGGCCATGTCGCGGCGCTTTCGCAACGCGGTGCTGGAGATGGCGCGCGGGTTCCCTTTCGCCCGCGCGCTCGTGAACTCCGGCCGCCTGTCAGTGGCCACGCACCTGAGCCACTCCCTGCTGAACACGCCCGACGCGGACACTGGTGAGCGAGCCTTCACCGGCTGGATGGCCCCCGGCGCCCCGCTGGACGATGCGCCCGTG
Source organism: Rubrivivax sp. (assembly GCA_049242285.1). Lineage (GTDB taxonomy): Bacteria > Pseudomonadota > Gammaproteobacteria > Burkholderiales > Burkholderiaceae_C > Rubrivivax. Next base: position 1,577 of record JBMLPD010000591.1, read on the forward strand.
CGCGCCAACGGGCGAGACACCTGGCTGCTGCGGCAGATCGACGGATTCACGCTGCTGGCCTTCGGCAATGCGCACATCAGTGCGGCCGACCTGGCCGACCTGGCCGGAATGCCGGTGCCCGTGCGGCTGCTGCGCCTGCAGCCCGCAGGTCACGCGGCGGCGGGTGAGATCGAGGACGTGCAGGGCTTGGCGCAGCAGCGCCTGGACGCCCGCGACGGCACCGTCTACCTGCTGCGGCCCGACCAGCACGTGGCCGCACGCTGGCGCGCCTTCGACGCCGCAGCCCTTCGCAGCGCCCTGGCGCGCGCCCTGTGCCGCAAGCCGCATTGAAACGGAACCCGCCATGGCCTTCGAGCACCTCAGCACCCAGCCCCACTTCGGCACCCCGGGCCAGCGTTACCTGCGCGCCTACACCCCGGGCGACACCTTCTACGAGATGCTGATCGCCGCCCACGAGGGGCTGGACGACGAAACCAGCCAGCGGCTCAATGCGCGGCTGGTGCTGCTGCTGTCCAATCACATCGGTGACCTGCGCGTGCTGCGCGAAGCCTTCACCGCAGCCCGCCTGGGGCTGTGAACCATGGCCTGCCGTCCCACCCTCACCCCTGCCCCTGCCCGACCTGCGGCAAAGGGCGTCAACGCCAGGAGCGAAGCATGAAGATCGATCGCATCCACCACGTGGCCTACCGCTGCCGCGACGCCAAGGAAACCGTCGACTGGTACACCCGCATGCTGAAGATGGACTTCCAGCTCGCCATCGCAGAAGACCAGGTGCCCTCCACCAAGGAGCCGGACCCGTACATGCACATCTTCCTGGACGCGGGCGGCGGCAACACCCTGGCCTTCTTCGAGCTGCCCACCAAGGCCCCCATGGGCCGTGACGAGAACACGCCCGTGTGGGTGCAGCACATCGCCTTCCGCGTGAAGGACCGCGAAGAGCTGCTGGCCTACAAGGCCCACCTCGAAGCCCAGGGCGTGGAGGTCTTGGGCCCCACCGACCACGGGGCCTTTCACTCCATCTACTTCTTCGACCCCAACGGCCACCGCCTCGAACTCGCCTGCCCGGACCCGGAAGAAGCCCACATGCTGCGCCGCATGGACGAGGTGAAGTGGAAGATGCTGGAAGACTGGTCCAGAACCAAGAAGGCGCCCAAGCACGCCGAGTTCTTCCACCGCAGAGAGTTCACGCCCGAGGCTGAGTCGGCATGACGGCCGTGGACGCCATGCTCGACGCCACGCACGCGCCCGACCTGCACAGCTGGGTCGCCTCGGCCAACGCCGAGGTCACGGACTTCCCCATCCAAAACCTGCCCTTCGGCTGCTTCACGGCGGCCTCAGTGGCGGCGGATGACACGGCCGGCATGCCGCGCATAGGCATCGCCATCGGCGACCAGGTGCTGGACTTGAGGCGGGTGCAGTTTGCGCAGCTCACCCGTGCCTCGGCCGCCTGGGCGCTCACGGCAGACACCGCTCAGCCCGAAACCCTGCGCGACTGGATCGCCCCCCTGGCCGGCGGTGACCTCAACGCCTTCATGAGCCTGGGCCCTGCCGCCCGCCGGGGCTTGCGTGCCTGGCTCAGCGCAGCACTGGCCGAGGGCAGCCCGCTGCAGGCGGCGCTGCAGACCTGCCTGCGCGCGCAGGCCGACTGCACCCTGCACCTGCCCTGCCGCATCGGCGACTACACCGACTTCTACAGCGGCATCCACCACGCCACCACGGTGGGCAAGCTCTTCCGCCCGGACAACCCGCTGCTGCCCAACTACAAGTGGGTGCCCATCGGCTACCACGGCCGCGCCTCTTCCATCGTGGTCAGCGGCACGCCCGTCAAGCGCCCCGTCGGCCAGTTGAAGCCCCCCACCGCCGAGGTGCCCACCGTCGGCCCCTGCCAGCGCCTGGACTGCGAGCTGGAGCTGGGCGCCTTCATCGGTAACGGCAACGCGCTGGGCACATCGGTGCCCCTGGCGCAGGCCGAAGATCACCTCTTTGGCCTGGTGCTGCTCAACGACTGGTCGGCGCGCGACGTGCAGGCCTGGGAGTACCAGCCGCTGGGCCCCTTCCTGGCCAAGAATTTCGCCAGCACCATCTCGCCCTGGGTGGTGACCATGGAGGCGTTGGCGCCGTTTCGCACCGCCTTCGAGCGCCCGGTGGTGGACGGCGGCGACCCCGGCACCCTGCCCTACCTGGACAGCCCGGAGAACCGCAGCGCTGGCGCCTTCGATTTGACGCTGGAGGTGGAACTGCAGACACCAGCCATGCGCGCGGCCGGCATGCCGCCTCACCGCCTGTCACGCGGGCGCTGGAGCGAGGCCGCCTGGTGGACGCTGGCCCAGATGGTCACGCACCACACCATGGGCGGCTGCAACCTGCAGTCGGGCGACCTGCTGGGCACCGGCACCCTGTCCGGCCCGCAGCCGGCCCAGGCCGGCTCGCTGCTGGAGCTCAGCGGCGGCGGCAAGGCCCCCATCACCCTGCCCGGCGGCGAGCAGCGCACCTTCCTGCAAGACGGCGACACGCTCACGCTGCGGGCCTGGGGCGAGAAGCCCGGCGTCCGGCGCATCGGGCTGGGCACCTGCAGCGGCACGGTCCTGCCGGCGGGGTGACGAGGCCCACATGAGGCAGCCTTGGCCAGGT
>JBMLPD010000592.1:0-1680 GCA_049242285.1 Rubrivivax sp.
GACGCCGAACTGGGCCTGGCCTTCGACGGCGACGGCGACCGCCTGGGCATCGTCACCAAACAGGGCCACATCATCTACCCCGACCGGCAGTTGATGCTGATCGCCACCGACATCCTCAAGCGCCACCGCGGCGCCACGGTCATCTACGACGTCAAGTGCAGCCAGCGCCTGCCCGTGGCCATCCGCAAGGCCGGCGGCGTGCCACTGATGTGGAAGACCGGGCACTCGCTGATCAAGGCCAAGATGAAGGAGATCGGTGCGCCGATCGCGGGCGAGATGAGCGGCCACATCTTCTTCGGCGAGCGCTGGTACGGCTTTGACGACGCCACCTACACGGCTGCGCGCGTGCTGGAGATCCTGTCGCGCACGAAGAACCCGAGCCGGGTGCTGAACGCTCTGCCCACCAGCTTTTCCACGCCCGAGCTGAACGTGCCCTGCGCCGAGGGTGAGCCCGCGCGCGTGGTACAGGCCCTGCAGGCGCGAGTGGCCGACGGCTCGCTGCGCTTCCCCGGCGGCGAGGTGGGCACCATCGACGGCGTGCGGGTGGACTTCGCCGACGGCTTCGGCCTCATCCGCGGCTCCAACACCACGCCCGTGCTGGTGCTGCGCTTCGAGGGTCACACCCAGGCCGCGCTGGAGCGCATCGAGCACGATTTCATGGCCGCGCTGAAGGCGGTGAAGCCGGACGCGGCGGTGCAGGCGGCGGCGCACTGACGCTGCGCCACATCCGGTGGCACGGCTGATCTATTCCACCCTGCTGCGCCTGGCCTTGCCGCTGTGGCTGGCGCGGCTGTGGTGGCGGGGCCGGCGGGAGCCGGGCTACCGGCAGCACTTGGGTGAACGCCTGGGTTGGGGTGTGCACCAGCCGGCCGGAGCCCTCTGGGTGCACGCGGTCTCTCTGGGCGAGACCCTTGCTGCCGCTCCGCTGATCGCCGCCCTGCGCGAGCGCCTGCCCGGCGTGCCGCTGCTGCTGACCCACGGCACGGCCACCGGGCGGGACGCCGGCCGCGCCCTGTTGCAGCCCGGTGACCGCCAGGCCTGGCTGCCCATTGACACACCGGGTGCCGTGCGGCGCTTTCTCGCCCGCCAGCGCCCGGCGCTGGGTGTGCTGATGGAGACCGAGGTCTGGCCGGAACTGCAGGCTCAGGCTGCGCGTGCGGGTGTGCCCATGGTGCTGGCCAACGCGCGCCTGAGCGAGCGCAGCTGGGCCAAGGGGCGCCGGCTGCAGCGCCTGATGCGCCCGGCGCTGGCCACCATGCATTGCGTGCTGGCACAGACCCAAGCCGACGCCCAGCGCCTGCGCGCCCTGGGGGCCGGTGACGTGCGCGTGATGGGCAACCTGAAGTTCGATCTCGTGCTGCGCGAAGATCTGCTGTCCCTGGGCCGGCGCTGGCGTCAAAGCCTGGGCCGCCCGGTGGTGCTGGCCGCGGTGACCCGGGAAGCAGAGGAGCAGGCCTTGCTGAGCGCGTGGTGTGTCCGGCCTTGGGCTTCGGGCAGACCTCTTCTGTTGATCGCGCCACGCCATCCCCAACGCTTCGACGAGGTGGCCCGTCTGGTCACCGCAGCCGGCCTGCGACTCTGGCGGCGCAGTGCCCTGGCAGCGACATCCCGGGGCCAGGATCCTGGCGCATGGGGTCCGCCTTCTGCAGACGCAGGCGCTGCAGACGCAGGCGCTGCAGA
>JBMLPD010000592.1:1780-5084 GCA_049242285.1 Rubrivivax sp.
CTGCAGACGCAGGCGCTGCAGACGCAGGCGCTGCAGATGTCTGGCTGGGCGACAGCCTGGGAGAGATGGCCTTGTATTACGGGCTGGCGGATGCGGCCTTGCTGGGGGGCAGCTTCGCACCCCTGGGAGGCCAGAACCTGATCGAGTCGCTGGCCTGCGGTTGTCCCATGGTGGTGGGGCCGCACACCTTCAACTTCGCCGATGCCACCGAAGGCGCCATCTCAGCCGGTGCGGCCCGGCGTGTGGCAAGCATGGCCGAGGCTGTTGACCTGCTGCAGCAGTGGTTGGCCCCGGAAGAGGCCCAGGCACGGGCCGTCCGCGCGGCGTCCGGTGTGTCATTCGCTGCTGCGCACCGCGGCGCGGCGCAGCGCATGGCGCAGGCGCTGGCCGCGCTTTGGCCGGGCGCGGGCCGCGGCTGAGGGCTGCCGGGCTCAGCGTTCCAGCAGCGCGTTCACCGTGGCCACATCGCCCGGCTTGAGCTGGCCCGAGGCCAGGCGCAGCTTCAAGCCGCCCAGGATGACGTCGTACCGGGCCTTGGCCAGATCGCGCCGGGTCTGGAAGAGCTGGGTCTGGGCGTTGAGCACGTCAAGATTGACGCGCACGCCGACCCTGTAGCCCAGTTGCGTGGCCTCCAGGGCCAGCTGTGACGACGACTCCGCGGCTTCCAGGGCCTTGACTTGGGCCAGCCCCGACTGCACGCCGAAGAAGGCCTGGCGCGTGGCCTGCGTCACGGCACGGCGCGCGGCGTCCAGGTCGTTGCGGGATTTGTCTTCCAGCGCCAGCGTTTCCTTGATGCGGTTCTGCGTGGCCCCGCCGGTGTACAAGGGCCAGGTCAGCTGCACGCCCACCGTGGCGGACTTGGTGATGCCGGGAAGGCCGGCCGAACTGCCGCTGGACCGCGTGGCACCCACCGAGCCCACGGCATCGAAGGTGAAGGACTCGGCAGCACGCGCTTTCTCGGTTTCCAGACGCGCCACATCCAGCCCCAGCTGGGCCTTGCGCACACCGGGATGGCTGCTTTCGGCCAGGGTGGCCCAGGTCTCGGCGTCTGCAGGCGCGGGGGCCGGCAGGGGGGCGGTCTTGGCCAGGCCCTTGGGCGAGACATTGCTGCGGCCCACCAGCTGGTCCAGCGCGATGCGCTTGGTGCGCAGGTCGTTCTCGGCGGCGATTTCCTGGGCGCTGGCCAGGTCGAAGCGGGCCTGGGCTTCGCGTGTGTCGGTGATGGTGGCCGTGCCCACCTCGAAGTTGCGCTTGGCCGAAGCCAGCTGTTCGGTGATGGCCGCCTTGCTGGCGCGGGTGGTGGCCAGCGCGTCCTGCGCGGCCAGCACGTCGAAGTAGGCCTGGCTGACCCGCACGATCAGGTCCTGCTCGACAGCCTCCAGATCGGCCTGGGCCACGGCCACGGCCTTGCGTGACTGTGCAATGGTGGGTGCCGTGCTCTTGTTGATGAGGGGCATCTTGCCGCTCAGGGTCGCACCCACGGAGTTGTTGTCGCCGCTGCCCACGCGGGGGGCATCCGCCTGCGTGAGCGATGCGCTGCTGCTCAGGGCGGCCGAAGGCCGCAGCAGGGCATCGGCCTGTGCCGCGCGATGCTCGGCCGACTGCGCGGCCGCCCTGGCGCCGAGGTAGGCGGCGTCGTAGGTGCGCGCCGCGTCGTACAGCTCCTGCAGGCTCTGGGCCCAGGCGGGCTGGGCCGCGCCCGCCAGCAGCAGCGACAGCGGGGCGATCCATTGACGGGAAAGACGCGGCGTCCGCATGGGGCAGTCCTTTCAGGGGTTCAGAACTTGAAGCGGTTGGGTTCGGGAAAATTCAGCAGGCGTGGGGCCACGGTGTCGAACAGGTCCACGTGGGAGAAGGCGGCTCCGGCTGACCGGGTGAACAGCCGCGCCCGCATGATGGGCTCCTGCCCCACGATGGCCAGCAGGCGCCCGAGCGGCCTGAGCTGTGCCAGCAGCACAGGCGGCACCTCGGCCACGGAGCCTGACAGCACGATGGCGTCGTACGGACCATCCTGCGCCAGTCCGGCGCTGCCGTCGGCCTGCAGCACGCGGGCGTTGTCCACGCCGCAGCGCCGCAGGTTGTCCTGTGCCTGTTCGGCCAGCGCGGGATTCAGCTCCAGGCCGGTGACATCGCCAGCCAGGCCGGCCAGCAGGCAGGCCATGAAGCCGGAACCGGCGCCCACCTCCAGCACGCGGTCGGTGGGCAGCAGGCGAAGCTCCTGCAGCATGCGCGCCTCCACACGGGGCTCCAGCATGCAGGCGCCCTGGGGGGCGCCCTCGATCAGCGGCACCTGGGTATCCACGAAGGCCAGCGCCTGGTGGGCCGCAGGCACGAAGTCTTCGCGTCTGACGCGTGCCAGCAGGGCCAGGACAGCCGGATCGAGCACGTCCCAGGGACGGATCTGCTGCTCGATCATGTTGAAGCGGGCCTGTTCGACGTTCATGGCGGGGCGGTGGTGGGGCGAAGGGGAAGGTCAGGCGGCAACGGCTGGCCGGGGATTCTAGGTTCGACCTCGCGTGCCGCCTGAAGCGAACACGCGCCGCGCCCAGGCGCCCAGGTCGTCCAGGTAGACGTAGATCACGGGCACCACCACCAAGGTCAGCAGCGAGGAGGTGATCACCCCGCCGATCACCGCCTGGCCCATGGGCGCGCGCTGCTCGCTGCCCTCGGTCAACGCGAAGGCCAGCGGCACCATGCCGAAGATCATCGCCAGCGTGGTCATGAGGATGGGGCGCAGCCGCACCCGGGCGGCCTCCAGCAGCGCAGCGCTGCGTTCCATGCCCTCCTCGCGCGCCCGGTTGGCGAAGTCCACCAGCAGGATGGCGTTCTTCGTCACCAGGCCCATGAGCATGATCACGCCGATGACGGAGAACATGTTGAGCGTGCTGCGCCACAGCACCAGGGCGCCCACCACGCCGATGAGCGTGAGCGGCAGCGAGGCCATCAGCGCCACCGGCTGCAGGTAACTGCGGAACTGAGAGGCCAGGATCATGTAGATGAAGATCACGGCCATGGCCAGGGCCGACACGGCGTAGGTGAAGCTTTCCTGCATGTCCTTGGTGGAGCCACCGAAGCGGACGCCGTAACCTGGCGGCAGGGCGGTTTCATCCAACAGCTTGCGGATGTCGGCCGACACCTCGCCCAGGGAACGGCCGGAGGTGTTGGCGGTGATCTCCACCTCGCGGTTCAGGTCGCGCCGGTTGATCTGGTTGGCGCCCAGGCCCAGGCGCAGGTCGGCCACTTGGGACAGGCGCACGATGCGCGGCGCGCCGTCGGCCGCCGTGCCCACGCTCAGGCCCAGGCG
>JBMLPD010000593.1:0-3347 GCA_049242285.1 Rubrivivax sp.
TCCAGCGCGGCGACGTCGATCTCGTTGTCGAAGTGGCCGATGTTGCAGACGATGGCCTGGTCCTTCATGGCGGCCATGTGCTCGTAGCGGATCACGTTCTTGTTGCCGGTGGCGCTGACGAAGATGTCGGCCTTGTCGGCGGCGTACTCCATGGTCACGACCTTGTAGCCTTCCATCGCGGCCTGCAGGGCGTTGATGGGGTCGATCTCGGTCACCCACACCTGGGCCGACAGCGCGCGCAGGGCCTGGGCGCTGCCCTTGCCCACGTCACCATAGCCGGCCACCACGGCCACCTTGCCGGCGATCATCACGTCGGTGGCGCGCTTGATGGAATCCACCAGGCTCTCGCGGCAGCCGTAGAGGTTGTCGAACTTGCTCTTGGTGACGGAGTCGTTGACGTTGATGGCACGGAACATCAGCGAGCCGGCAGCACTCATCTCCTTGAGGCGGTGCACGCCGGTGGTGGTTTCCTCGGTCACGCCGATGATCTGGGCGCTCTTGCGGCTGTACCAGGTGGCGTCCTGCGCGAGCTTGGCCTTGATGGCGGCGTACAGGCAGGTCTCTTCCTCGCTGGTGGGGTGGTTCAGCACCGAGGCGTCCTTCTCGGCGCGCTTGCCCAGGTGCATCAGCAGCGTGGCATCGCCGCCGTCGTCCAGGATCATGTTGGGGCCTTCACCCTCGGTGCCCTCGGCGCCGAACTCGAAGATGCGGTGGGTGTAGTCCCAGTAGTCGGCCAGCGTCTCGCCCTTGTAGGCGAACACGGGCGTGCCCTGCACCACCAGCGCGGCGGCGGCGTGGTCTTGCGTGGAGAAGATGTTGCAGGAGGCCCAGCGCACATCGGCGCCCAGGGCCTGCAGCGTCTCCACCAGCACGGCGGTCTGGATGGTCATGTGCAGGCTGCCCGTGATGCGCGCGCCCTTCAGGGGCTGCTTGGGCGCGAACTCGTCGCGGATGGCCATCAGACCGGGCATTTCGGTCTCGGCGATCTTGATTTCCTTGCGGCCCCATTCGGCCAGCGAAAGGTCGGCAACGGCGTAGTCGCTGGTGTGCAGCGGCTTCAGAACGGCATTCATGGTCAGGCTCCTGTCAACGGTGGTGAACCCGCCCGTCGAGCCTGGAAAACGAAGTCAGGAGGTCTGCTTCACTCACCCACGGATCGGACTGGCGGGTGAGCGCGGTTGCAAGGGAAGGTTTCGAGCCTGGCTCCCTGCGCGCGCGCCGTGTGCGGCACTGGAGAGAGTTGCAACGCTCCTCGAAACAGTTGATATTGTAGCCGCGTGGCTCCGGGCATGGGTTGGCGATGCCTGAGCGCGGTGCAGTGAATAGCGAGCGGCTCCCGCGACTTCTCAAGCATCGGGCGCGGGGGGCGGCCGGCCAGGACCGTGGATCCATCGGCCTGACAATTCATCCCCATGAACCCGTCGCCCGCACTGTCCGCGGCAGCCCTTGAGGCGCGGCCGCGCCCTCTGAGCGCGGCATCATCAAGCACCTTGCGCAGCATCCGCGGGGTGATGACGGACATCGACGACACCCTCACGCGCGATGGCGAGATCGAGCCCGCGGCCTTGGCGGCCCTGCAGGCCTTGCATGAGGCGGGCCTGCCCGTCATCGCCATCACCGGCCGGCCGCTGGGCTGGAGTGAGCCGTTTGCCCGCGAATGGCCGGTGGCGGCGCTGGTGGCGGAGAACGGCGCGGTGGCGCTGGTGCGCGAAGGAGCGCAGGTGCTCACCGAGTTCGTGCAGGACGCCCCCACCCGCGCGCACCACGCCCGCCGACTGCAGGCCGCCGCCCAACGCATCGTGCGCGAGGTGCCCGGGGCGGTGCTGGCACGCGACAGCGCCGGCCGCGTGACCGACATCGCCATTGACCACAGCGAGTTCACCCAGCTGCCGGCCCATGGCATCGCCGCGGTGGTGGAGGTGATGCGCCAGGAAGGGATGACGGCCACGGTGAGCTCCATCCACGTCAACGGCTGGTTTGGCGAGCACAGCAAGTGGACGGGCGCGCAGTGGATGCTGCAACGCCTCTTCGGCCGGGCATTGCAGGACGAGCTTGCGCACTGGGCCTATGTGGGTGACTCCACCAACGACCAGGTGATGTTCGAGCGCTTCCCCTTCAGTGTGGGCGTGGCCAACCTGAGGCGCTTTGCCGAAGAACTGGTGCACTGGCCGGCCTGGATCACGCAGTCCGAGCGCGGCAACGGCTTTGCCGAACTGGCGCATGCGCTGCTGGCGGCACGGGCAGGCTGAAGTGAACGCAGACAGCGCGCCGCCCTCGGCCGGCCGTGAGCTGGCCATCGCCGCAGCCTTGGCCTTGGCGGCAGCGGTATCGCTGGGGCTGGCGCGCTTTTCCTACGCGCTGTTGCTCCCTGCGATGCGGGCTGATCTGGGCTGGAGCTACTTCACGGCCGGGGCGATGAACACGGTCAACGCTGCGGGCTACCTGCTGGGCGCCTTGTGGGCGCCGCGCCTGCTGCGCCGCGCAGATGCGCGCCACTTCATGCTGGCTGGCGGTGCGGCGGCCGCGGTGCTCCTGGCCTTGCACGCGCTCACACGCCACGACGCGGTGCTTTACGCACTGCGGCTGGGCTGCGGCACCGCCAGCGCGGCCAGCTTCGTGGGTGGCGGGTTGCTGGCCGCACGTCTGGCGCAGCGCGTGCCGCAGCGCTCGGGCCTGGTGCTGGGCATCTACTACGGCGGCGTGGGTCTGGGCATCGTGGCGTGCGCACTGGGCCTGCCGCCTTTGCTGGACGCGCCCGCGCTGGGCTGGCCGGTGGCCTGGGCGTCCCTGGGCGCGCTGGCCCTGGCCCTGACGCTGGCCACGGCCGGGGCCACCGGCTCGCTGGCCGCACCTCCCGCGCCTGGCGCGCCGCGCGCGCCCTTCGCCTGGCGCCCCTTTGCCTTTGGCCTGGCCGGCTACGGCATGTTCGGCATCGGCTACATCGGCTACATGACCTTCATCATCACCCTGCTGCGCGAGCAAGGCCTGGGCGCGGACATGGTGGCGGCGTTCTACACCTTGCTGGGGCTGGGCGTGGTGGCCTCGTCCTGGCTGTGGGCCGGGCTGCTGCAGCGCCACCGAGGGGGCTTGCCCTTGTCGCTGCTCAACGGGCTGCTGGCGGTGGCCACCGCTCTACCCTTGTGGGGCGGCTCGCTGGCGGCGGTCTTCGCTTCAGGCCTGCTGTTTGGCGGGGTGTTTCTCTCGGTCGTGGCGTCCACCACGGCGCTGGTGCGCCACAACACCCCGCCGGCCGTCTGGCCCGCGGGCATTGCCGCGTTCACCACCGTCTTCGCCTTCGGCCAGATCGTGGGCCCCAGCGTCGTGGGCTGGATCGCCGACGGCCCCGG
>JBMLPD010000594.1:0-29180 GCA_049242285.1 Rubrivivax sp.
TTGATGCGCCATGCGGTGTTGCGCCTCCTTGCAGGCACGAGCCTGCCGCGTCGTTGCACCTTGCCTGGCGCCCCAACAGCAGCGCTGGCAAATGCATCCAACTGCCGTTTTTTGGGTGACACCATCAACTGACGTCCCGATGGCTTGAGGACCAGCGAATACCCTGATGGCTACCGGGCCAGCACGGGCGACAAGGCCACGCCGGTGTGCGTGCCCGCAGCCACCAGCGCCTCGGGCGGGCCGGCGCAGACCACCCGGCCGCCATCGCCACCGCCCTCGGGCCCCAGGTCCACCACCCAATCCGCCTCGGCGATGACGTCCAGATCGTGCTCGATGACCACCACGCTGTGGCCGCCATCCACCAGGCGGTGCAGCACACGGATCAGCTTGTCCACATCGGCCATGTGCAGGCCAACGGTGGGCTCGTCCAGCACGTACAGGGTGTGCGGGGCCCTCCCGCGCCGGGCCGCCCCGAGCGGGAGGGCCCCCTCGGGGGGTGGCGCCGCAGGCGCGAGGGGGTCGCCGATCCCGCCGCGCCGGGTGACATCGTCCCGCACCTTGGACAGTTCGGTCACGAGCTTGATGCGCTGCGCCTCGCCGCCTGACAGCGTGGGGCTGGGCTGTCCCAGCGTGAGGTAGCCCAGGCCCACATCCTTGAGCAATTGCAGCGGATGGGCGATGGACGGCATGGAGGCGAAGAAGCCCACGGCCTCGTCCACCTCCATGTTGAGCACGTCGCCGATGCTCTTGCCTCGCCAGGTCACGGCCAAGGTCTCGGCGTTGAAGCGCTGGCCGTGGCACACGTCGCAAGACACCTTCACATCGGGCAGGAAGCTCATCTCGATGGTGCGCAGGCCCTGACCTTCGCAGGCGTGGCAGCGGCCGTCGCCCGTGTTGAAGGAAAAGCGCGCCGCCGCATAGCCCCGGGCCTTGGCCTCCAGCGTCTCGGTGAAGAGCTTGCGGATGGTGTCCCAGAAGCCGATGTAGGTGGCCGGGCAGGAGCGCGGGGTCTTGCCGATGGGGGTCTGGTCCACCTCCAGCACGCGGTCGATGGGCTCGAATCCGGCCAGGCTCGTGCAGCCGGCCCAGGCCGGGTGCTCACCGCGCGCCAACGCCTCACGCCCGGCCTTGGTGGCCCGCAGCGCCACGGCAGCCTGCACATTGGTGAGCAGGACGTCGCGCGCCAGAGTGCTCTTGCCGGAGCCGGACACCCCCGTCACCGCCACCAGGCGGCGCAGCGGCACGCCGATGTCCGCGCCCTTCAGGTTGTGGAGGTGGGCGCCGGTGAGCTGGAGGGATTCGGTCGGCTCCAGGAACGCAGGCCCTGTCGCCTTGCGCACAGGCCTGCGAGGCTGCAGCGGGTGCTTCAAGGGCTGCGCCAGCAGCCGCCCCGTCAGCGAGTCCGCCGCCGCGGCCAGGTCGGCAGCCGTGCCTTGCGCCACCAGGCGCCCGCCGCGCTTGCCCGCACCCGGGCCGATGTCGATGAGGTGGTCGGCGCGGCGGATGGTGTCCTCGTCGTGCTCCACCACCACCAGGGTGTTGCCCTTGTCGCCCAGCTGCTGCAGGGCATGGAGCAGGATGCCGTTGTCGCGCGGGTGCAGGCCGATGGTGGGTTCGTCCAGCACATAGCACACGCCCTGCAGGTTGCTGCCCAGCTGAGCCGCCAGGCGGATGCGCTGGGCCTCGCCGCCCGAGAGCGTGGGCGCGGCGCGGTCCAGCGTGAGGTAGCCCAGCCCCACCTGCTGCAGGAACTGCAGGCGGCTGCGGATCTCCGCAATGACGTCACGGGCGATGCCCGTCTCGCGCTCGCTCAGGCGGCCTTCGGTCAGCCAGTCCAGCACCCAGCCGTGGGCCTCGCGCACGCTCATGCGCGCCACCTCCTCGATGGGGCGCCCCAGAAAGGTGACAGCGCGCGAGGCCGGGTTCAGCCGGGCGCCGGCGCAGACCGGGCAGGGTTCGCCGATGAGGCCCTCGATCTCGGGCTCCTCCGACGGGAAGCTTTGCTCACGTCCCTTGGCGTCGTCGTCGCGCACCGAATCGTCGTAGGCCTTGCGCTGCTCGCGGCTGAGCTTCAGTCCCGTGCCCACGCACTCGGTGCACCAGCCGTGCTTGCTGTTGTAGCTGAACATGCGCGGGTCCAGCTCGGGGTGGCTGGTGCCGCAGGTGGGGCAGGCACGCTTGGTGGAGAAGACCTGCACGCGGCCCAGGCCGGCGGTGGAGGCGCCGGACGCCATGGCGGCCGCCAACCCATCCAGAGGGTGCAGCAGGTGCAGCACGCCGCGGCCCAGCTGCAGCGTGCGTGACAAGGCGTCGCGCAGCGCAGCCTCCTGGGCGGGATCCACCACCAGATCGGCCACCGGCAGCTCCAGGGTGTGCTCCTTGAAGCGGTCCAGGCGGGGGAAAGGGTCCAGCGGCAGGAACTCGCCGTCCACCCGCAGGTGGGTGTGGCCGCGCGCCTTGGCCCACTTGGCCAGGTCGGTGTAGACGCCCTTGCGGTTGACCACCAGCGGCGCCAGCAGGCCCACATGCTGGCCCGCGTGCTCGCGCAGCAGTTGCGCCGCGATGCTCTCGGCACTCTGCGGCCGCACGGCGGAACCGTCCCGGGTGCAGTGCTGCACGCCCAGCTTGACCCACAGCAGGCGCAGGAAGTGCCAGACCTCGGTGGTGGTGGCCACGGTGCTCTTGCGCCCGCCACGCGACAGGCGCTGCTCGATGGCCACCGTGGGTGGAATGCCCCACACGGCGTCCACTTCGGGGCGGCCCGCCGGCTGCACGATGCTGCGGGCGTAGGCGTTCAGGCTCTCCAGGTAGCGGCGCTGGCCCTCGTTGAACAGGATGTCGAATGCGAGCGTGCTCTTGCCCGAGCCCGAGACGCCCGTGACGACACTGAACTTGCCGCGCGGGATGTCGACATTCAGCGACTTCAGGTTGTGCTCGCGCGCGTTGACGATGCGGATGGCGTCCACGCCCTCACGCGCCTCGCGCTGGGCCCGGGCCTCGGCGCGCCGGGCCTGCAGCAGCGCCTGCAGCGGCACGCCCTCCTCCACCTGCGGCGCAGCCGCACCCAGCGCGCTGTCGTACTCGCGCAGGGCCTGGCCGGTGTGCGAGCGCGTGTGGGCGCGCACGTCCTCGGGCGTGCCCGCGCACACCAGCTGCCCGCCGGCATCGCCGCCCTCGGGCCCCAGGTCAACGATCCAATCGGCGGCGCGGATGACATCGAGGTTGTGCTCGATGACGATGAGCGAGTGCCCGGCCTCGAGCAGCTTGCGGAAGGCCCGCATGAGCTTGGCGATATCGTCGAAGTGCAGGCCGGTGGTGGGCTCGTCGAAGAGGAACAGCGTGCCCTTCCTGGCCACGCGCTGCACGGGCGCCGTGGCCGCCTCTGCCAGGAAGCCGGCCAGCTTCAGGCGCTGCGCCTCGCCGCCCGACAGCGTGGGCACCGGCTGGCCCAGGCGCACGTAGTCCAGGCCCACGTCCACCAGGGGCTGCAGCCGCGCCACCACCTCGCGGTCGTCGCGGAACAGGTTGGCCGCTTCGCTGACGGTGAGCTCCAGCACATCGGCCACCGACAACTGGCGCGGCCCGCGCACGATCTTCACGTCCAGGATCTCGGCGCGGAAGCGCCGGCCGTCGCAATCCGGGCAGCGCAGGTACACGTCCGACAGGAACTGCATCTCCACGTGCTCGAAGCCCGAGCCGCCGCAGGTGGGGCAGCGCCCGTCGCCGGCGTTGAAGCTGAACATGCCCGCGCCATAGCTGCGCTCCAGCGCCAACGGCGCCAGCGCAAACAGCTTGCGCACCTCGTCGAAGGCGCCCACGTAGCTGGCCGGGTTGCTGCGCGCGGTCTTGCCGATGGGCGACTGGTCCACGAACACCGCGTCGGCCAGCCAATCCGCCCCCAGCAGCTGGGCATGCGCACCCGGCGTCTCGGTCGCCTTGCCAAAGTGGCGGGCCAGGGCCGGATAGAGCACGTCCTGCATCAGCGTGCTCTTGCCGGAGCCTGAAACCCCCGTCACGCACACCAGGCGCTGCAGGGGGAATTCCACGGTGATGTGCTGCAGGTTGTGCTCGGTGGCGTCTTCCACGATCAGGCGCGGCGTGGCCGGCTCCACCAGGCGCCTGAATCCCAGGCCCACCTGCTTGCGCGCGCCCAGGTACTGCCCCGTGAGCGTGTCGGCCTGGCGTGCCGCATCGGGCGTGCCGTCGAAGACGATCTGCCCGCCGCGCTCCCCCGGGCCGGGGCCCATGTCGATGAGGCGGTCGGCCGCGAGCATGACCGCCGGGTCGTGCTCCACCACCACCAGGGTGTTGCCGGCATCACGCAGGCGGTGCATGGCCTGCACGATGCGGTTCATGTCGCGCGGGTGCAGGCCGATGCTGGGCTCGTCCAGGACGAACAGGGTGTTCACCAGCGAGGTGCCCAGCGCCGTGGTGAGGTTGATGCGCTGCACCTCGCCACCGGACAGGGTGCGGCTCTGGCGGTCCAGCGTCAGGTAGCCCAGGCCCACATCACACAGGTACTTCAAGCGCGTGCGGATCTCGTCCAGCAGCAGCTTGAGTGCGTCGTCCAGCAGGGTGGAGGGCAGGCTCAGACCGTCGAAGAAGCGGCGCAACCGCTCGATCGGCAGCAGCATCAGATCGTGCAGCGCCAGGCCGGGCAGGCCGTCGAGCTGCCCGCGCGACCACGCCACGCCCACGGGCATGAAGCGCTGCGAAGGGGCTCTCCCACTTCCGGCGTCCTGAACTCGCCCACCCCGTTCGCCCTGAACCTGTCGAAGGACGTCGCCACCCTGCGCTGGGGCTTCGACAAGCTCAGCCCGAACGGATACGGGGTCAGCCGGAGCGGAAGAGGGGTCCACCCGGGCGGATGTGGGCTGCACCCGGGCGGATGAGGGGTCCACCCGGGCGGATGAGGGGTCCACCCGGGCGGATACAGGGTCCACCTGGGCGGATGTGGGCTGCACCCGGGCGGATGCGGGGTCAGCCCGGGCGGATGCGGGTAGAGCCAGCACCGCGTCGGCATCGGCCTTTGTGCCCAGCCGCCACAACAGGGCCTCGAGCTTCAGGCGCGCACCGCCGCAGTCCCCACAGGGGGTGTAGCTGCGGTACTTGGACAAGAGCACGCGGATGTGCATCTTGTAGGCCTTGCTCTCCAGATACCCGAAGAAGCGGCGCACGCCGTACCACTGCTTGTTCCAGTTCCCCCTCCAGCCCGGGTCGCCCTCGATCACCCAATCGCGCTGGGCGGGCGTGAGCTGGCTCCAGGCGGTGTCGCGGGGAATCCCGGCATCTCCTGCGTACTTCACCAGGTCGTCCTGGCATTCCTTCCAGGCCGGCGTCTGCAGCGGCTTGATGGCGCCGTTGCGCAAGGTCTTGCGGTGGTCCGGTATCACCAGCCCGAAGTCCACCCCGATGACCCGACCGAAGCCGCGGCAGGTCTCGCAGGCGCCGAAGGCGGAGTTGAAGCTGAACAGCGCCGGTTGCGGTTCGGCGTACCGCAGATCGCTCTGCGGGCAGTGCAGGCCGGTGGAGTAGCGCCAGGTGGCCGCGGGTTCCTCCACCACATGCACATCCAGACGCCCGCCGCCGCGCTTGAGCGCCAGCTCGATGGCCTCCATCACGCGCACGCGCTCGGCGTTGCCCATGCGCAGGCGGTCGGCCACCACATCCAGCACCTTGCGCGTGCCCTGCAGGCGCTCGGCCTGCACGCGGGTGAAGCCGCTGGCGGCCAGCCACTGTTCCTGCTGCTCGGGCGTGGTGTCCGCCGGCAACTCCACCGGGAAAGTGAAGACCAGGCGTGGATCGCCGGCCGCGGCGGCGCGGTGCAGCAGGTCGGCGTGGATGGTCTCGGGCGTGTCGTGCCGCACCGGCAAGGCGGTCTGGCGGTCGAACAACTGGCCGGCGCGGGCGAAGAGCAACTTCAGATGGTCGTTCAGCTCGGTCATCGTGCCGACCGTGCTGCGGCTGGTGCGCACCGGGTTGGTCTGGTCGATGGCAATGGCCGGCGGCACGCCGTCCACGCGGTCGACGGCCGGGCGGTCCATGCGGTCCAGGAACTGTCGGGCGTAGGCGCTGAAGGTCTCCACATAGCGCCGCTGGCCTTCGGCATACAGCGTGTCGAAGACCAGGCTGGACTTGCCCGACCCGCTGGGCCCCGTGACCACCGTCATCTCGCCCGTGCGGATGTCCAGGTCCAGGTTCTTCAGGTTGTGCTGGCGCGCGCCGCGGATGCGGATCAGCCCGGTGGACATCGGTGACTCCAGAAGGTGTGCCGCTTGAGGGAAACCGGTCATTCTAGGGAGCGGCGGCAAGCCAAGCCGCGTGTACGGTGCTCTGGCCCGAGAGGCCTGCGGCCGCCCACCATCTCGACGACCCCTGGCTTGTTGATAAGCTGCGGCGAACCAAACCGGAGCACTCTGCATGACACACAAGATGGCCCTCATCGGCTTGGGCATCATGGGCCGGCGCATGCTGGACAACGCGCTGGTGCACCCGGCCTTCGAGGTGGTGGGCGCGTGGGACCCGTCACCCGCCTCCGTGACCAAGGCGCGGGAGGTGATGCCCGCGCTGCCGGTGGCCGAGACTGCGGAAGCCGCCATGGCGGGCGCCGATGTGGTGTACCTGGCCTGTCCACCCGCCCCGCGCAAGGCCTACGCGCTGGCCGCGGCCGCCGCCGGCCGGGGCGTGTTCATGGAAAAGCCCCTGGGCACCGACAACGCCGCCAGCCGCGACCTGCTGGAGCGCCTGCGCGGCGCCCGCCTGCCCGGGGTGGTGAACTTCACCCAGGCGTCGTCGCGCGGCTTCGAGGAACTGCGCCGCGCCATGGCCACGGGCGAAACCGGCGAACTGCTGGGCATCGACATCGTCGTGCAGTACCCCGCCTGGCCACGCGCCTGGCAGGCCGAGGCCGACTGGCTGCGTTTTCGCGCCGAGGGCGGCTACACGCGGGAGGTGATCTCGCACTTCCTGTTCCTCGCCGGGCGCTTCCTCGGGCCCTTGAAGCTCACCCACGCCAGCCCGCGTTACCCGGCAGACCCCGCCTTGTGCGAGCTCGACCTGCTGGCTCGGCTGGAGACGGCCGACGGTCGGCCCGTGACCATCCTCGCCACCACGGGCGGGTGCCAACCCGACCGGCAGGAAGTCACCGTGCGCGGCAGTCGCCGCAACCACCAGTTCCGCGAGTTCTACCAGCTGTGGCGCTCCGACGGCGGGCCCTGGGTGGAGGCCGTGGACTGGACCACGGGCGAAGACCCGCGGCGCAGTGCCCTGCAACGGCAACTGACCCAGGCCGACCTGTGGTTGCAGGGCCGCCCCCACCTGCTGGCCACGGCCGAAGAGGCGCTGGCGGTGCAGGAACTGGTGGAGGCGATGTTGGAAGACAATTGACACTTTGAAATGACAGCACATATGCTGTCATTCATGGTCAATCTCGTGATCGACACCAATGTGCTGGTGTCCGCCCTGCGCTCTGATGGCGGGGCCGCACGACATGTGTTGCGCAAAGCCTTGACAGGCAGCTACCAGCCCGTGTTCGGCAATGCCTTGTGGATGGAATATGAAGACCTGCTCGGAAGGGATGTCTGGACTTTATCCACCACCGACACCGAGCGCAGGCAGGTGCTGGCGGCCCTGGCTTCACGCGGCATCTGGGTCACCGTCCACTACGGGTGGCGACCGAACCTGCGCGATGAGGGCGACAACCATTTGATAGAACTCGCCGTGGCCGCGCAGGCTCAGGCCATCGTCACTCACAACATCCGCGATCTGGCCCGCGGCGAATTGGTCTGGAAGGTACTGCGGGTGCTGACCCCCGCCCAATGCTTGGAGATCTACCCATGAGCACTCTGACGATCCGGCTGCCCGATAGCACCACGCAACGCCTGAAGTCTTTGGCCAAGAGTCGAGGGCTGAGTGTGAACAAGCTCATCGAGGAACTCAGCGCCCAGGCTTTGGCCAGCTTTGACGCAGAAACTCGGTTTCGCGCCATGGCCGCACAGGGCGACCCCGCCGCGGCCCTGAAGATCCTGGATCGGCTGGACGCCCAACACACGGGTTGATCCACCGCCAGCTTGCTGGCCAGTACCCTGCAAGGCTCATCGAACTGCGCCCGGCCAAGCCTCGAAAAACGCCTTACACCCGCAACGCCCTTGGCGTCTGCACGCCCAGGCCGAAGACACGCTTGTAGCGCTCGATCTGATCGGGCGGGCCCATGGCCTTCAGCGGGTTGTCGCTGAGCTTGACGGTGGGGCGGCCGTTGGCGCGGATGGCCTTGCACACCAGGCTGAAGGGGGCCAGGGCGTCGTCGGCCACCAGGCCCACGAAGTCGTTGGTGAGCATGGTGCCCCAGCCAAAGGAAGCCTTCACGCGGCCACGGAAACGCTGGCTCAGGGTCTCGATGGCTTCCACGTCCAACCCGTCGGAGAAGATCACCAGCTTGTCGCGCGGCTCCTCGCCATGGCGCTTCCACCAGGCGATCGCCGCCTCGGCACCCTCGGCCGGGTCGCCGCTGTCGATGCGGATGCCCGTCCAGCGCGCCAGCCAGTCTGGCGCGTGCGCCAGAAAGCCCTGCGTGCCGTAGGTGTCGGGCAGGATGATGCGCAGGTTGCCCTCGTGCTCCTCCTGCCAGTCGGCCAGCACG
Source organism: Rubrivivax sp. (assembly GCA_049242285.1). GTDB lineage: Bacteria > Pseudomonadota > Gammaproteobacteria > Burkholderiales > Burkholderiaceae_C > Rubrivivax. The sequence continues at coordinate 8,639 of JBMLPD010000594.1, forward strand.
CGGTAGGGTGCCTGGCGCAGCTCTTCATCGCTGTCGGCCAGGGCGCAGGTGATCATGGGCAGCTCGTGCGCGTTGGTGCCGATGGCCTCGATGTCGCGGCGCATGGCGATCAGGCAGTTCGACGTGCCGACGAACTTCGGTCCCAAGCCCTCCATCATGGCCTGCACGCACCAGTCCTGCCACAGGAAGCCGTGGCGCCGCCGTGTGCCGAAATCCGCCAGCCGCAGATCGGGGATGGGCTTCAGGCGCTCCACCTTCTGCCACAGCTTGGTCATGGCACGGGCGTACAGGATCTCCAGCTCGAACTTGCCCATGCGGTTGAGCACGGCGCGCGAGCGCAGCTCCATCAGCACCGCCAACGCCGGCACCTCCCAAAGCATCACCTCGGGCCAGGCGCCTTCGAAGGTGAGCTCGTACTGGCCGTCGCGCACCTCCAGTTGGTAGGGCGGCAGGCGCAGGCCCTCGAACCACTCCATGAAATCGGGGCGGAACATCTGGCGCTTGCCGTAGAAGGTGTTGCCGCGCAGCCAGGTGGATTCGCCGCGCGACAGCGACAACGTGCGGATGTGGTCCAGCTGCTCGCGCAGCTCGCCCTCGTCGATCAGCTCGGCCAGGCGCACCTGCGACGCCCGGTTGATGAGCGAAAACGTGACGCGCGCGTCGGCGAACTTGCGCCTCACCGACTGGCACATCAGCAGCTTGTAGAAGTCCGTGTCGATGAGCGACCGCACGATGGGGTCGATCTTCCAGCGGTGGGCCCAGACGCGGGCGGCGATGTCGGCCATGGCAGGGCTTTCAGGTCGAAGCGGCGGGGTGGTGGTGCACCGGGTCAGGAGCCTGCGGGCGGATGCTGCGGCTCACCCAGGTTGTGCATCAGCCGGTTGGCCCAGCCAAAGATGGCGGTGGCGTGCAGCACGTCCAGGATCTGTTCCGCGCTCATGCCCAGGCAGGCCAGCGGCGCCACATCGGCGGCGGCCAGCGTGTGGGGGCGCAGCGTGACAGCCTGCGCAAAGCGCGCGATGGCGCGCTCGCGCTCGTCAACACCGGCCGTGGCGGGGTTGCGAAAGACCTGTTCCACGGTGTCATGCCTGCGGGCCAACTGGGCAAAGCGCTGCGCATGCACCGAGGTGCAGTAGACGCAGCCATTGGTGACGGAGACCACCATGGCGGCCAACTCACGCTCCGCCCGCGGCGCCCCGCCCGCTGCGTACATGATGGCGTTGTAGGCGGCCGAGCGATGGCGCAGCATCAAGGGTTGGTGGATCAGCGTCAGGTAGTACGACGATGTGCGGGCCTGCGGGTGGCTCTCGTCCAGCACGGCCTGTTGCAGCGGCGTGGTCTCGGTCACGTCCAGAGGCGACAGCCAGGAGCGCCACTGCAGCGTCTCGTTGGTGAAGCCGTTCAGGCGGATCACGGGTGGCAAGCCTGCGGCGGACCTGGTGCTTGAGGAACCAGGGGCCGACGCAAGGGCCGGGGCACCGGGAACGGCCGGGTCGGCCAGGTCCGTCAGGACGGGTGCCTCGGGCGCAGGGTGGGCCCGCGCGGCTTGCATGGCCACCAAGCCGGCCACCACGCGGGTCTGGTAGGACAGGAAGGCCACCAACTGGGCCAGCGCCACGATGGCAGAGACCGCCAGGCCGGCAGCCTCCAGCGTCTGCAGGGCTGCACGGTCGCCGCGGCGCGGGTCGGTGGTGAGCAGGCCGGCCCAGTCCTGCATCGCCAGCAGGGCGGCAGAGGCTGCCTCCTGGGCAGGCTGCTGCGCCAGCAATGCGCGGTAGTGCGCCGACAGTTGCGGGGCCTGAGCCGCTTCGCAGCAGTGCACCGCCACACGCAGGCGGTCGCTGGTGGTCAGGCCGGTCACGGGCTCGTGCAGCAGGGCGTCGTGGCTGGCCTGCGTGGCGTCCACCACCGTGGTGCGCAAGCGCCTTGCCGTCTGCAGCGCAGCGCCGGGCCGCAGGCCTGCGGCAGCGTCGATCACATCGGCCGTGGCCGCAGATGGTCTGGAGTCGGTGCGGGCGCTCATGGAGTGCGGGCTTCAGCAGGCAGAGCGGAGGAAGGCTGCGGTTGGCCAGAGAGGTCCCCGGGGCTGCGGCCGGGCCAGGGCGAGGCCACCCACTCGTCGCCCAGCAGCTCGGGCTCGGCATAGGCCTGCATGCAGGCGAAGTGGTGTTCGTGGTCTTCGGCGTAGAGCAGACCGGCCAGGCCCGTGGCCAGTTGCAGGGCGCCTTCGCTGATGGCGGGGATGTCGCCCGTGATCACGCCCATGGACAGGGCCGCGGGGTAGCAGAAGCAGTGGATGCGCTCCAGCCCGGGGCAGGCATGACCTTCGCGGGCTTGGAACTCGAAGTCCGGGCCCAGATCGGGAGAAGCCGAGAGCTCGTCATCCTCCTGGCCCGCCGGGGGCGTCCAGCGCTCGGCCCAGGGGCGCACATGGGGCGCGATGTGGCGCAGCATGGGCCGCGCGGCCCAGTCGATGGCAAAGCCGGTGCCGAAGATCAGGAAGTCCAGCTCGATGGGCCCGGCAGAGGTGCGCACCAGCAGCGCCCCATCCTGCTCGTGCGCGCCCCGCACTGCGCAGCCGAGGTGGAAGCAGGCGTTGGGGTGGGCCGACACACGCAGCGTGCTGTTGTGGGGCGGTGGCACCTGCTGGGTGTGGATGTAGTGACGGATGCGCCACTTGTAGGGGTCGGCCAACCGGGCGTAGCCATGTACGAAACCCGGGCTGCCGGCACCCTTGCCCTTGTTGACGCGCGGCAGGTCCGGCCGTCGCACCAGCAGATGCACGCGCTGCGCACCGTGCTCCAGCGCCGTGGCGGCGCTGTCCATGGCCGAAGCGCCTGCGCCCACCACGCCCACTCGCAAGCCGCGCAGGCGCTCGTGGTCCAGTTCGTCGGCGGAATGCGCCCAGCGCCCGCGCGGCAGCGCCTGCGCCCAGGGCGGCACCGAGCCCGTGCCCAGCCCGGCGCGGCCGGTGGCCAGCACCAGGCGCCGGACGCAGGCTTTCAGCAATGACCCGCGGTGCTGAAGATGAAGCTCCACCAAGCCGTCGGCGCGGGGCAGCACATCGGTCACCCGGTGTTCGTTGTGCACCGGCAACCGCAAGACCTGTCGGTACCAGCGCAGGTAGTCCATCCACTGCAGGCGGGGGATCTTGTCCAGCGCCTCCCATGCGGCGGCGCCGAACTGCGCCTCGAACCAGGCCCGGAAGGTCAGCGAGGGCAGGCCCAGCGACGGCCCGGCCAGCTGCTTGGGCGAGCGCAGCGTCTCCATGCGCGCCGTGGTGGCCCAGGGGCCTTCCAGGCCGGGCAGCGCCTCGTCGTACAGCACCACGGCCACGCCCCGATGCTGCAGGGCGGCGGCCAGCGCCAGCCCGGCCATGCCCGCACCGATGATGGCCACGTCTACCACCGCCAGGCCCTCGAGCTCCAGCGGCGGGGTCCAGCGCGCGGCCGGCAGTTGCAGGCAGGCCATCTCGTAGGCCAGGCGCTGCTCCAGTGCCTCCAGGCCTTGGGCTTGAGGGCCCGTGGGCCCTCCAGACCCCGTAAGCCCAGCGGGCTTGGCAACGAACGTCATGCCAGCGGGGTCATTGCACCGAAATCTTGGCGTCGCGCACCACCCGGCCCCATTTGTCGATTTCCGCCGCCAGGTGGTCGGCCAACTGCCTGGGCGTGCCGCCCAGGGGTGATGCGCCGATGTCGCTCAGGCGCTTCCTCACCGCAGGATCGGACAGCACCTCGTTCAGCGCCGCGTTCATGCGCTCCAGGGCCACGGCCGGCGTGCCCTTGGGCGCCAGCAGCGCAAACCAGGTGGACGACATCAGCTTGGGCGCGCCCAGCTCCACCATGGTGGGCACATCCGGCAGGGCGGGCGAGCGCTGCGCCGCCATCACGCCGATGGCGCGCACGCGACCGGCCTTGACCTGCGAGGCGATGCCCGGGATCAGCTGGAACATCAACTGGATCTCACCCGAGATCAGGTTGGTGGTGGCGTTGCCGGGGTTGGAAAACGGCACGTGGACCATCTGCGCCCCGTACTCGCGCGCGTAGAGCTCGCCAGCCAGGTGCATCGAGCTGCCGATGCCCGTGGAGCCGTAGCTCAGCTTGCCGGGGTTGGCGCGCACGTGGCGCGCGAAGTCCTCCACGGTCTTGACCGGCAGGTCGTTGTTCACCACCAGGATGTTGGGCACGTCGGCCACCAGACCGATGGGCATGAAGTCGCGCTGCGAGTCATGGCCCATCTGCTTGTACATGGCCTGGTTCACCGCCAGGGTGCCGGCCCAGGAGAACAGGAAGTTGTAGCCGTCAGGCGCCGCCTGCGCCGCCGCCGTGGCGCCGATGTTGCCGTTGGCGCCGGGCTTGTTGTCGATGACGAAGTGGGCCTTCAGGCGCTTGCCGATCTCCTCGGCCGCGATGCGGGCGATGGTGTCGCCCGTGCCGCTGCCGCCCGGCGAGGGCACGATGAGCCGGATGTTGCGCCCGGCGGCGGGCCAGTCCTGGGCCTGGGCGGGCGTGGCCGTCTGGGCAGCCAACAGGCACATGCCGGTCAGCAAGCTGAGGCCTTTGGTCGACGTCAGGCGAGTGAAGTGGCAGAGTGAGCGCATGGTCATTCACGGCAATTCAAGCGACAGCCCGGATGATGGCATGGCCGAGCCTGCCCCCTGCCGGGTCTGGCACACCGGGCGCCATCGCCTGCGGCTCGACCGCGTCCACCTCATGGGCATCGTCAACGTCACGCCAGACTCGTTCTCCGACGGCGGGCAGTTCCTGAGCCCGCGCGCGGCCCTGGCGCAGTGCGAGCACCTGGTGGCCGAGGGCGCCGACCTGCTGGACCTGGGGGCGGAGTCCACGCGGCTGCACGCCACCCCGGTGCCCGCAGAGGAGGAGTGGCGCCGCCTGCAGCCGGTGCTGCGCGAAGCCCTCGGTCTGGGCGTGCCGGTGTCGGTGGACACCCACAAGCCCGAAGTCATGCGCGCCGCGCTGGAGGCCGGGGCCGACCTCATCAACGATGTGCGGGCGCTGGTCACCCCTGGCGCCCTGCAGGCCCTGGCCGCCCACCCCACGGCCGGCATCTGCCTGATGCACTCGCGGGGCGACCCCAGCACCATGCAGACGCTGGCCCATTACGGCGATGTGGTGGCGGACGTGGCAACGTTCCTGAAGGAACGCTACCTGGCCGCTCGCGGTGCCGGCATCGCCGCCGAGCGCATCGCCCTGGACCCGGGCTACGGCTTTGCCAAGACCACGGAGCACAGCGTGGAGCTGCTGGCGCGTCAATCCGAACTGCTGAGCCGCCTGGCAGACGCCGCAGTGCACCGCCCGCTGCTGGCCGGGCTGTCACGCAAGGGCACGGTGGGCCGGCTCACCGGCCGGCCGGTGGAGCAGCGCCTGGCCGGCAGCCTGGCCGCCGCCTTGCTGGCCGCGCAGCGCGGCGCACGCATCCTGCGTGTGCACGACGTGGCCCAGACGCTGGACGTGCTGAAGATCTGGCAGGCCGTGGCGGAGCGCGATACCGTCCGGGACACGACGACAGCAATCCCCCCGCCGCCATGACCCATGCCGCCCCTGCGCCGCACGACCCGGCCGCCACAGGTCAGGAGTTGGTGGCCATCGGCCTGGGCGCCAACCTCGGCGATGCCCGCGCCGCCCTGGCCTGGGCGCTGCAACAACTCCAGGCCCACCCCCGGGTGACGTTACGGCAGGTCTCCAGTCTGTACCGCACCCGCCCAGTGGAGGCCGAAGGCCCCGACTACCTCAACGCCGTGGCTCTGCTCCACACCTCGCTGGAACCCGAAGCGCTGCTCAGGCTGCTGCAGGACCTGGAACTGCAGGCCGGCCGCGAGCGCCCCTACCGCCACGCCCCGCGCACGCTGGATCTGGACCTGCTGCTGTACGGACAGCGGGTGTTGAACAGCGCCACCCTCACCCTGCCCCACCCGCGCATGCACCAGCGCCGGTTCGTGCTGGCGCCGCTGGCGGAGCTGGCGCCAGACAGACCCGTAGCGGGCGGCAGCACCGCCCACGCAGCCGCAGAGCGCCTGGAGGATCAGTCCATGGAGGTCGTCTCGGCACTCCATTGGTGGGGCCGCAAGGGCGCCTGAACAGGGCGGCTGCGGCCGAAATTCGGCGTCGGTATCCTGGCCCTGCCCCCCTCATCGCGAGACAACAGAACGGGGTCCGTGCGGGGACCTCCGGGCCGGCTTCATGAAGCGGCTCGGGCATCCCGTCCTGCCCCGGCATCGCAGCCGCAGCGCCGTTCAACCTGAAAACGGCAGTTGGATGCATAGGCCAGCGCGGCTGTTGGGGCGCCAGGCAAGGCGCGACGACGCGGCAGGCTCGTGCCTGCAAGGAGGGGCAACACCGCATGGCGCATCAAAGGCGGTGCGGGCAAGTGCATGGCGCTGTCACCCCAAAGGTGAGGCTGCGAAAACAACGCAAGGACCGAGCCCACGCGGTGTGCGGCGAGATGACAAGCGGTCAACTGCCGTTTTCAGGTTCAATCACTCGGCAGGTGCGTCGCCAGGGGCAGCGGCGGCATCGTCCGGCCGGTCCACGAACTCGACGAACGCCATGGGGGCGTTGTCGCCCACCCGGAAGCCCATCTTCAGGATGCGCGTGTAGCCACCGGGCCGGGCCTGGAAACGCGGGCCCAGCACGTTGAACAGCTTGGTCACCACATCGCGGTCACGCGTGCGGTCGAAGGCCAGACGGCGGTTGGCCAGCGTGGGCTGCTTGGCCAGGGTGATCAGAGGTTCGACCACGCGGCGCAGTTCCTTGGCCTTGGGCACGGTGGTCTTGATGGCCTCGTGCTGGATCAGGGAATTGCACATGTTGCGCAGCATGGCGGCGCGGTGCTCGCTGGTGCGGTTGAGCTTTCTCAGCCCGTTGCGGTGGCGCATGTTGTGACTCCGTCGATTTGTATGAAAGCTCCGGCCGTATCAGGTACCGGAGAGGCGCTCGTGGATGTCTTTTGGGGAAGATCGATCAGAAAACCGGCCGGACGTCTCAACGACGCTCCAGGCTCTTGGGTGGCCAGCCTTCCAGCCGGGTACCCAGCGTCAGGCCCCGGGAGGCCAGCACTTCCTTGATTTCGTTGAGGGACTTGCGGCCCAGGTTCGGCGTCTTGAGCAGTTCGGTCTCGCTGCGCTGGACCAGATCACCGATGTAGTAGATGTTCTCGGCCTTCAAGCAGTTGGCCGAGCGCACGGTCAGCTCCAGCTCGTCCACCGGACGCATCAGGATGGCGGGCGGCTCGGGTCCTTCGGGTGAACGGGCCAGCTCGCCGATGTCGACCATGCCGCCGCCCTCGAGTTGCGTGAACACCAGCAACTGCTCGACCAGAATCTTGGCAGAAGCGCGAATCGCCTCCTCGGGGGAAATGGCACCGTTGGTCTCGATCTCCATGACCAGCTTGTCCAGATCGGTACGCTGCTCCACGCGGGCGTTCTCAACGGCGTAGCTGACGCGACGCACAGGTGAGAATGAGGCATCCAGCACGATGCGGCCGATGGTCTTGGTGGATTCGTCGCCCAGCCGGCGCACGTTGCCCGGCACATAGCCCCGGCCCTTCTCCACCTTGATCTGCATGTCCAGCTTGCCGCCCTGAGACAGGTTGGCGATCACGTGGTCAGGATTGATGATCTCGACGTCATGGGGCGTCTGGATATCGCCGGCGCGCACCGGGCCTTCACCCTCCTTGCGCAGCACCAGAGTGACCTCGTCACGGTTGTGGAGCTTGAACACCACGCCCTTGAGGTTGAGCATCACGTGCACGACGTCCTCCTGGACACCGTCGATCGCGGAGTACTCGTGCAGCACGCCTGCGATGGTCACCTCGGTGGGGGCGTAGCCCACCATCGAGGACAGCAGCACGCGGCGCAGCGCATTGCCCAGGGTATGGCCGTAGCCGCGCTCGAAGGGCTCGAGCACCGCCTTGGCGCGATGCCCGCCCAGGGGTTCGACCTGAATGGCCTTGGTGGGTTTCAGCAGATTGGTTTGCATGAAGTCGTGTACCTCTCAATACCCTCGGCTCGTCACACCGATAAGGCTGATGGACCGTGCCGGGCTGTGGATGGGATGCTGTTCGCCCGGCAGACGCAGCACCATGGAACAAAGGACGGTGGGAACCCCGCGGCTTGCTCAGCCCAGGAAAACAGGCCGCCTGAAACTCGTCAACGCGAGTACAACTCGACGATCAGCGCTTCCTTGATGTCGCTGCCGAACTCGTCGCGGTCAGGCGTCTTCTTGAACACGCCTTCCAGCTTGGCGGCGTCCACCTGCACCCAGGCCGGCATGCCCACGGATTCAGCAAGCTTGAGGGCGTCCAGCACGCGCAGCTGCTTCTTGGCGTTTTCGCGCACGCAGATGGTGTCGCCCGCCTTCACCAGGTAAGAAGGAATGTTCACCACCTGACCGTTGACCGTCAGGGCCTTGTGCGACACGAGCTGGCGAGCCTCGGCGCGGGTGGAACCGAAGCCCATCCGGTAGGCCACGTTGTCCAGACGCGATTCCAGCAGCATCAGCAGGTTGGCACCGGTGTTGCCCTTGCGACGCTCGGCCTCGGCGAAATAGCGGCGGAATTGACGCTCCAGCACGCCGTACATGCGCTTGACCTTCTGCTTTTCGCGCAGCTGAAGGCCGAAATCGGAGGTGCGTGAGCCGCTGGTGCGGCCGTGCTGCCCAGGTTTGCTCTCAAACTTGGCCTTGTCAGCGATGGGCCGACGGGCGCTCTTGAGAAACAGATCGGTGCCTTCACGGCGGGAGAGTTTGGCCTTGGGGCCGAGATAACGTGCCACGAAAGAGTCCTTCTTCGGTTCTGTCTGTCTGACGCGGCGAGGCTGTCTGAGCCATCCCGCGCGAGTCTGTCACGGGGCCTGGGGCACCTGCAGACGGTGGGCTTGCGGTGAAAGACCTCGAATGTCGAGCGCTTCACCCGTTCAAGAGGCCCGGCAGATGCCAGGCCCCGTTGCCACGGCTGACCTGCGGCGCCGAGACACCGCCCCGTCAGCCACAGGCATCAGATACGGCGACGCTTTTGAGGACGGCAACCGTTGTGGGGGACCGGGGTCACATCCGAGATGGAATTGATCCGGATGCCCAGGGAGGCCAGGGCGCGCACGCTGGACTCGCGGCCCGGGCCGGGGCCCTTGATGCGCACATCCAGGTTCTTGATGCCCTGCTCCTGTGCGGCCCGGCCGGCCACCTCAGCGGCCACCTGGGCCGCAAAGGGCGTGGACTTGCGAGAGCCCTTGAAACCCTGGCCACCGCTGGATGCCCAGGCGAGCGAGCCGCCCTGGCGGTCGGTGATGGTGATGATGGTGTTGTTGAACGACGCGTGCACGTGCGCGATGCCATCCGCGATGTTCTTGCGGATCTTCTTGCTGACGCGCCGCGCAGCGGTATTGACGGGTGCCTTGGCCATGTCTTGATTCTCTCAGATGCGGGGTGCGGGGGCTTACTTCTTCAGAGCCGCAGCACCCTTGCGCGGGCCCTTGCGGGTGCGGGCATTGGTGCGTGTACGCTGGCCGCGCATGGGCAGACCCCTGCGATGGCGTATGCCACGATAGCACCCCAGATCCATGAGGCGCTTGATGTTGATGGACATCTCGCGGCGCAGGTCCCCCTCGATCGTCATGCGACCGATCTCGTCGCGGATCTTTTCCAGATCGGAGTCGGTCAGATCCTTGATCTTCTTCGAGAAGGGCACGCCCACCGCCGTGCAGATCTTCTGCGCGGTGGTGCGACCAATGCCATAGATCGAGGTCAACCCGATCTCGGTGTGCTTGTGCGGCGGAATGTTGATGCCGGCGATACGTGCCATGGTGTATGTCCTTCAGTTGGCCCTGGTCAACCTTGACGCTGCTTGTGGCGAGGGTCGGTGCAAATCACGCGAACCACACCCTTGCGACGGATGATCTTGCAGTTACGGCACATCTTCTTGACCGAAGCGGCGACTTTCATGGTCTTCTCCTTGACCTTTTCACTTGGCGCGGAACACGATCCGCGCGCGACTCAAATCGTAGGGCGTGAGCTCCACGGTCACCTTGTCTCCCGGCAGGATGCGGATGTAGTGCATTCGCATCTTTCCGGAAATATGACCGAGGACCACGTGTCCGTTCTCCAGTTTCACCCTGAAGGTGGCATTCGGCAGATTTTCGACAATCTCCCCCTGCATCTGGATGGCGTCATCCTTGGCCATGTCATCAGTCCGCCTTGAAGTTTGCCTTCTTCAAGAGTGACTCGTATTGCTGGCTCATGACATAACTCTGCACCTGCGCCCAGAAATCCATGGTGACCACCACGATGATCAGCAGGGAAGTTCCACCGAAGTAGAACGGCACGTTGTACTTCAACACCAGGAACTCGGGCAGCAGGCACACGAGCGTGATGTAGAGGGCTCCGGCCAGCGTCAGCCGGGCGAGGATGCGATCGATGTGCCGGGCCGTCTGATCACCCGGGCGAATGCCTGGAATGAATGCGCCACTCTTTTTGAGGTTGTCGGCGGTCTCTCGGCTGTTGAAGACCAGCGCGGTGTAGAAGAAGCAGAAGAACACGATCATCGCTGCGTACAGCATCACGTAGACCGGCTGGCCCGGCTGCAGCAGCGCCGAGGCATCCTTCAGGAACCGGGTGAACCAGCCGTCGGCCGAACCTGTGGCAATCCAGCCTACGGCGGTAGCGGGCAGCAGGATGATCGACGACGCGAAGATGGGCGGGATCACCCCGCTCATGTTCAGCTTCAGCGGCAGATGGGATGACTGGCCGCCATAGACCTTGTTGCCGACCTGACGCTTGGCGTAGTTGACCAATATCTTGCGCTGTCCTCGCTCCACGAAAACCACCGCAAAGGTCACGAAAATCACCAAGCCGATGATCAGCAGGCTGGCCAGAATGCCCATGGCGCCCGTGCGCACCAGCTCGAACAGGCCGCCGATCGCGCTGGGCAGGCCGGCCACGATACCCGCAAAGATGATGATGGAAATGCCGTTGCCCAAGCCGCGCTCGGTGATCTGTTCACCCAGCCACATCAGGAACATGGTGCCGGCCACCAGGCTCACCATCGCCGTCATCCGGAACCCAAAGCCCGGGGTCAGCACCAGACCGGGCGAGCCCTCCAGCGCATACGCGATGCCCAGGGCCTGAAAAACCGCGAGGAGCAAGGTGCCGTAACGGGTGTACTGCGTGATCTTGCGCCGTCCGGATTCACCTTCCTTCTTCAAGGCCTCCAGCGTGGGCACCACATAGGTCATCAACTGCATGATGATCGATGCGGAAATGTAGGGCATGATGCCCAGCGCGAACACGGTGAAGCGCGACAACGCGCCACCGCTGAACATGTTGAACAGGTTCAAGATGCCGCCGCTCTGGCTCTTGAAAAGCTGTTCGAGTTGCCCAGGGTCGATCCCAGGCACCGGGATGTGCGCACCGATGCGGTAGACCACCAGGGCCAGCAGCAGAAAGACAAGCCGGCGACGGAGGTCGCCGAACTTGCCGCTCTTGGCCAGTTGTGCTGCGTTGGTTGCCACAGGCTCAGCAGGACGTCAGTTCACGATTTTTCGGTGACCGAGATCAGGCCAGGCTACCGCCTGCCGCCTCGATGGCTGCGCGCGCGCCAGCCGTGGCACCGATACCCTTGAGCACGACCTTGCGGGCGATCTCGCCCGACTTGATCACCTTGACCACCTTGGCCAGCTGAGGAACCAGTCCGGCCTGCTTGAGCGCCAGCACGTCCACTTCTTCGATGGAAAGCAACTGCAGGTCCTTCAAAGAGATCTCGGCGTTGTACTTCAACGAGGCAGACTTGAAGCCCCGCTTGGGCAGGCGCCGCTGCAGCGGCATCTGGCCGCCTTCGAAGCCCACCTTGTGGAAGCCGCCCGCGCGTGATTTCTGCCCCTTGTGACCGCGGCCCGCGGTCTTGCCCAGGCCGGAACCGATACCGCGCCCCACACGGCGCCTGGCATGCTTGGCCCCGCTGCCGGGCTTGATGTTGTTCAGGTTCATGACTGCACGCTCACCAGGTAGGCAATCTTGTTGATCATCCCGCGCACGGCCGGGGTGTCTTCCAGCACCGAAACGCTGTTGAGCCGGCGCAGACCCAGGCCCACCACGGTGGCGCGGTGGGACGCCTTGCATCCGATGGGGCTGCGCACCAGCTTGACGGTGACCGTCTTCTTGTCAGACATGTTGTTCTCCTGGGCGCAATCAGTTGAAGATTTCTTCAACCGTCTTGCCCCGCTTGGCCGCCACTTCACCCGCGGTGGTGGATCGCTTGAGCGCGTCCAGCGTGGCACGCACCATGTTGTAGGGGTTGGTGGAGCCGTGGCTCTTCGTGACGATGTCGGTCACACCCATCACTTCGAACACTGCACGCATCGGGCCGCCGGCAATGATGCCGGTACCGGCAGGGGCCGGCGCCATCAGGACACGCGCCGCGCCGTGCTCGCCGATCACGTTGTGGTGGATGGAACCGTTGCGCAGGGACACCTTGAACATCCCACGGCGCGCGGCCTCCATGGCCTTCTGCACGGCCACCGGCACCTCACGTGCCTTGCCCTTGCCCATGCCGATACGGCCGTCGCCGTCACCCACGACGGTCAGCGCAGCGAATCCGAGGATGCGACCGCCCTTGACGACCTTGGTCACGCGGTTGACCGCGATCATCTTTTCCTTCAGGCCGTCATCGCGACCTTCATCGGCAACCCGTGGTTGAAACTTTGCCATGATATGGGTTTCCTTGGTGCTCGGACGTCAGAACTGCAGGCCGGCTTCGCGCGCGGCTTCGGCCAGGGCCTTGACCCGGCCGTGGTAGGCAAAGCCGGCGCGGTCGAACGCCACCTTCTCGATACCAACGGCCTTGGCCTTCTCGGCGATGCGCTTGCCCACCGCAGACGCGGCCGCAGCGTTGCCGCCGTTGGCAAATTCGGCGCGGACGTCCTTTTCGGCGGTGGATGCGGTGGCCAGGACCTTGCTGCCATCGCCGGAGATGATGCTGGCGTAGATGTGCAGGTTGGAGCGGAAGACCGACAACCGGGCCGCGCCCTGGATCGCAATCCGGGTGCGGGTCTGCCGTGCTCGACGCAGGCGCTGTTCCTTCTTGTTCAGCATGGCGGACCTCTTCACTTCTTCTTCGTTTCCTTGAGGACGACACGCTCACCGACGTATCGAATCCCCTTGCCCTTGTAAGGCTCCGGCGGACGGATGGCGCGCACCTCGGCGGCCACCTGGCCCACCGCCTGGCGGTCCGCACCCTTGATGACGATCTCGGTCTGGGTGGGGCACTCCACCTTCACGCCCTCGGGCATTTCCTTGACCACGGGGTGGGAAAAGCCCACCTGCAGATTGAGCTTGGTGCCTTGAGCCTGGGCACGAAAACCCACGCCGACCAGCGACAGCTTCTTCTCGAAGCCCTTGCCCACACCCTCGACCATGTTGGCCAGCAATGCACGCATCGTGCCGCTCATGGCATTGGCCTGGCTGCTGTCGTTGGCCGGAGCCACCTTCAACACGCCGCCTTCGTTCAGCACCTGGACGAGGGCATGCACCGGACGAACCAGCGTGCCGTTCGAACCCTTGACCGTGATCTGGTCTGCCGTGACCTGGACGTCAACGCCCTTGGGGACGGCGACCGGCATTTTTCCAACGCGGGACATCGTTCCTCTCCTGTCAGGCGACGTAGCAGAGCACTTCACCACCGACGCCTGTCTGACGCGCCTTGCGGTCCGTCATGACACCTCGGGGGGTGGTGACGATGGCCACACCCAGACCGTTCATCACCTGCGGAATGGCATCGCGGCCGCGGTACACACGCAAGCCGGGACGGCTGACGCGCTCGATGCGCTCGATCACCGGCCTGCCGGCGTAGTACTTCAGGCCGATCTCGAGCTGGCTCTTGCCCGCGTCGCTCGACACCTTGAAGCTCTCGATGTAGCCCTCGTCCTGCAACACCTGCGCGATGGCCACCTTCAACTTGGAAGACGGCATGGCCACGCTGGCCTTTTCGACGAGTTGCGCATTGCGAATGCGCGTCAGCATGTCCGCGATGGGATCACTCATGCTCATGGGATGACTCCTGATCTGCCCTGACGCTTACCAGCTGGCCTTGACGACACCGGGGATGTCGCCCTTGAACGCCAGTTCACGGATCTTGCTGCGGGCAAGGCCGAATTTGCGGAAGGTGCCGCGCGGGCGGCCGGTGAGCTCGCAGCGGTTGCGCAAGCGGGTCGGGTTGGCGTTGCGCGGCAGCTTCTGAAGCTCCAGGCGGGCGGCGTAGCGCTCTTCGTCGCTGAGCTTGGCATTGCGCGCCGCTTCCTGCAGTTCCGCGTACTTCTTGGCGAACTTGGCGACGAGCTTCTCGCGCTTTTCCTCGCGCTGCTTCAATGACATTTTGGCCATTTGGTGCTTCCGGTCCGTACGTCAGTTCTTGAACGGGAACTTGAATGCCGCCAGCAAGGCCTTGCACTCGTCGTCCGTCTTCGCGCTGGTGGTGATGCTGATGTTCATCCCGCGGATCGCATCGATCTTGTCGTAGTCGATCTCCGGAAAGATGATCTGTTCCTTGACGCCGATGTTGTAGTTGCCGCGCCCGTCAAAGGAGCGACCGGAGATGCCGCGGAAATCGCGTACACGGGGCAGCGCCACGGTGACGAAGCGATCCAGGAACTCGTACATCCGCTGTCCGCGCAGCGTGACCATGCAGCCGATGGGCACACCGTCGCGGATCTTGAAGCCCGCGATGGCCTTCTTGCTCTTCGTGACCACGGGCTTCTGGCCCGCGATCTTGGTCAGGTCGCCGACGGCGTTGTCCATGACCTTCTTGTCCGAGACGGCCTCGCTGACCCCCATGTTCAGGGTGATCTTGGTCAGGCGCGGCACTTCCATCGCGGACTTGTAACCAAACTTGGCGACAAGCCCCGGCACGATGGTGTCGCGGTAGTGCGCCTGCAGGCGCGCTGTCTGTTGTTGAGCCATTTGAGTGATTCCTGCGGTCAGGTCCGGCCTCAGGCCTTGATCTCTTCGCCACTGGAGCGGAAGACGCGCACCTTGGTCGAGTCGGCCGACACCTTGATGCCCACGCGATCGGCCTTGCCCGTGGCGGGGTTGAAGATCGCCACATTGGATTGGTGGATGGACATGGTCTTGTCGATCACGCCGCCCGTCGTCCCTTTCATCGGGTTGGGCTTGACGTGCTTCTTCACCACATTGACACCTTCGACGACGATGCGCTCTTCGTCAACGCGCTGCGTCACGGTGCCGCGCTTGCCCTTGTCACGACCGGTCAGCACGATGACCTGGTCGCCTTTGCGAATCTTGTTCATGATCGATCCTGTGGGGATTGGCTCTGGCAGCTCACAGCACTTCGGGTGCCAGCGACACGATCTTCATGAACCGCTCAGAGCGCAGTTCGCGGGTGACCGGGCCGAAGATGCGCGTGCCGATCGGCTCGAGCTTGGCATTGAGCAGCACGGCCGCATTGCCATCGAACTTCACCAGCGATCCGTCCTGACGGCGCACGCCCTTGGCGGTTCTGACGACGACAGCGCTGTAGACCTCGCCCTTCTTGACGCGGCCCCGTGGCGCGGCCTCCTTGATGCTGACTTTGATGACATCACCAATGCCCGCGTAGCGACGCTTGGAGCCGCCGAGCACCTTGATGCACATGACGGACTTCGCGCCCGTGTTGTCCGCGACATCCAGCCGCGACTGCATTTGAATCATGATTCATCCCCAACTTGAACTCTCGGCAACACCGACAGATCAGTCTTGGGCCCGTCAAGCACCCACCGATCTGGACACGGTGGGCGCCCGCTTGGGCGGAACCCGCTCCGGCTTCAGGCGCTTGCGTCCTGACCGTTTTGCGGGAAAGCTCGAGAGTCTAACCCTTACGTTCTGATGTTGTCAAGCACTCTTGCACTGCGCCAGGATCGTGGCCGCATCGCTGACCTCGAACTTGCCCGGGGCTTCCACGTTGAGCGACTTCACAACGCCATCCACGACGAGCATGGAGTAGCGATTGGATCGCAACCCCATCCCGCGCGCTGTCAGGTCCAGGGTCAAGCCCGTCGCACGAGCGAAGTCTGCGCTGCCGTCGGCCATCATGCGTACCTTGCCTGCGGTGTTCTGATCGCGAGCCCAGGCGCCCATGACGAAAGCGTCGTTGACGGAAACGCACCAGATCTCGTCCACGCCCGCAGCCTGCAGTTCAGCCGCCTTCTCGACGTAGCCCGGCACATGCTTGGCCGAACAGGTGGGAGTGAAGGCGCCTGGCAGCGCGAACAATGCGATGGTCTTGCCAGCGGCCGCCTTTTCGATGTCGAACGCATTCGGACCCACGGAGCATCCGTTGCCCTCGACCTCGACAAACTCATGAAGGGTTCCCGCCGGAAGCCTGTCACCAACCTTGATCATGGAAACCTCGCGCTAAAGAGTTGAACAGTGCCGCCGCGCATACGGCGGAGCCGGCGCCAGTGTCCCGGCCATCCGGCTTGTCGCAGCGCCACCAGGTGAAAAACCCTTTGGCTGCCTGCGCTTGCCGCTATCAGGCCAGACCGGCCTTTTCCACCAGGCGCGTCACGGTCCAGGACTTGGTCTTGGAAATCGGCCGCCCTTCGGCAATCTCGACCACGTCACCGAGCCTGTACTCGCCCTTTTCATCGTGGGCGTGGTACTTGCGCGACTTGGCCACGATCTTGCCGTAGAGCTCGTGGGCTGCACGACGCTCCACCAACACGGTCACGGTCTTGGACCGCTTGTCACTGACGACCTTGCCAACCAAGGTCCTCGTGTTCTTCACGGCAGCCTGAGCTTCGCTCATTGGGCACCTTCCTTCTTCTTCTGGGCCAGGATGGTCCTGGCGCGTGCGATGTCGCGACGCGTACGGCCCAGCTGGGAGTGATTCGTCAGCTGTTGCGTGGCCTTTTGCATGCGCAGACCGAAATGGGCTTTCAGGAGGTCAGACACCTCCTTCTCCAGTTCGGCCACGCTCTTGGCTCTGAGATCAGATGCTTTCATCGGGGTCTCCAATCAGGCACCGACCTGGCGGGCCACGAAGGTGCAGCGCAACGGCAGCTTGGCCGCAGCCAGCGTAAAGGCCTCACGCGCGAGCGTCTCGGGCACACCGTTGATTTCGTAGAGCACCTTGCCCGGCTGGATTTCCGCGACGTAGTACTCCGGATTGCCCTTGCCGTTGCCCATGCGGACCTCGGCCGGCTTCTGGGAGATCGGCTTGTCCGGGAAGATGCGGATGAAGATGCGGCCACCGCGCTTGATGTGGCGCGAAATGGCCCGACGGGCCGCCTCGATCTGGCGCGCGGTCAATCGACCACGCTCGGTAGCCTTCAGACCGAACTCGCCGAACGAAACCGCCGCGCCGCGCGTGGCGATGCCGGTGTTTCGGCCCTTCTGCTCCTTGCGGAACTTTCTCCGTGAAGGTTGCAGCATGTTTACTCTCCTTTGGACTCGGCCGCAGGCGCCACCGCGCGGCGCACGCGCTTGACAGCCGGGGTCTTCGGTGCATCACCGGCGGGCGCAGCAGCGTCTGCACGCGGGGCGCGGTCGGCACCAGGGCGCCCGCGTCCTGCAGGCGCGCCGGGGCGGGGGCCGCGACGTGCGCGGCGGTCGTCCTGACCTTCGTCAGCCTTCAGTGCGCCAGGAGCCTCACCGCGGCCGAGGTTGTCGCCGCGATACACCCAGCACTTCACGCCAATGACACCATAGGTGGTCTTGGCTTCGGAAAAGCCGTAGTCAATGTCCGCCTTGAGGGTGTGCAACGGCACGCGGCCTTCGCGGTACCACTCGCAGCGGGCAATTTCAATGCCGTTCAGACGGCCCGAAGACATCAGCTTGATGCCCTGGGCGCCCAGACGCATGGCGTTTTGCATGGCGCGCTTCATGGCCCGGCGGAACATGATGCGCTTTTCCAGCTGCTGCGTGATGGAGTCGGCGATCAGCTGGGCATCGATCTCGGGCTTGCGCACCTCTTCGATGTTCACCGCCACCGGGACCCCGAGCTTCTTGGCCAGTTCAGCCTTGAGGTTCTCGATGTCCTCGCCCTTCTTGCCAATGACCACGCCGGGCCGCGCAGAGAAGATGGTGATGCGGGCGTTCTTGGCCGGACGCTCGATCAGGATGCGCGACACCGCCGCGCTCTTGAGCTTGGCCTTGAGGTACTCGCGTACGTCCAGGTCTTCGGCCAGCATCTGGCTGAAGTTCTTGCTGTTGGCGAACCAGCGCGAGGACCATGCTCGGGTCACAGGCAGCCGGAAGCCGGTCGGATGGATCTTTTGTCCCATGGTGTTCCTGGCCTTCAGTTGCCAACGGTCACGTAGATATGGCAGGTGCCCTTGCTGATGCGGTTTCCGCGGCCCTTGGCGCGCGCAGAAAAACGCTTCAGGGTGGTGCCCTGCTCCACGTAGATCGACTTGACCTTCAACTCGTCGATGTCGGCACCATCGTTGTGCTCTGCGTTGGCAACCGCCGACTCCAGAGCCTTCTTGACGATACCGGCCGCCTTCTTCTGGGTGAAGGTCAGGATGTTCAGGGCCTGGTCCACCTTCTTGCCGCGGATCAGGTCGGCCACCAGCCGACCTTTGTCGGCTGACAGGCGCACGCCGCGAACGCTTGCTTTGGTTTCCACGTCCATATACCCCTTACTTCTTCGCCTTCTTGTCGGCCGGATGGCCCTTGAAGGTGCGGGTGAGCGCAAACTCGCCCAGCTTGTGGCCCACCATCTGATCGGTCACATACACCGGCACGTGCTGCTTGCCGTTGTGCACCGCAATCGTCAGGCCGATGAAGTCGGGCAGGATGGTGCTGCGACGGGACCAGGTCTTGATGGGCTTCTTGTCCTTGATGGCCACCGCCTTCTCGACCTTGGCGATCAAGTGGTGGTCAACGAAGGGGCCCTTCTTGAGAGAACGGGTCATGGCACGCTCCTCTTACTTCTTGCGACGCGAGACGATCATGGTCTGCGTACGCTTGTTGTTGCGGGTGCGATAGCCCTTGGTGAGGGTGTTCCAGGGCGAGACTTGCGGCTGACCCTCGCCCGTGCGGCCTTCGCCACCACCGTGCGGGTGATCAACCGGGTTCATGGCCACGCCACGAACCGTCGGACGGATACCCTTCCAGCGAATGGCGCCTGCCTTGCCGTACTGGCGCAGGTTGTGCTCTTCGTTGGAGACTTCGCCAATCGTGGCGCGGCAATCGATGTGGATGCGACGCACCTCGCCAGACCGCAACCGGATCTGCGCATAGGTGCCTTCGCGAGCCATCAACGTGACGGCAGTTCCAGCCGAGCGCGCGATCTGCGCGCCCTTGCCCGGCAGCATCTCGACACAGTGGATGGTCGAACCCACCGGGATGTTGCGGATGGGCAGCGTGTTGCCCGCCTTGATCGGGGCCTCGGACCCGCTGAGCAGGGTGGAACCCGCCTCCACTCCACGCGGCGCGATGATGTAGCGACGCTCACCGTCGGCATAGCACAGCAAAGCGATGTGGGCCGTGCGGTTCGGGTCGTACTCGATACGCTCCACCTTCGCCGGGATGCCGTCCTTGTTGCGACGGAAATCGACGACGCGGTAGTGGTGCTTGTGGCCACCACCCTTGTGGCGCATGGTGATGTGGCCGTTGTTGTTGCGGCCCGAGTTCTGCTTCTGCGGCTCCAGCAGAGAGGCCTCAGGCGCACCCTTGTGCAGGTGCTTGTGCACCACCTTCACCACGGCACGGCGGCCCGGCGAAGTCGGCTTGACTTTGATGACGGCCATTACGCGGCCTCCCCGGAGAAATTGAGCTCCTGACCCGGCTTGAGGGCCACGAAAGCCTTCTTGACGTGATCCCGACGCCCGATGCTGCGCCCGAAACGCTTGGTCTTGCCCTTCTGGTTGACCGTCGAGACCGAGGCGACCTCGACCTTGAACATCAGCTCCACCGCGGCCTTGATCTCGGGCTTGGTGGCGCTGCGCAGCACCTTGAACAGAACCTGGTTCTGCTTTTCACCCAGGCGCGTGGCCTTCTCGGAGATGATGGGCGCGACCAGCACTTGAGCCAGACGACCCTCGTCGAATTTGGTGGCGGCGGTCATGCGAACATCTCCTTGAGCTGCTCGATGGCACCCTTGGTCACCAGCACCTTCTTGTAGAAGACCAGCGACAGGGGATCGGCGTAGCGGGGCTCGACGACCAGCACGTTGGCCAGGTTGCGCGAGGCCAGCGCGAGGTTGTCGTCGATCTGATCGGCGATGACCATCACGGAGTTCAGACCCATGGCCTTGAACTTCTGGGCCAGCAGCTTCGTCTTGGGCGCATCGATCGACAGCGACTCCACCACGGCCAGGCGCCCATCACGGGCCAGCTGGGAGAGGATGGAGGCCATGCCGGCCCGGTACATCTTCTTGTTGACCTTGTGCGAGAAGTTCTCGTCAGGACGGTTCGGGAAGATGCGACCGCCTCCGCGCCACAGCGGCGAGGACGTCATGCCCGCGCGGGCGCGCCCGGTGCCTTTCTGGCGGAACGGCTTCTTGGTGCTGTGCTTGACCTCACCGCGATCCAGCTGGG
>JBMLPD010000595.1:0-7605 GCA_049242285.1 Rubrivivax sp.
CGCCGCCGCGGTGGCCACGGCTGCCCGGCCGCACCCCGACGGTATCGACCCCGCCTTCGGCACGGGGTTGCCCCCGCGGCGCCGGGGCGCCGCGTGGGCAACCCGGCAGACCCCGTTCCACGCTCATCGCGGACAGCGTTCCAAACTGATGGCGGACAGTTGGCCTACCATCGAGCCCGTCACGCAGGCACCCCACCCAGGGTGTCCGTGATCGCCTGGAACGCTGTCCGCGATCAGTCTGGAATGGGTGTCCGCGATCAGTGGAATGCGCAACCGGAGCCACCACTTTCAGCCGAACTCTCCCTTAAGGACGGGGTCCGTAACGTGTCCGCCAAAACCCGACAACTTCCTGCGCAAGAAGTGCGCTCGGTCAGCCTCATCGACAGGTCGGCTGTCCTTGTCGTAGTCTGCTTCCACCAGCAAGGAGTGAGGGTGGTACGCCATGACCTGTTGCTGACGCGCGATGAGCGACAACTCCACGTCGGCATAGTGCCGCCTGTAACCCGGGTGGAACAGGTGCTCGCCGTAGAGATCCCTCAGCCACTCGCGCTGAGCCATCCCAAATGCAGCGAGCCTTCCAAACCACTTCCCATCGTTGAAGGCCAGAAGGCGACTCACGGGACGGGCCCTCAGGGCTTCGACCGCGAAACGTAGCCAGTAGCGGCCCGCAAACGCATCCTGAGCGGCGTAGACCACCCAGTCACTGCGTATGCCCGCCAACGCGGCGCTCATGAGGGACAAGGGTCCCATACCTAAATCGTCCTGAAGGCAGTAGATGGCGCAGGGGTGGGCCGCGCGCGCCGCCATCAAGGCACTGGCGCTTTCGGCCATGGTTCTGTTGGTCCACGGCAACAGGACCGCGACCCCAACCCGCTGCGAATCGGCGTAATCAGGTGCGCGCCCATGTGCGAGCGCGGAGGCCCGCACCCAGATACGGCGAACAGTGCCAGCGGCGGTATTGTCTGTCGCGCTCATGCAACACACCAGGCCAACAACTGACGTGCAATGTCTTGGTGATGATCCAACCGAAGCGCCTGCATGTGGGCCACGCAGTGCCGCTCGCGCATGGTGGCAAACTCGGCCCGAGGGCTGGCCACGATGGGTTTGCCCAGAAGGCGCAGTTCGACGGCGGTCAGACCCATGGCATAGGGCTGTGTATCCAGGAACGCGGCGTCCAGACGAACCAATGTCTCCAAGTAGGTGGGGTGATTCGGTGGGGCGATGAAGCGCACCACCGACATCCACGGACCTAACGCTTGGGCAACTGCATCCCGAGCGTGCCGGTGCCGCCAACGGTGGTCCACCAGGTAGAGCACCTGCGCCTTGGGCCGAAGTTGGTCCAGGATTCGCCGCATGGGCGGGCCGATCTTGGCTGGGTTGGAGACAATGGCGTAGGCCCCAGGCTTGGCGGCCTGAGGGGTGGGCATGTTCGCGCTGGCCCCCTCCAGGCTTCTGTAAGGCGGGCTGGTATACGAGACGTAACTGCAGGAAAAGTGAAGCACAGGCTCAGCGTACAGCGACCGCGCCGCGTCTGGAATCTGCCAACGGTCCGCGAGGAAACCATCAAAGCAGTCCAGGCCCGTGGTCAAGGACTGGCCCCCTACCCACTTGAACTGGCGACGCACGGGTCGGGCGGCGAGCGCCCCCAGCGCCTGCAGGTCCATCCAACCTCCGAGATCGATGACGGCGTCGAGGTTGGCTCCACCCAGAGCAATAGCCAATTGCCGGCTGTCCTGCTGCCGAACGTCATGCCATTCGCAGGCCACCTGACGGTACCGCGCTTGGGCCCAGTCCACCTTGGAGCCACGATCCAGAAAGACAAGGTCGGCATGGCTTGAAAGCGCCTCGACCGCACCAAGGGTCAAGAACGCGACAGGCGAAGCGCCGAACATCGAGGACACCAGACCTATCCTAGGCCTGCCGCGGTGCGCAAGCGGCCGCGCCCGAAGCGAAGCGGCTTCGCTGCGCAACTGAGCATCCGGCCACAGGTGGGCGCGGGCGAAGGCCCGAAAGCCCTGCACCAACTCCTTGTTGCTGACAGCGCCGGTATACAAACCGCTGACCAATTGCGCAAGCGAGGCCTCGTGGTCGAGCCCTTCCTGAATTTGAGCCAGGGAACTCGAACCGAAGGCGGGCTGCTGCGTTCCCGGCCAGTGTACGGCTGCTGCCCCCGCAGGATCCCCCAGCTCATTGAGCAAGAGGCTCGCACACTCCTTTCGTGCGGTAGCGGCAGACGAGGCTGGTATGGATCGGACTGCCAACGCCGCGCGCATGCAGGCCAGGGCGTCATCGGCCTCACGCAACCTGGCCAGCGCCATGCCCGTCAGAAGCGGCTTTCGCCAAGCCTGTACGGGCGACAGGGAATCTCGGCCACCCGCGAGCGAGTCAGTGTGCCTCAGCAAGTCCAAGGCTTTGGCGGGCTCGCCCGCGCCCAGACGTGCAGCAGCAGCATCCAGACGCAGATCCATCTGGTCAGGTGCGAGCCCCAGTGCCTGCTCATAGCGCTGCGCGGCCAGGAGCAAGTCGCCCGCTTGACGGGCCTGCGTCGCGAGGACTGCCAGGCCGTGGGCCGTCAGGGCATCACTCATCTGACCTCGACAGCGACGCCGAATCACACGACATGAGATATCCGGATCTCACCAGAATCGGACTTCCTTGGACACGAGCAATGGCAGATGACGCGCACACCACTCTTTGCCGGCCACCTGCAGCAGGTACAGGTTCCGGTAGCTGAGCCAGCAGCCGTACAGCCACTGAGAACGCGTGCGGTGCGCAACGTCCTTCATCTCGCGCAGTCGCTTGACGTGGGGATTGAGCTGGGCCTCCAGTTTGGGAAGCGCGACTTTGTGGACCTTCAGTACGCCAGCATGACGTTTGAGGAACACCGTGAACAAGCGCTCGACGATGAAAGGCCAGTACGTCGCCCCAGGGTGAAGACCCATCGGATCCGCTTTGTTGGAATCCAAGAGGGCCAGCACGGGTGCAGGCAATTCCTTTCGCGCCAGATCGATCACATTACGAACAAAGGGAATGTAAGCGTTCCAGAACTGCGGTGTGCCAACGAAGTAGTTGCAGGAAGAAAATCCCGGCGACGGAACAATATCGTCCAGTTCCCTGGGGTCCAGCCCGGCGCTGGAGAACATCTGTGCAGCAAGGTCACGCAAGCCCGGGTGTTTGGCCATGCCCTGCTGCCAGGGGCTGGCGTACAACCCCTCGTTTTCTGGCGAGGGATTGCAGAAGTAAAGATCAAAGCCTGGGTGCTGCCGGATCTGATCCAGCCACTGCCGTCCATCCATGCCTGTCTTGGCGGCAAAGCGCCAGGACACCGCGCCCCACAAGGGGGACAGACGTACCCCCTCTTCTGCAGCCAGCCGCTCAAAGACAGAAAATTCGAACAAGGGGTCGGCATGGCCAGCGTTGTCCAACGGAATGAATGCGGAATCGAGCGCCGATCGCTGCGATTGCTCGAAGAAGATCTGAAAGATCGCCACTTCAGGGCCGGCAGGGGATGCCACCGCAGACTTGCCAGGTCTGCTGGCTCCGCCGGTCTTGGAAGGTCGCTTCTTCTGGCCGGCCGCACTGGAGACCGATGGACTCTTGGGTGCCTTCACGGCCTCGCTCGTTTCCAGAGAATCAACGCGGGCGCGGCGCCGAGGAGTTTTGGAAGGTGAATTGCGATTGCTCATGTACGCATCCTTTCATGGGGAAAATCAGAAGCTGTCAGACCCCTGTATCGCGCCAGCGGCGCTGGCGCAACCAGGCCGTCGCGATCCACTTACGTCCAGTCTTCACGGGATCTCCTGCATGTAGCGTCCGCACATCCGGCAGACCTCGTGCGTCGACATCACGAAACCACACGGCACTACCCTCTGCAGGATGCACCCGGATTCCCCCGATGCTCGGAAACCCTGTTGCACCACCCACGAAAGGCGACTTCAGATACATCACCAACGTGCCCACACGCTGACCCGCCCTCACCAAGTGGCTGGCACTCCCAGGGTGCTGGGGATCAAACCAATCAAAGTGAGGCCGGTACTCGTCGCCAGGGTCGTAGCCGATGGCCTGAAGATGCTCGAACCGATCAACAGGCCAGTGAAGCAGTTGGCTAAGCCGTGTTTCGATCGCCAACAAGCCTGGGTGGGCCGTAGTCAAAAAGGCATGTTGACCCGACCGAGCGTTGTGCGCCACGGCTTCACCGCTCGCTGGGTCCACGATGGAAGAAGGCTTGGCGCTCGACTCGCCTAGAGCAATCAGCAGTTCGCACTCCGCAGGCGTCAGGACGTTATCAAGCACCACCAACTGGGGCCGTTCCATGGAAACTCTCACGCGAACAACATGGCCGCCCAGATTGATGTCAGCCCCATCTACCCGGACGTGGGGCAGTTCTAGGTCGGTGCCTTCGAGCGGTTCGTCCCGCATGCCTCGAGCCACCATCAAGGCTCCGTGGGCCTGCTCCTGCGAGAAACCACCCTTGGTCAGATCGGCCATCAGCGATTCGTCAGCGCAACCCCTGTTGACGTTGTGGACCAGCCACTGCCACCAGTTGGCGGGTAACAGTTCTGTTTCGGATGCATTCAAGGATTCACCCCAGACGGTACGGGCTCAGGTGTCAGAGCGGTGGGATGCTGATCTGCCGCCTGAGGTAGTCGACGCCCGAGGCCGCCGCGAACTCTTCAAGCGACCGCTCGGAACCTAGGCCGTAGACACCCAAGTCAGCCCCTTCATAAAACAGCGAGGACAAGCGCCTGGCGGCCTGCCGATCGAGTTCCCACCAGCGAACCTCACGCTGGGCATCATCGACAACATCCCAGTGAACAGGGCGTCCGCCTCCGCTGTGGTACAGGTGGTATACGGGCATTTCCGGCATATGCCAGATGTCCCAACCATGAGTCCAGGCACGAACGGCCAGATCCTGCTCTTCTCCGTGGAAGTACAGCCAAGGATCAATCGGCACTTGCTGAAGCAAGCTGGCATTGGCGAACAGACACCCAGCGCCCACGTGAAATCCTTGCACCGGTTCGGCTGCGGGTGTGGGCACAGCGTGGAATGACAGTACAGGCGATGCCTCTCCAAGCAGGGCCTCGGGACGGGGCCTTAGAACCAGTGCCATGCCTGGCATC
Source organism: Rubrivivax sp. (assembly GCA_049242285.1). Classification (GTDB taxonomy): domain Bacteria; phylum Pseudomonadota; class Gammaproteobacteria; order Burkholderiales; family Burkholderiaceae_C; genus Rubrivivax. The sequence goes on from JBMLPD010000595.1 coordinate 5,121, forward strand.
TTGCGCTTCAAGATCTGGCCTTCGAACAGGTCAAACGCACAAGGGTACGAAGAGATGATCGCGCGGGGATTTTGAACCGACACCTGCCGATGCGCCCGCACAAGCAACTCGTCCCATCCATCGTCAAATCTCATGTGGGCATCAATCTGAAAGAAGAACTCCTCATCTCGCAGGTAGGTGCCGATCATGGAGCGGGCCCAGCAAGGTCCCCTGCTGTAGCGGTAGTCGACATGCAGGTAGCTGAACCGACCGGCAAGCGCTGTCAATTCCTTAGGAATTTGCGATGGGGCTGAGCTCTGCTCCAAGACCGCCAAGTGCAACTGATCAGCACGCCTTGCGCGCGCAAGGCAGTCTTCGAGCGTGGAAACGAGATCAGGATCTCGGTAGGAGGCGATGCTGACGAAAATCATCCTTGGCGAGCAGGCAAGCAATCAGCGGGCAGTTGATTGTGCCCGCATCGATAGACACGTTCATGTGGAAGACACCTCTCGTGCAAACGAGACAGTGCCTGACCTGAGGCTGGCCCGTTGGTGCAACACTCGTTCTGTAAATTCGTAGCCTGCTGGAGTTGTGATGCGGGGCTGGTCGCAGCGAGGAGGGCGCGTAGCGCGCGAAGAGCGAAGGACGGCCCCGCATCGCGGCGCAACCCCGGCAGGCATGGTCCGCAGGCGATTTCTTCGAGGATTTTGACCCACCCCCACGAAGGAGTCTTCCCGGTGGCACAACGTGTCGAGCATCATCCTTTGGACACCGCTTTTGCGGCTTTGCTGGAGAACGGACTGGACGGCGCTGGCGAAGCCTTGCGCATTCTGGTCAATGAAGCCAGCAAGATCGAACGCAGCCACTGTCTCCATGCCCGCCCTCATGAGCGCACCGCTGATCGTGTCGACTGCGCCAACGGCGTCAAGCCCAAGACGGTCATGCCACGTGTGGGCGAACAAACCTTCGACGTGCCCCAGGGTGCGTGGCGGCGGTTTCTATCCGAGGGCACTGGACAAGGGCTCGCGCACCGAGCAGGCGCTCAACATTGCGCCGGCCGAGATGCATGTGCAGGGCGTGTCTACCCGCAAGGTGATCACGGTGTTGCAAGCGCTCTTGGGGCCAGAGGCGTCGATTTCTTCGACGCAGGTCAGCCGTGCCGCCGAGCAGCTCGATGCCGGCCTGGCGGCCTGGCGTGAGCGCGCCTGGGATGAAACGCCCTACCTCTTTCTGGATGCCCGCTTTGAGCGGGTGTGCGAAGGCGGTCGCCTGATCGATAGCGCGGTGCTGGTGGCGGTGGGCGTGACCGCAAGCGGCCATCGCCGGGTGCCGGGCGTCTCGGTGGCGCGGTCCGAAGCTGAGGTGCATTGGCGAGCCTTCCTGGACAGCCTGATTCGGCGAGGATTGAAGGGCGTCAAATTGATCGTCTCCGACGATCATGCCGGGCCGCATTGACTCATCGGAATCGCTACCGGTGCTGACCTGTTGCCTCACGTAGCTTGTTACCCGCCGGATGGGCCGGCGGGGGCAGCGCAACCTGACGAGGCACATCAGCATGACGACGCGCAAGGAATTGATCGAGGCACTGCGGCTGCCATATCGCAGCGCGGCGTCCGGAGATCGGGTCAAGATCCTCGACGAATTCGTGGCCCTGACCGGCTGTCATGTCCCGGATGATTGATGAATCGCCTCTTGAACAGGTGTGAGTTTGTTTCCGTATGTTTCCAATTGCATTTGCGAACTTGAGCGTCCGCAACTTTCGGATATCATGAGCAGCAGTACGGGTAAACAGGGGATCAAAGTTGAGCAAGAAAAAAGCAAGGGGCACCGGGCAAAACGGTCGGTCGGGCGGTCCTGGCGCAGGGAAAGGTGGCGCACTGCTGGCGGCGTTGGCTGCTCCGGGGTTGTTGCTCGCTCAGCGAGAGTCCGAGCTGCCGCTCACGGTGCAGGGGGATGTCGGTGCCACACCCGAAGTCGCTCCGCAGGCCCTGATCGATCGCCTCCCCCTGAGCGGCGAGGTTGCAGGCTCGGAGATCCCAGAGGCGATTCGAACTACCGATCTCGATGACTTGGTGGCATCCCGTGGTGATGGTGCGGGGCCAGCGCCCGCAATGCCATCGGGTTTCGCTGACTCTCTCGAACTCGAGGTGTTGGGTCTAGACCTCTCCCTGGCCTCTCCGCCGGACGCGAATCCTGGCAGTGTTCTTGCAGGCGGTGTGGACTTGAGTGAGTCTGCGCAGGAAACGACGCAGTGGACGATGGCCCAGGCTTCGTCTCCGACCCCTGATGCGCCTACTCCGTCCGGTGCTGAGTCTGCTCCGTCCGGTGCTGCGGGTAGTGCCGGTGGTGCTGCAGGTGGTGCGGGTGCTGCGGGTGGCGCGGCGGCAACAGCAGCTGTGGCTGCCGAGGACGGGCTGCTTGCTGGCCTGACTGCTGATATCTTGGCCACAGTTGCGGTGGGGTCAGGGCTCCTGCTCTTCGCGGGGTCTGACCCTGCGCCGAACCC
>JBMLPD010000595.1:7705-15506 GCA_049242285.1 Rubrivivax sp.
GGCGCCCACGCCTGCGCCGACCCCGGCGCCCACGCCTGCGCCGACCCCGGCGCCCACGCCTGCGCCGACCCCGGCGCCCGACACCACATCCCCGACGGCGGTTATTTCGTTGTCTGACAGCGCGCTGAAGATCGGAGAAACCGCCACGGTGACGATCGTATTCAGCGAGGTGCCGGTTGGTTTCTCGCTGGACGACCTGATGGCGGAGAACGGGATGCTGAGTGGCCTGACGCCAACCAGCAACCCGCTAGTCTTCACCGCAACCTTCACGCCCACCGCTGACATCGAGGACGCGAGCAACGTCGTGACTCTCGGCACCGGGTACACGGATGCGGCCGGGAACATCGGTACTGCGGCCACCAGCGGGAACTACACGGTGGATACCAAGGGGCCTGCGGCGCCGACTGTCGACAAAGTCGTCAGCGATGACGCTACCCCCCGTCTGACGGGCACTGCGACGCTGGGTGCTGGGGAGGTGCTTACGGTTGTCGTGGGGGGGGCGACTTACTCCACGGCCAATGGCGGCGTGGTGGTGGACGGCGGCAAATGGAGCTTGAACACGAGCCTTGCAACGCCTGTGTCCGGCAGCCTGGGCACGTTGAGCGACGGCAGCAAGGCCTCGGTGACCGTCAGCGTCACGGACGCATCGGGGAATGTGAGCACGGACGGTACTGACCAAGAGTTCTGGCTGGACAGCACGCTCGTTGTCAATTCCGCAAGTGATGTTCAGGCGTGGGCCGGGTATCAGATCGCTCCCGGCGATGACGTACTCGTCAACGGAACAGCGTTCTTGGGCGGAACGGGGTCGCTGAACGCTACGGCAGCGACTGTTTTCCAGGATGCAGATGTCAAGGTACAGCTGGGTGACGGGGACATCAGCTCCATCATGGCAGGCGGGGATGACTTCCTCGATGCCTTGACTGCCAACCTGTTGTCCAGCGGTGTGGACGAGATTGCGCTGACCGACGCGCAGGTCGGTCAGCTCCTTGCTTTCAATTCCGAGCCAGGGCAGGACTTGTCGTTCGGAGCGGGTGTTGATGTAGTCGTCCAAGGTACTGCCTTCCTCGCGTCCCATGGCGCGACGCAATCTGCCGTCCTGTTTGCGGACTCCGCCGACGTCACGGTCGACGTTGGTCAGCAGGCGATCGCCCAGATTCTTGCCCTGAACACCGCGACCGCTCGTGATGATGCGTTTGATGCGTTGGTCGATAAGCTGGACGCGGCGGGGGTTGACATCCTGGAGTTCAGCTTGGCGCAGGCGATGGCTCTGGGGCAAGCCGGTGTGACGTTCAACGCGGGGTCTCCCGCCGTGATCCTCGATGGTCTGACCACGGTCAACGGTACCAGCTTCCTTACAACGGCGCCCACCCTCGGTGCACTGTTCACTGCCAACGACGCCGACGTTTCTGTTACCGCTCGCTGGACCGACGCGGACGTAGACAACCTGACGGCTGGATCAGGGTCGCAAGCCATGGTCGATCAGGCCATGGCGAATTTGGATGCTGTGGGGGTGGACGCCATTCAACTGGATGTAGGTCAAGCGCTGCAGTTGGCCGATGACGGTCTCGATATCAACGGAGAAGCAGACCTTGACATCGTCGTTCAAGGCACTAACTTCCTGAGCGACCAATCGGATGCAGTGGAAGCGCTCTTCGCAGGGTCCAACCCTGTCTTGAAGCTGCACCAGCCCAATCCCCTGCCTGCAGTCCCGTTGTCTACAGGCAACCTGGCTGATGTCGGTGCACTGTCGGCTCAGTTCTCCGCAAGCGTGGAGGGCCCATTTGCCGCGGTTTCAGGCCTCTCGGCTGCGCTGACTGCTCCGGCACCGCAAGGCGAAGACGCGTCTGGTCTCGTCATTGCCGCAGTGGATCTTTTCGTCGACTCCGTCGCCTCGACCGCTTACATCGACATCGCCTCGGACACCGATCTTGCCTCGGCGTTGTCGGATGTGGGCTTGGTCGACGGTGTCGTGTTTGATGACTCCCTTGCGCGACTGATGTCAGTGCTTGCGGCTCCTTCGGCTGTACCGACGTTGTCCGGAGGCCCAAGCGTTGGTGCGGCGGGTGCCTTGTTGGAAGGGGTGGCAGGCGGGCTGGTACTGGACGCCGGCGACCTTGCTGGACTGGTGGATGCGCGCCATGTGGGCGATCTGCCGACGGATGGAGGGGTGGGATCTACCGGCGATCCGGTTGCGTTGCTGGCTCAGATGGCTTCGCAAGGGACGTCAGTCGGCTTGCTGGGTGGGTACGCACCCGTGTCGGCGGATCCGTTCGACCCGTTCAACCAGAGCAAGAGCTGACCCTGCCGGCTCGCTCATCCACAAGACGTGTCGAGTCAACCCTCCGTCGGAAACAGTTCTACCCATCAGACCCCCGTGGGCGGTGTGTTTCGCACCGTCCGCCGGGGCTTTTGGTTCGCGGCTGTGCTGTGCCTGATCATCGAGGCGCTGTCGCTGGCGCCGATCGTCTACATGTGGAACGCGTTCGACCGTGTGCTGTCCAGCCGCAGCATGGTCACGCTGGTTTCACTGACGTCGTTGATCGTGGGCGTTTACATGTTCTGGTCGGCCATGGAGTGGATTCGCAACCGGTTGATGGTGCGGCTTTCGCTGCGTATTGACTGGGAACTTGCTGCCGAAGTCTTCGATGCGTCATTCCGGCGTTTTGCCGGCCGACGCGAAGTGAACGTGCAACAGGTCATGTCGGACCTGCTGGAATTGCGTCAGTTTCTATCGGGCAAAGGTCTTCTCGCTATGCTGGAGGCCCCTTTTGCACTGCTGTTCGTGGTGGTGGGCGCACTCTTCCATCCCTACTTGGCTGCGTTTTCCCTGGCGGCCGCTGCCATCATGATGGTTGCCGCCTTTGTCAACCAACGCCTGACCACCGCGGCGCTCAAGGCCTCCAATGACGCCAACGCCGAGGCCGTGCAACTGGCGGGCAAGGTGTTGCGTCAAGCCGAGACCACAATGGCCCTGGGCATGATGCCGGCGTTGCGCAGGCGCTGGTATGAACGTCACCGGGAATTCCTGGCCCAGCAAGTCAATGCCTCTGAGGCTGCCGGTGTCAGCTCTGGCTTCACCAGTTTTCTGCAGCACAGCTTTCAGTCGCTGGGCATGGCGCTGGGCCTTTACCTGGCCATTGAGGGCATCATCACGGGGGGTATGGTGATTGCGGCCACCATGCTGATCTCCAAATCAGTGGGGCCGCTGCAGGTGCTGATTGTTCACTGGCCGAGCATCGTCAGGGCCCGTCAAGCCTACGACCGCTTGAACCGGCTGCTCAAGGAAGACGAGGCGCGCTTGCAGCAGATGCGCCTACCGCCACCCTCGGGGCGACTCACGGTCTCTGGCGTGATGGGCGTGCCGCCGGGTTTCAACAAGGCCGTGCTCACCGACCTGCAGTTTGAGCTGGCTCCAGGTCAGGCACTCGCGGTGGTGGGTCCCAGCGCTTCGGGCAAGAGTTCACTTTCGCGCCTGCTCGTGGGGGTGTGGAGACCAGCTCGCGGCTCCATCCGGCTGGATGGCGTGGAAATCTCCGACTGGAACCACGACGAACTGGGCCCGCAGATGGGCTATGTGCCTCAAGAGATAGATTTCTTTGAAGGTACCGTGGCTGAGAACATCGCTCGCATGGGCGAGGTTGACCCGCAGGCTGTGGTGCAGGCCGCCCAGTTGGTGGGCATGCACGAAATCATTCTGTCCTGGCCCAAAGGCTACGACACCCGGCTGGGCGAGGCTGGCTTTGCGCCTTCGGGCGGCCAACGCCAGCGCCTGGCGATTGCACGTGCGCTTTACGGTAACCCGCGCTTCGTGGTGCTGGACGAGCCCAATGCCAACCTGGACGAGGTGGGCGAGCAGGCCCTGATCCAGGCCATGCGGCATCTGCGTGAGCGTGGGGCTACGGTCGTGGTCACCACGCACCGGCCGCGCCTGATCGGTATCGTGGACTATATGGTCGTGCTCAAGGATGGTCGCCAGGTCGGTTTCGGCCCACCAAAGGACTTGTTCGAGGCCGTCAGGCGAGCCCTGCCGGCGGAGTCGGGCGCCGTAGGTGCAGCGTCGTCGGCAAGCGCTGCGCAGGCTGCGGCCACGGCGGGTGCAGTGGTCGTCCCCGGTACCGCAGGAGCGGTCTGATGTCCGTTCTATCGGCCCTGTGGGATCGCACCTTCGGCTGGAACCCCTACGACCCTGCGCGCCTGAAGCGCCGGGACGATGGCATCGAGCCTATCGTTATCGAGGAGGCGCAGGTACGCAAGTCCGCGGTGCGCCTGATCTTTGTGGCGTTCATCGCATTCTTTGCATGGTCGGTCACGGCGCCGCTGGATGCTGGCGTGGTGATGACCGGCAGCGTCACCGTCTCAGGAAACCGCAAGGCCGTTCAGCCCCAGGGTGGTGGCGTTGTTCAGTCCATCCTCGTCAAGGAAGGCTCTGCAGTCAAGCAGGGCGACGTGGTCATCAAGATCAACCCGCTCAGCAGCGAGGCCAACCTCACGGGGGCCGAGCTGCAGTACATCAACCTGCTGGCCACGGAAAGTCGCTTGATGGCCGAGCGCGTGGGCGCTGCGGAAATCCAGTGGCGCAGGGATCTCAATCGCTTTGGAGCAGGCGACCCCCGCGTGGCTGAAGCCAAGGCGATCCAGCAACAGCTGTTCAACTCGCGCAGGCTGGAGCTGGAAAGCCAGCAGCGCATCCTGCGTGAGCAATTGGCGGGCCAACAGGCCCAGGCCAAGAGTCTCATCAAGGTGTTGGCCGAGAAGCGCAGTCAGATGGCGCTGGCCGCGCAAGAGTCGCGCAACATTGGGCAGTTGGCCAAGGAAGGCTACGTGCCAGAGTCGCAGGCCAACGCGGCCTTGCGCGCACAGAGTGGCCTGGAGAGTGAACTGGCCAACCTGCAAGCTGAGATCTCCAAGAGTGACTCGGCCATTGCCGCCACGCAGCTCCAGATGGCACAGCAGCGTACAACTTTCATGCGCGAGGTGGACAACCAGATGTCCGATGCGCAGAAGAACCGCGAGGCCTACCACAGTCGCATGCAGTCCCTCAGCTTCGACCGAAGCCTCACTGAGGTGCGTGCGCCTGCTTCTGGCACGGTGGTGGGGCTGAAGGTCAACACCGTTGGTGGGGTCATTATCTCGGGTCAGGTGCTGATGGAGATCGTGCCCGAAGACAGCCACCTCATCGTTGAGGCGCAGGTCCCCTTGGCCAGCATTGACAAGGTGTCCGTGGGCTTGAGTACCGACTTGCGATTTTCAGCGTTTAACCAGAACACCACGCCCGTCGTGCCCGGGGTGGTGAAGCTGGTGGGCGCGGACAAGCTTTCTGCTCCTAGCGGGGGCTCCGAGTACTATCTGGCCCAGGTAGAGGTCACTACCGAGGGCCTGAAGCTGCTGGACAAGCACCGCATCCAGCCTGGCATGCCGGTGGAGGTGATCGTCAAGACGGGCGAGCGCAGCTTCATGGCTTACCTGCTCAAACCCCTGTCCGACCGCCTGGCGCGTAGCTTCAAGGACTGAACCTCCCTCGTGGCGGGCGGGCGCGGCTCTCCGGATAAGCGAGAGAATGTCTACATGAAACCCCTGTCTAAGTTGACCGCTGCGGTCCCCCCTGTCCTCGCCACACTGTTGGCTGCTGCGCTGACTCTCGCCACGGCCCATGCGCAGAACTTCACTGAGGCTCTGACAGCGGCCGAGCGGGCGGACCCCACCTTCAGGATCGCCCTGACCAATGTGGCCAACCGCCGCGTGCAGGTGCAAGAAGCCAAAGCTGCCTTCTATCCGAGCGCTAGCGTCAGCTACAGCCGTGCTGACGTTTCCACGGGCGCAGTGTCGTACGGACTGACCATCACGCAGCCCCTTCTCAGCTATGACCGCTACCTGACACTTCAGCAGGTAGACCCCATCGCTGCACTGGCCGTGGCCGAGGAGCGCCAGGCACGCAGCGAACTTGCGCTCAGGTTGTTCCGCGTGATGGCCGAGATCATCCGCAACCGCGAGGCCATTCGCTCCATCGGCGTGCAGATCGACGGTCTGGAGACGCAGCTCAGGCGCGCCCAGCGCATGCGTGAGTTGGGGCAGGGCACCATTACCGAGGTCAGCGATTACGAGGTGCGTCTGGCCGTTGCCCAGGCCAACCGCGTCAGCCAACAAAGCGCCATGGACTCGGCCATGCGCAACTTCAACCTCATCACTGGGTTGCAGGCACAAGCCGACAAGGTAGTGGTTGACGACGCAGCCCGAAGCCCGCGTCCGCAGGACGAGTTGGGCTTTGTGAGCAGGGTGCGAGAGACCACCATCGCGGTGGTCAGTGCCCGACAGTCTCTGCGCCTTCAGGAGATTGCCGTCAAACGCACGCGAGCCGAGTTCCTGCCGCAGGTGGTGGCCGTGGCAGGGGCTGGCAAGAGCGCTGGCGCTCTCAACTCTTACACCGATACGCGCATCGGCCTCGTGCTGTCTGCGCCGCTGGGCGTGGGCCAGTGGTACAACCAGCAGCGGGTTGCCAATGACCTGTTGCGGGCCCAGGAGGCCCTGCGTTCGGCGCAGGAAGCTGCCGCCATTGAGGCGCAGCGCCTGCTTCAGACGGCGCAGTCGCTCGATACCGAGGTGGAAATCCGCGTGCGCGCCGTAGCCGCAGCCCGTCTCGCACTTGAAGGCAACATCAAGAGCTACCAGGGCGGTGTCAAGAGCAATATTGACGTGCTCACCAGCATCCAGTACCTGTCCGACACCGAAGTGGCTTTGGTCAACAGCCAGATTTCCCGGCAGGAGACGCTGCTGAATATCCAGCTGCTGGACCCGGCGGAGGTGCGATGAGAGCACTGCTGGCCCACATGGGCGCCGAGGGCCCGGTGCCCGAGAATTCGCAGTCTGGCTCCTTCGATACCCTGTGGGTGGTGGGTGCGGGCTCGGGCAGTGACTGGCCCCTGTGGCGGGACCTCGGGGCCCGGCGTACCGTCCTGATGGAGCCCAACCCCCGCCTCGCCGAAGATTTGGCGCGTCTGGTGAGGGTGCATGCTGGTGTGGAGGTGTGGCCCGAGGCGCTGGTGCCGGAAAGTCTCGAAGGTGCACCGCAGCCAGCGCTGCACCTGCTGAGCAATCCGCGTGAGAGCGGCCTGGCCGCGCCGCAGGGGCTGTTGAAACACTTCCCCAGGTTGACCCGGTTGTCCTTGCAGAGCGTGCGGGCACGCTCCATCGCTGATGCCTTGGAAACCCTGGCGCTGGACCACCAGGGCCGGCATGTCCTGGTACTGGACGCCCCCGGCCAAGTGACCAGCTTGCTCCAGGCGATGCCGGTGCCGGCGCTGCATTTGTTCGAGCAAGTGGTGCTTCGAGGCGCGCTGGAGGCTCTTTACGAAGGCGACGAGGGCCTGGACCTGGCCGCTGAATGCCTGAAGGCAGCAGGCTTTCGGCTGGAAGAAGAGGACCCTGAGACCATACCTCCCTTCGTCGCATGGCGGTACGTCCGCGAGGAAGCTCAAGTGGCTGCCTTGCGGATGCAAGCGCGCTGTCAAAGCGCAGAGCATGTAGCTGCAGCCTTGCGTGCTCAATTGAGTACAGCCCTGGCCCAACAAAGCGGGCTCCAGGCCCGCGTCCATGCCCTGTTGGCTGAATCCCTTCAAGCCCGTGAAGACCACGAGGCCCTGTTGAGGCTGCTGCAGGTGCAGGAGGTCAAGCACAGCCACCTGACCAAAGCTCGGGATGTATTCGCACAGGAAATGGCGGATCTCATCGCGGCCCGCGATGCGCTGGCGAATGAGAAAACCCAGCTCATCGAGCAGCGCAACCAACTCACCGCGCAGCGCGACGG
>JBMLPD010000596.1:0-7477 GCA_049242285.1 Rubrivivax sp.
TGATGAGCGGCAAGTTCTACGCCGCGGCGCGCGAGGGCGCCAAGAGCGTGCTGCGCGGCGCGCCCCCCCTGTTCGAGCTGGCGCGCCGCTTCGAGGAGCATGCCAAGGGCATGGTGGTGCCGGGCACCATCTTCGAGGAATTCGGCTTCAACTACGTGGGCCCCATCGACGGCCACGACCTGGAAGCGCTGGTGCCCACGCTGGAGAACCTGCGCGACAAGAAAGGGCCGCAGTTCCTGCACGTGGTCACGAAGAAGGGCTATGGCTACCAGCCCGCCGAGGCCGATCCGGTGAAGTACCACTCTGCTTCAGGCAAGTTCAACCCGGCCGAAGGCTTTCCCAAGAGTGCGCCCGGCAAGCTGACCTTCACCCAGGTGTTCGGGCAGTGGCTGTGCGACATGGCCGAGGCCGACGAGCGCCTGGTGGCCATCACACCGGCCATGCGCGAAGGCTCGGGCATGGTGGACTTCCACAAGCGCTTCCCGAAGCGCTACCACGATGTCGGCATCGCCGAGCAGCATGCGGTCACCTTCGCCGCGGGCATGGCCTGCGAGGGCTTGAAGCCGGTGGTGGCCATCTACTCCACTTTCCTGCAGCGCGGCTACGACCAGCTCATCCACGACGTGGCCATCCAGAACCTGCCGGTGATGTTTGCGCTGGACCGCGCCGGTCTGGTGGGCGCCGACGGCGCCACCCACGCGGGCGCGTACGACATCGCCTACATCCGCTGCGTGCCCAATCTCAGCCTGATCGCGCCTTCTGACGAAGACCAGTGCCGCAAGGCCCTGACCACGGCTTTCCGCCATCCGGGCGCCGTGGCGGTGCGCTACCCGCGTGGCGCGGGCACGGGTGCGCCCATCGATCCGGCCTTGACCGAACTGCCCTGGGGCCGGGGCGAAGTGCGGCGCCAGGGCCAGCGCATCGCCCTCCTGGCCTTCGGCACCCTGCTGCATCCCTGTCTGGCAGTGGCCGAGCGCCTGGGCCTTACGGTGGCTGACATGAAGTTCATCAAGCCCCTGGACGCCGAGCTGGTCGTCGAGTTGGCGCGCAGCCACGAAGCCATCGTCACGGCGGAGGAGGGCGCGCTCATGGGCGGCGCGGGCAGCGCCGTGGCCGAGGCGCTGGCCGCCGCAGGCGTGACCTTGCCCGTGCTGCACCTGGGTCTGCCGGACGAATTCATCGAGCACGGCGATCCAGGCAAGCTGCTCAGTCTGTGCGGCCTGGATGCGGCGGGCATCGAGGCCTCCATCTTGCGTCGCTTCGGCCCTTCACCGACCTTGGCCGCAGCGGCCTGAGCGTTGCCGCGAAGGCGCTGGATTCAAACGGGTTGCACGCCGCCTATCACCCGAGTAACGGCACCGACCGCGGTTTGGTGTCATGCTCCGGCTTTCATGACAAACCTGACCGACGCCCTGCACATACCCGACACCCAGAGTGCGCGTGATGAACGCCGCCTGGCCATCCAGCGCGTGGGGGTGAAGGATGTGCGCTACCCCCTGCAACTGCGCGTGGCCGGTGCCGTGCAGTCCACGGCCGCGCGCTGGAGCCTGGATGTGGCGCTGCCGGCCGAATGCAAGGGCACGCACATGTCACGCTTCGTGGCCTGGCTGGATGCGCTGGACGGCCCCCTGGACCTGCCCACGCTGCGCGAGCGCCACGCTGCGATGCTGCAACTGCTGGACGCCAGCGAAGGCCGGATCGAGGCCGATTTCAGTTTCTTCCTGCGCAAGCGTGCCCCCGTGTCGGGCCTTTCCAGCCTGCTGGACTACCAAGGCCGCTGGGTGTCGCAGACGCGCCAGGGCGTTACCACCGTGTGGATGCAGGTGGGCGTGCCGGTCAAGAGCCTGTGCCCCTGCTCCAAGGAGATTTCGGACTACGGCGCGCACAACCAGCGTTCCATCGTCACGGTACAGGTGGAGCCCCTGCAGCCCATGGAGTGGCATGAACTGGTGCGTTTCGCCGAGGATTCGGCCTCCAGCGAAATCTGGCCCATGCTCAAGCGCGCAGATGAAAAATGGATCACCGAGCGCGCCTACGAGAACCCCAAGTTCGTCGAAGATCTGGTGCGCGATGTCGCGTTGCGATTGGACGCCGACGCGCGGGTGGGACGCTACGCGGTGGACGTGGAGAACTTCGAGTCCATCCACAACCACAGCGCCTTCGCCCGCATCGAGCGGTCCTGATCGGGCCCGAAGCCCTGAGCGGGAGGATCGTCGTGACCGTATCCCCCGCTGCCTTCCTGGTACCTGCCGGCCCCTTGGACGACCCGCAGGCCGCCCGGCAGGCGGGCCGGGACGACCTGTCCCTGATGCTCCTGGATGCCCGCAACCGCACCTTGCGCTGGCTGTCGGCTTTTGAGGCGAGTGAGCGTCTTCTGGGTGGACAGGGCCACGCGGCGGTACCGATGCGCTGGATCGGCCACGCGGCCTGGTTCCAGGAGTACTGGACGGCGCGCCACGTCCAGCGCATGCGTGGCGAAGCAGCCGAGGAGGCCGCCCCGCGCCTGCCTTCCATCGAGGTGCGCGCTGATGCGTGGTTCTCCCCCAACATGCAGCCCGACTGGCGCGACGGCCTGGGGCCCACGGTGCAGGAGGTGCGCCAGTACCTGAGCGACACCCTGGAGGTCAGCCTGGACCTTCTGAACACCGCGCCCCCGACGCCCGAGGGCCTGTACGTGTTTCGTTTGGTCCTGCTGCACGAGGACCGTCTGGCCGAGCGACTGGCCGTGGCGGCGCAGTGGCTGGGTTTCGACCCCGATGCCCCGGCGCTCGGGCCCACGGCGCCGCCCGTGCGAGCCCAGCGCCCGGACCTGTGGATTCCCGGGGGGGCCGTTGAGCTGGGGTCTGCGGCCGGCGGCCTGGTGCCGCCCAACGAACGCTGGGCCCACGAGGTGCAGGTACCCGACACCGAGATCGATGCGCAGGTGGTCAGCTGGGCCCGATTCGCCGAGTTCGTGCAGGACGGGGGCTACGGCGAACCCGGATGGTGGACAGCCGAGGGCTGGCAATGGGTGCTGGAGGCCGGGCGCCGCAGTCCGCGCGGTGTGGCGCAACTGCGCGGCGCGGTGGTGCTGGAACGCTGGGGGCGCCTGTGCCGATCCGCCCCCGGCTTGCCGGCTGCGCACCTGACCTGGCACGAAGCGAACGCCTGGTGCCGCTGGGCGGGCCGGCGGCTGCCAACGGAGGCGGAATGGGAGAAGGCGGCCCTGACGGCGGGCACGCGGGGCTTCGTCTGGGGAGATGTCCACGAGTGGATGCTGGGCGGCGCCAAGCCCTACCCCGCCGGCCACGCCCAGCACGTTGCGGGCTTCGGTGCCTTCCAGCCCGGCAGCGGGCACCGCGTGCTGCGGGGAGCTTCGGCCTGGACGGCGCCTCGGGCGGCCCATGTCAAGGCCCGCCGTTTCGTGGATGACCTGCGGGACGACCTGTTCTGCGGCTTCCGCTCCTGCGCGCTGTGACGTGCGCCGGGTGCCGCCTGTCCTGTCAGGTCGCCGGGCGTACCGCATGCCGGCGCGTTGATGCAGCGCGTGTCCTGAGCGATGATGCGCGCTGCATGTCTTCCGGTCACCCTTGAGCACCCCCATGTATCCCTTCGAGTACCACCTTCCCCAATCGCAGACCGAGGCCCTGGCCGCCTGTCAAGGCGACAGCCGGTATCTGGCCGGCGGGCAGAGCCTGGTGCAGGCCATGAAGCTCAGGATGTCAGCCTCTGAACGGCTGGTCGATCTGCGGGCGGTGCCCGGGCTTGACACCATTGCCTGCGAGCACAACGGCCTGACCATCGGTGCGATGGTGCGCCATGCCGAGGTGGCCCGGTCACCGCTGGTGCGTCAGCATCTGCCCGCGCTGGCCGAACTGGCTGCAGGCATTGGCGACCCGATGGTGCGGTCCATGGGCACGCTGGGCGGCTCGCTGGCCAATGCCGACCCTGCCGCCTGCTACCCGGCTGCCGTTCTCGGTCTGGGGGCCACGGTCCACACTTGCGCGCGTTCCATCGCGGCGGACGCCTTCTTCACCGGTTTGTACGGCACGGCGCTGCAGGCGGGTGAACTCCTCACGGCGGTGACTTTCCCCTTGCCCGCGCGCGCGGCCTACGTCAAGTTCAAGCAGCCGGCCTCGCGTTTCGCCCTGGTCGGTGTGTTCGTGGCGCAGGGCCCTCAAGGTGTGCGCGTGGCCGTCACTGGTGCCAAGGACTGCGTCTTCAGGGTGGCAGAGATCGAGGCCGCCCTCGGAGAGCGCTTTGAAGCCACGGCCGCGCGGGCTTGCACCTTGTCGGCGCAGGGCTTGCTCAGTGACCTGCACGCCAGCGCCGCCTACCGCGCTGCCATGATTCCGGTGCTGGCTGCCCGAGCGGTGCAAGCCGCCGGCGGCCGCTGAAGACGCCTGCGGCCGCTGAAGTCGCCTGCGGGGCTCTGAACAGCGCCCGCAATTTCAGGAGTCAACTGGTGGTGGCGCGCACTTCCTGGATGGACGTCACGCCTGCCAGCACCTTTTCGATGCCGTCATGCCGCAAGGTGCACATGCCCGATTCCAGGGCGGCTTTCTGAAGGTCGTCGGTGCGACTGCGGGACTGGATCATCAGCCGCAATTCCCTGGTGGTGATCATCAGTTCGTGCAGGGCCGCACGTCCGCTGTACCCCGTGTGACCGCACTTGTGACAGCCCGGGCTCTCGTATCGCACCAGCACACCCTGACCGGAGGCGTCGCGGGCTGAGAGATTCTTCCGGTCATGCCCGAACCTCTGGATCCACTGGCTGACCAACGCCGCGGCGGCCGGCTTGTTGCGGGCTTCACCGAACGAGTGCAGATAGTCCCCCGCCAGTTCCTCGATCTCCAGTTTCGTGGCCGGGCGCTCCGTGCGGCAATGGGGACACAAGCGGCGCACCAGGCGCTGCGCGAGCACGCCCTGCAGCGAGTCTCCGAAGTTGTAGGGGTCCATCTCCATGTCCAGCAGCCGCGTCACGGTCTCTGGCGCGCTGTTGGTGTGCAGGGTGGACAGCACCAGGTGACCCGTCAGCGAGGACTCGACCGCCACCTGAGCGGTTTCCTGGTCGCGAATCTCGCCCACCATGATGACATCCGGGTCGGCGCGCAGGAACGAGCGCAGCGCCTTGTCGAAGGTCCAGCCGATCTTGGGGTTGACCTGCACCTGCCGCAGGCCTGCCTGGGTGATCTCGATGGGGTCTTCGGCCGTCCAGATCTTGCGCTCGGGCACGTTGATCAGGCCCAAGGCCGAGTGCAGCGTGGTGGTCTTGCCCGAGCCCGTGGGGCCCACGCACAGGAACATGCCGTACGGACGGCGCATCACCTGCTTCATCTTGGCCAGGTTGTCCGGCGACATGCCCAACTCATCCAGGGGTATGAGCTTGGATGATGACAGCAGCCGCAGCACGGCGTCTTCCAGGCCGCCGACGGTGGGGATCGTCGCCACGCGCAACTCCAGGCGGCTGCCGTTGACGAAGCGGTTCATCGCGATCTTGCCGTCCTGCGGCTTGCGTCGCTCGGAAATGTCCAGATCGCACATGACCTTGATCCGCGCCAGCAGCGCGCTGCGGAAGGTGTGCGGTACCTGCAGGTAGGGTTTGAGCACGCCGTCCCGCCGGAACCTGATCTGCACCTTCTGCGTGCCGGGCAAGGTCTCGATGTGGATGTCGGAGACGCCCTGCGATTGGGCCTCCATGATCATCGAGTTGATCAGCCGAACCAGCGAGTTGTCCGACCGCTCGATGGCAACCTTTTCAGTGCTTTCTTCATCAGCCGAACTCTGCTCGAGGGAGGCCAGTAACTCGTCGGATCCGGCAGTGTCGTCTTCTGCAGACGGCAGTTCGACTCCGGATCGCGGCTGCAAGGCCATGCCGCCCCGGCTCTGGTATCCGCGTTCCAGTCCCTCGTCCAAGGTGCCGGCCAGGGCCAGAACGGGTGTGACCTTGCCGCCAGTGGCGAACTCCACCTCGTCCAGGGCCATGGCCCTGGCCGGGTCCTCCATGGCGACGACCAGCCGGTCCTGCCGGATCATCAGGGGCATCACGCGCAGCCGCGCAGCCAGGGGCCTGCCAATACTGGCCAAGGCTGCAGGCTCGACCGGGAACTTGCTCAGATCCACGACGGGATAGCCCATTTTCCTGACCAGGGCGGCCTGCAAACCGCGCCGGGTGACCCAGCCTTCACGCACCAGGAGTTCGCCCAGCGGCACGCCGCGGTTGGTCCGCTGTTTGTCGATGGCAGCCTTCAGCTGGTCGACACTGATCTGCCCCATGGCCACCAAGGCCTCGCCCAACCGAATGATGGGCGCGCGGGCCTGTCGCAAGATCCCTTCTTCCAGTTCTTCAGGGCTGGTCGCCGGACGCTCCTGCAGCAGTTCCTTCGTGTCTTCCAGGAGCAAAGACAGCCTGGCCTCGCCGCTGTCTGGGCCCGGGCTCGTGGGGGCCGCAATCTCGGTCCCCGAAGCGGCCGCTTCCGCGGGCTCCAGCATCAGGGTCTGCACCTGCGGCCCCGTCTCGAGCGCGGCGATGGCCGCGCGCGGGATGAAAACCCGACGCACGGCGGCTTGTTCGTCGATGGGCTCGAACAGGAACACGCCCGGGTCCCGATCGACCCGGCCCAGGGTCAAGCCGAAGGACCGGCGCCCGGACTTGTAGGTCACGCAGTACAACTCGGGAAGGAACTTCCGGGTCTGGACCCACGATGGCAGCGGAGACACCGGCTCCAGCAGATCCAGGCGCTCGAACTGCTCGAAGCGGATTCCCACAGCATTGCGGCCTTGCGGAGTCTGCAGGCTGATGCTCTGGGCATCAAGGCTGAAATCCACCAGCCGCACGCGTGTCGTCCCCCCCGTGGGACCCACCAGCTCACAGGCTTGATCGTCGTTCCAAGGCAAGCCACCGGGGTAACCCGGCTGCGGGATGTCGGGCCAGGCGGCCGGGCTTCGGGGGGTAGAGGCGGTCGTAGACATGGTGCCGATGTTATCCATCCCTGCAGGGCCGCTGCGCCGAAGAAGGAGCAGACACGGTCATGGCTGCCGAGGGTGCAGCAGGTTCACCGCCGCATCTGCTGCGGCAGGAAGGTCACGATGTCGGGGACCGCGTAGATCAGCCCCACGGCAGCAATCATGAGGAAGAAGAAGGGCAGGGTGACCTTGGCAATCCAGCCAATCTCCCGCCGCGTCATGCCCTGCAGCACGAAGAGGTTGAAGCCCACGGGCGGGGTGATCTGCGCCATCTCGACCACCAGCACGATGAAGATGCCGAACCAGAGCGGGTCGATACCGGCCTTCTGCACCGTGGGCAGGATCACGCCCATGGTCAGCACCACCATCGAGATGCCGTCCAGAAAACAGCCCAGCACGATGTAGAACACCATCAGCACCAGCAGCAGCTCGAACCTGCTCAGGCCCAGCGTGGCGATCCACTCGGCCAGGTGCCGCGGCAGGCCGATGTAGCCCATGCTCAGGGTCAGGAAGGCGGCGCCGGCCAGGATGA
>JBMLPD010000597.1:0-1406 GCA_049242285.1 Rubrivivax sp.
CGCTGACGGTGATGAAGCCGTGCACGTAGATGTGGTTCGGTACCTTGCGGCCGGAGAAGTGCAGCATGGCCGGCCAGAACAGCGTGTGGAAGGTGACGATGTCCTTGCCGATGAAGTGCACCTGCTCGACGTTCGGGTCGGCCACGTAGGCGTCGAAGTCTGCGCCCAGCAACGCCTTCAGCGAGGCGAGGTAGCCCACGGGCGCATCCAGCCAGACGTAGAAATACTTGTCCTGCGTGCCCGGGATGCGGATGCCGAAGTAGGGGGCGTCGCGGCTGATGTCCCAGTCGGCCAGCTTCGGCTTGCCGTCCTCGTCGGTGCCGAACCATTCGGAAATCTTGTTCAGCACCTCGGGCTGCAGCCGCCCCGCGGTTTGCGTCCACTCCTTCAGAAAGGCCTCGCAGCGCGGGCTGGAGAGCTGGAAGAAGAAGTGCGAGCTCGACTTCATCACCGGCGTGGCCCCGGACAGTGCCGAGAACGGGTTCTTCAGCTCGGTGGGGGCGTAGACGGCGCCGCAGACCTCGCAGTTGTCGCCGTACTGGTCTTTCGCGCCGCACTTGGGGCACTCGCCCTTGATGAAGCGGTCGGGCAGGAACATGCCCTTTTCGGGGTCGAAGAACTGCTCGATGGTTCGTTCGACGATCAGGCCCTGGTCTTTCAGTGCCAGGTAGATGGACTGGGCGAGCTCGTGGTTCTCAGGTGCGTCCGTGGAGTGCCAGTGGTCGAACGCGATGTGAAAGCCGTCCAGGTAGGGCTTGCGTCCGGCCGCGATCTCCGAGACAAACGCCTGCGGCGTCTTGCCCGCCTTCTCGGCGGCGATCATGATGGGCGCGCCGTGGGCGTCATCGGCACAGACGAAGCGCACCTCGTGACCGCGCATGCGCTGGAACCGCACCCAGGTGTCGGCCTGGATGTACTCCATCATGTGCCCGATGTGGAAGGGCGCATTCGCGTAGGGCAGGGCGGTGGTGACGAACAGGCGGCGGGTCATGCCGTTGATTCTAGGGAAGCCCCGTCCCCGGCACGCCGGGCACTGGCCCGATAGACTGCCGGTCCTTTGCTGTTTATCGCCTGCCCATCATGAGCCTGACCGAGAGCGCCCTGATCGATGCCCTGAAGACCGTGGTCGACCCCAACACCGGGCGCGATCTCGTCTCCACCAAGCAGGTGCGACAGCTCAAGATCGAAGGGGGGGATATCTCCTTCGAGGTGGAGCTGGGCTACCCCGCCAAGAGCCAGGTGCCGGCGCTGCGCAAGGCCCTGATCGCCGCGGCCCGCACCCTGCCGGGCGTGGAGAACGTCAGCATCCAGATCGGCTGGAAGATCACGGCCCACGCCGTGCAGCGCGGCGTGCAGTTGCTGCCGCGGGTGAAGAACATCGTGGCCGTGGCCTCGGGCAAGGGCGG
>JBMLPD010000598.1:0-6418 GCA_049242285.1 Rubrivivax sp.
AAAGCATGCACTGGGGGCGGTTTCGGCTTGACTTTCAAGACAGTTGATCACCCCTGTGGCTGCAGGCGTTGAAGTGGCTGGGCGGTGCCTACCTCGTGGGGCTGGGGGTGCAGGTTTGGCGCTCGCCGCCGGCAGGTGCGGGGCCGGGCCATGAGGTCACGCCCGCAGCGGCCGCACGGCCGCCACCGGGTACGGCCATGGCCTGGCAAGGCGCGCTGGCCGCCCTCACCAACCCCGAGGGCGTGCTCTTCTTTGCCGCCTTTCTGCCGCAGTTCATCGACCCGGCGCGCAATCCCTGGGCTCAGTTCGTCGTCATGGCCGGCACCTTTGTGGTGGTCGAGTCGATCACGGAACTTGTCATCGCCGGCACGGCCGCGCGCGTGCGTCCGTGGCTGAACCGGGTGGAGCGGCGCTTCAACCAGGCGTGTGGCGCGGTCTTCATCGCCATCGGTGTGGCGCTGCCTGTGCGTTGACCGCTGCGGGACCTCGGGTGCTCTTGCAAGAAGCCCGGCCATGGGTTTGACCTGGCTCAGCGTCCAGCCAGATGCCGGTCCTGGCGCGGCACTGGCGCATTACGCTCGGGTGGGGCCCGTCGGCGTGCGGGCTTTCGGCATCGTTGCCGCGCTTCATCCCACCCGGAGGACGCCCATGTTCCCTGAACACCGCGAGCTGATCAGCCAGCTCAAGACCACCGACCACCACTTCAAGACCCTGTTCGACCGCCACAACGCGCTGGACCAGAAGATCAAGAACATGACGTCCCGCCTCGAGCCCGGCACGCATGAGGAGATCGAGACGCACAAGAAGGAGAAGCTGCTGCTGAAGGACCAGTTGTATGTGATTCTGCAGAAGGCCTCGCGCGGGCAGGGGGTTCCCATAGCGCACTGACCGTCCGTCGTCGACGGCCTCGCGCGGTGTGTCAGCCGCTGCCCTGCCGGCGCCGCCAGCCTGTGGCTGGAGCGAGCTTTGGGGTGATGTTCACGTTGCCGGCCGAGCTGCGCGTGCTGGCCTGAGCGCACCGGCGCACCGGCGCGGTAGGGCCGGGACGGTGGCGGTAGTGCACACCCACAGCCGGGCACTGAAGCGGCATCCGCA
Source organism: Rubrivivax sp. (assembly GCA_049242285.1). Lineage (GTDB taxonomy): Bacteria > Pseudomonadota > Gammaproteobacteria > Burkholderiales > Burkholderiaceae_C > Rubrivivax. Next base: position 1,096 of record JBMLPD010000598.1, read on the forward strand.
GGCCAAGGCCATCCGCGGCACGCTGCTCGATGCGCTGACGGCCTGCAGCCTTCCGGCCCCTGTCGTGCTGCCCGAGCGCTGGGGGGTGGATGACAGGCGGCTGGACCACGGCGACCCGGCCGTCCTTGACCCGGGCCGCTGCCTGTGCCGCGGCGTGATCCAGGAGCGCGGCGGCCCGGGCGCGATCGCTTGCGACACCACACATGCAGCCCGAGTTGGCGCCGCATCTTTCCCGCACAAGCAGTGATGTCTCCAGGGCTGACGATCCATCAACCGAACCGTCGAGCCGGGCTTGTCCAGCAATCGGGCCAGATCGCGGCTTTGCGCGATCCATCCGCGATCGTCAGGCCGCGCCCTCGCGCGCCACAAGGTAGTGGTTGCGCTTGAGAAGAGGTTCGTACCGAAGGAGCGCGAAGCCGTTCTTCTCCAGGACGCGAACAGAGCCGACGTTCTGCGGCTTTGCGAAGGCATGAACCTCCGGCGCCTGCAGGATGTCGAATGCATGGGCCAGCGAGGCTTGAACCAGCTCGGTACCGAAGCCCTGGCCCCAAGAGCCGGGTGCGAAGGCGTAGCTGACCTCCAGGCCCCACTCAGGCGCTTCCGGGTCGATGCTCAGGCCGCCCCAGCCCACGATGCTCCCTTCTTGCTGGGTGCGAACCACCCAAGGGGCAAAGCCAAGCGTGCTGCGCATGTCTTCGTACGCTTTCAGCCGAGATGAACAATGCTCAAGCGATGGTGCAACGTAGGTGTGGGCCATTGCAGAGCTGATGCTCATGAACGAGAACAGCGCGCCTGCGTCCGATGCTTCAAACGGTGAAAGCACCAGGCGTTGGGTCTTGATGGGAGCCACGAGCACAGAGAAGCGGCGTTTGCACGGCCTGTGTTTTGAGCGGAGCTGCCCGCGCAGGCTTGCGCTGGTGAGGCCGGGTCGCGATCATGCACCACGTGCCGCGGTTCGGGCTTGCAGCGCACGCCGTAGCGGGTCAGCTTGAGCGCAGGGCTTGGCTGCGCGACGACAGCTGTCGATGGCCTGGCCCATCATCGCTTTGTTCGCACACGTGAACCCGTCCATGCGTGCGCTGTCTGGTGCCCGACGGTTGCGCCCCTGCGGGGCCGCCCGCAGCGTATCCTCCGGGGCTTGACTGTCGACAGGAGGCCTCGATGCCCCGCCACATCCTCGATGAAACCCATCTTCACCCCGCCATCCGGGATCGTGTCTCCGGTCATGAACGGGCCATCGTCGAGGAGGTGCAGGCGGCTGTCGCGGCTCACGCCGTGGTCGTGGTGGGCATGCGCGCCAACCCCTACCCAGCCAAGGCGAGGCGCCTGCTGACGGCTGCCGGCATCGCGCACCACTGCCTGGAGTACGGTGGCTACCTCAGTGAGTGGCGGCGCCGAAATGCGCTGAAGCTATGGACGGGATGGCCCACCTTTCCCATGGTGTTCGTGAGGGGCACCTTGGTGGGCGGCTTCGATGACCTGAAGAGGCTTCACGACAGCGGCGAGTTGAAGCGGATGCTGGGGTGACCCGGTCAGCGCGGGGCCTGACCGTCCAGCGGCCATTCCGGCCGGCCATGTGCGAAATCCGGCCATTGGCCGCATGGCGCTGGACCTGTGGCGGGCGTTGCGGACAATCAGTGTCATGACATTCCACACTTCTGCGGTCTTGCCGCGCCAGCGCCAGCACCTGGGACCGCCCCGCAGGCTCCCTCTGCCGGTTTTCACGACGCTGCTCTTGCTGGGTGCGGCTGCTGTGGCGGGCACTGCCCAGGCGCAGCAGAAGGAAACGGAGCAAGCCAAGGGGCCCGCTGCCTTGGCGCACGCCTCTGCGGCCGCGGCTTCCTTGACGGGTGCAGGGCTTGCGCCCTGCCGGCTCAAGGGTGTGGCCCATGAGGCCCGTTGCGGTGTGGTCAAGCGGCCGCTGGACCCGCAGCGGCCGCAGGGGCCGCAGATCGACGTGCACTTCGCGGTGCTGCCCGCCCTGGCGCGCCACAAGAAGGAGGATCCGGTGTTCTTCTTCGCCGGCGGGCCAGGCCAGAGTGCTGTGGCGCTGGCGGGCACCCTGGAGCGGTCCCTGGCGCGCCTGAGCAACCGCCGGGACGTGGTGTTGGTTGACCAGCGTGGCACTGGACGCAGCGCTCCCCTGCGCTGCCCCGAGGTGCCGCCTGCGCAGCCGCTGCGTGAGCTGGCCGACCCCGCGGCGCAGGCGACGCGCCTTCGCGAGTGCAGGGCAGCCCTGGAAAAGCTGCCCCATGGCGATCTGCGCCAGTACACCACCACCATCGCCATGGCCGACGTGGAGGCGGTGCGCCAAGCGCTGGGGGCGCCGCGGGTGAACCTGGTGGGCGGCTCCTATGGCACGCGGGCGGCGCTGGAGTACATGCGGCAGTTTCCGCAGGCGGTGCGGCGGGTGGTGCTGGACGGCGTGGCGCCGCCCGACATGGTGCTGCCGGCCTCGTTCTCCACCGACGCACAGGCGGCGCTGGAGGCCTTGTTCGCGGCGTGTGAGGCGGACCGGGGCGCGGTGACCGCTGCGGCCCCGCCGGACGGGGCCGCAGGCACGCAGACCGTCCCCACGTCCACCGCCTGCGCTGCCCGGTACCCGCAGTTGCGGACGCAATGGGCGGCGCTGCTCAAGAGCCTGCCGCGCGAGGTGACCGTGCCGCACCCCTACACGGGCCGCGAAGAGCGCCTGACCCTGACCCGCGAGGCCGTCACCGGCATGGTGCGCCCACCGCTGTACGCGCCTTTGATGGCCTCGGCCTTGCCGATGGCCGTGGGCGAGGCGGCGCAAGGGCGCTTCACCTCACTGATGGGGCTGTCCATGGGCCTGGCTGGCGGCGGTGGCCGGGAGATGCAGCTGGCCGAAGGGATGCACTTCTCGGTGATTTGCGCCGAGGACATGCCAGGTCTGCGGTCTGGTGCCTCGACAGACCGGCCGGGGGTGGACCTGGGCGACGACTTCGCCGCGCTGTACCGGCGCGTGTGCGAGGGCTGGCCGCAGGGCGTCGTGCCGTCGGCTTTCTATCAGGTGCCCGCCGCCAAGGCGCCGGTGCTGGTGCTGTCGGGCGGGCTGGACCCGGTGACCCCGCCGCGCCATGGGCAGCGCGTGGCGCAGGCCCTGGGCCCGCAGGCCCGCCACGTCGTGGTGCCGCAGGCCGGGCATGGGGTGATGCTGCAGGGCTGCATGCGCGATGTGATCTTCCGCTTCATCGACGCGGCCGACAGCGAGCAGGCCCTGAAGGTGCAGGCCGACTGCGCCGCCAAGGCGCCGCGGCCCCCCGTCTTCGTGGCGCCGGGGGCCTTGGTTTCAACCACCACTTCGCAGGGCAGGCCATGATTGAAGTGAAGAATCTCAGCCGCCGCTTCGTGCAGGGGCGCGGGCGCAAGGCGCGCACGGTGCAGGCGGTGGACGGTGTGAGTTTCACCGCGACGGACGGGCGCATCACCGGCCTGCTGGGCCCCAACGGGGCCGGCAAGACCACCACGCTGCGCATGGTGGCGGCCCTGCTGCCCCCCGACGCCGGCCACATCGACGTGGACGGCATCGGAGTGGCGGCCCAGCCTCAGCAGGCGCTGGCCCGCATGGGTGTGCTGTCGGACGCGCGGGGCCTGTACACGCGCCTGACCGCGCGCGAGAACATCCTCTACTTCGCCCGCCTGCATGGCGTGCCGAAGGAAGCGGCCGAGGCCCGTGTGGAAACCCTGGCCGACATGCTGGAGATGCGGCCCCTGCTGGAGCGCCGCACCGAGGGTTTCAGTCAGGGGGAGCGCATGAAGACCTCGCTGGCCCGAGCGTTGATCCACGATCCGCCCAACATCATCCTGGACGAACCCACCAACGGGCTGGACGTGCTGGCCACGCGCGCGCTGCGCGAGTCGCTCAAGCGACTGCGCGACGAACAGGGCAAATGCATCATCTTTTCCACCCACATCATGCAGGAGGTGGAGCGCCTGTGCGACCAGGTGGTGGTGGTGGCTCAGGGGCGCACCGTGGCCGAGGGCACGGTGGCCGAGCTGTCGGCGCGCACGGGCCTGAGCGACTTCGAGGAGACCTTCGTGGCCCTGGCCTTTGGCCCGGCGGGGGGGCAGGCATGAGCACCCGACCGATACTGCACACCGCACGCCGCGCAGGCGCTGCGCCCGGTGGCGGCTGGGCGGCCCACGCCTGGGCCGTCTTCTGCAAGGAGCTGCTGGATGCGCTGCGCGACCGCCGCACGTTGGTGATGGTGCTGCTGAGCTCCGTGGCCATGGGGCCGGTGGTGCTGGTGCTCATCTCCACCCTGGCCTCCACCTTTGAGAAGCGGGCCGAGGCGCGCGAGGTGGTGGTGGCCGGCATGGCCCATGCGCCCGGGCTGCGCAACTTCCTGGAGCGCCAGCACCACAGCATCAAGGAGGCACCCGCCGACTACGAGGCGCAACTCAAGGACGGCCGGCTCCAGGAGCCGGTGCTGGTGGTGCCGGCGGGCTTCGAGCAGGCGCTTCTCGCGGGCGAGGTGCCGATGCTGGAGGTGGTGGGCCACAACGCCAACCAGCGCGCCCAGGCGGGCGTGGGGCGGGTGACGGGCCTGGTACGCGGCTACAACCAGGAGCAGGCGGGGCTGCGCTTGCTGGTGAGGGGCGTGTCACCGGCCTTGCTGCAAGTGGTGGAGGTGGGCGAGGTGGATCTCGCCAGCCATGCTTCACGCGGCGCGCAGTTGTCGTTCATGCTGCCCTTCTTCGTGCTGATGGCAGTGCTCTACGGCGCGCTCAACGCCGCCCTGGACACCACGGCTGGCGAGCGCGAGCGCGGCTCGCTGGAGCCCCTGTTGATGAACCCGGCCAGCCCGCTGGCGCTGACGCTGGGCAAGTGGGCCGCCGTGTCGGCCGTGGGGATGCTGATCGCGGTGCTGAGTTGCCTGAGCTTTCTGCCCGGGCAATGGCTGTTGAGCAGCGAGTCCTTGTCGGCGATGTTCCGCTTCGGCCCCGTCGATGCGGCCTACTTCCTGGCCTTGCTGCTGCCGCTGGCCGGTGCTCTGTCGGCGGTGTTGATGGCCATTGCCATCCGCTGCAAGAGCTTCAAGGAAGCGCAGGCCAATGCCACGGTGGTGCTGCTGGCGGTTTCGATGCTGCCGCTGGTGTCGGTGTTCAACCCGGGCGTCGAGGCCGCCTGGCACCTGTGGGTGCCGGCGCTGGGCCAGATCACGCTCATGGGCCGCGTGCTCAAGGGCGAGCCGCTGGCGGCGCTGGATGTCGGCGTCCCGCTGATGATGAGCGTGGTGGTGGCCGCGGTGGGGGTGTGGTTCGTGGCGCGCTCGCTGCGGGCCGCAGCTATCAAGTGAGC
>JBMLPD010000599.1:0-1689 GCA_049242285.1 Rubrivivax sp.
CCGGGGTGGCGATCTACCTGCTGCTGGGCGACGTGCACGAGGCCCTGGTGCTGGGCGTGTTCGTGATGGTGACCATCGGGCTGTCGGTGGTGCAGCAGCAGCGCACCGAGCGCGTGCTCGAGGCCCTGCGGGACCTGGCCAGCCCGCGCGCCCTGGTGCTGCGCGGCGGTGAGCGGGTGCGCATCCCCGGCCGCGAGGTGGTGCGCGGTGACCTGCTGCTGATCGGCGAAGGCGACCGCGTGGCCGCCGACGGCGTGCTGCTGTCGGCCCAGGCCCTGGAAACCGACGAGTCCCTGCTCACGGGAGAGTCGGTGCCGGTGCGCAAGGCCGTTGCCGCTGCCACTGCGGATGTCTCTGCCGAGACCCCACCCACTGTGGGGCTTGAGGCGCCGGGGGGCACGGCGCCGCCGTCCCCGTCACCAGACGCGCAAGCCGCCCAGCCCGGCGGCGACGGGCAGCCCTTCGTGTGGGCCGGCTCGGTGGTGGTCAAGGGCCAGGGGCTGGTGCAGGTCAGCGCCACGGGGACGGCCAGCGCCATGGGCCGCATCGGCCACGCCCTGGGCGCCATCGAAACGCCCCACACGCCCCTGACGCTGCAGACGCGCCGGCTGGTGCGCCTGGCCGCAATAGGCGGCGCAGCGGCCAGCCTCCTGTTCGTGCTGGTGTTCGGCTTGACACGCGGGGACTGGCTGGCCGCGTTGCTGGGCGGGGTGACGCTGGCGATGTCGCTGCTGCCCGAGGAGTTCTCGCTCATCCTCACCGTCTTCATGGCCATGGGCGCCTGGCGCCTGTCGCACGAACGGGTGCTGTCGCGCCGGCCTGCGGCCATCGAGGCGCTGGGTGCCGCCACCGTGCTGTGCACCGACAAGACCGGCACGCTCACCTGGAACCGCATGGCGGTGACGGACCTGGCGGTGGCGGACCTGGCCCTGCACGGCGGGCCCGGCCTGCAGGTCTGGTCGGCCGATGTCCCGGGCCCGGACGGCGCGCTGCCCGAGGCCTTTCATGCGCTGCTGGACGCGGCGGTGCTGGCCAGCCACCCCGAACCCTTCGACCCCATGGAGCGCGCCTTCCACGCGCTGGGGCAGGAGCACCTGGACCCCGCCCACGGCCACGACGGCTGGGAACTGGTGCATGCCTGGGGGCTGACGCCCGAACTGCTGGCGGTGTCGCATGTGTGGCAGGCCCCAGGGCAGGAAGCCCCCAGCATCGCCGCCAAGGGTGCGCCCGAGGCCATCGCGCTGCTGTGCCGGCTGAGCCCGCAGCAGGCCGAACCGTGGCGCCAGGCAGCCCAGGATCTCACCGCGCGGGGCCGGCGCGTGCTGGCGGTGGCGCGGGCCGTGGCGGCCGCGGAACCGGGATCGCCCTGGCCGGCCACCCCGCACGGCTTCGACTTCCAGATGCTGGGGCTGGTGGCCCTGGCCGACCCGCTGCGACCCGAGGTACCGGCCGCCGTGGCCGAATGCCGGCGTGCCGGGGTGCGCGTGGCCATGGTCACGGGTGACCATCCCGGCACCGCCCTGGCCATCGCCGCGCAGGCCGGCATCGACACCGCGGGCGGCGTGCTCACCGGTGCCGACATCGAGGCCCTGGACGAAGCCGCGCTGCGCGAGCGGGCGCTGCACACCAGCGTGTTCGCCCGCGTGATGCCGCAGCAAAAGCTCAAGCTGGTGCAGGCGCTCAAGGCCG
>JBMLPD010000600.1:0-1475 GCA_049242285.1 Rubrivivax sp.
CACGCGGTGTGCGGCAAGATGACAAGCGGTCAACTGCCGTTTTCAGGTTCAAGCACGCTCCTGGCTGCGAGGAACGGCGTGGTCCTGGGGGCGCCGGTTGCTCCAGGGCGGACGAAACGCACCCAAGGGCCCGGTTTTGTAGAGAAGATACAGACAAAGCACCCTGCAATGACGGAAGTTTTTCCTCCTGGGATCGAGGGTGGTGTTCAATGAAAACAATCACTTGGGTTCAGGGTGGTCAGAGCCAGGCAAGCAGCAGAACTGCACAACGCTCCCCACGCTCGCGATACTTCTGAGCCGTCACAAGGATTCTGGATGAAGACTTCCTCCTCCCGCAGCGCCCGCACTTCGGCCCCCCCCACCGCCGCCGGCACGGCCCCCCGTGCCGGCGTCAAGGCCGGCCCCGCCCCCGCCCGCCCCGCGTGGGGCATGAGTGCGTCCGAGCGCGCCGAGTTCACCCGCACCTGGAAGCGCGAGCTTGCGCAGCGCAGTGACGCCGCCAGCGCCGCCGCCCGCTCCAGCGCTGCGGCGGCAGCCGCCCGCACGGTGCTGGCCGATCGCTGGGCCGCCACGCAGGCGGCGGACGCCCAGCGCGGCGCGCGGCGCCGCGTGCACTACCTGTCCATGGAGTTCCTCATGGGCCGGGCCATGCACAACGCCCTGGCGGCGCTGAAGGTGGACGACCACCTGCCCGAGCTCCTGGGCCCGGGCGCGCCCAGCTTGACGGAACTCGTGGAGCATGAACCGGACGCCGCCCTGGGCAACGGCGGCCTGGGCCGGCTGGCGGCCTGTTTCCTGGACAGCTTTGCCACGCTGGGCCTGCCCTCCTTCGGCTACGGCCTGCGCTACGAGCACGGCATGTTCATGCAGGTCATCCAGGACGGGCGGCAGGTGGAGCAGCCCGACGAATGGCTGCGCCACGGCAGTCCCTGGGAGTTGATGCGCCCGGAGGTGCGCTACTGCGTGGGGTTCGGCGGCATGGTGCAAGGTTCGGGCAACCACCGCCGCTGGGCCCCGGGCGAGACCCTCATCGCCCAGGCCTATGACTTCATCGTGCCCGGCCACGGCACCACGCATGTGTCCACGCTGCGCCAATGGAACGCGCAGGCCTCGCGGCCCATCGACCTGGCCACCTTCTCGCGCGGTGAGCATGCCGCCTCGGCCCAGCACCTGTACAGCGCTGACGCCCTGAACTGGGTGCTGTACCCCGACGACAGCACGCCGGCCGGGCGCGAACTGCGGCTGCGCCAGGAGTTCTTCCTGGTCAGCGCCTCGCTGCAGGACATGCTGGCGCGCCACCTGCGCGAGGGCCATGAGCTCGGCAATTTCGGCCGTCTGAATGCGGTGCACCTGAACGATACGCACCCTGCCCTGGTGCCAGCCGAGCTGATGCGCCTGCTGATGGACGAGCACGGCCTGGAGTGGAGCGACGCCTGGCGCGTCACGCAGCAGGCGGTGAGCTACACCAACCACAC
>JBMLPD010000601.1:0-1131 GCA_049242285.1 Rubrivivax sp.
CCCTCAAGGCGGTGAAGGAAGGCAAGTTCAAGGCCGAGGACTACGGCCAGTACTCGATGATGAAGTTCAAGGGCAGCGAACTGTCGCCCCTGGGCACCTTCGATGCCAAGATCCCCAAGGCCCTCAAGGACAAGGTGGCCGCGCGCCAGAAGGACATCCTGGACGGCAAGTTCACCGTGAAGGTGGACGACAACCAGCCCAAGCCCACGGCCAGGTAAGGGCTGAAGCAAGGGCTGTGAAGGCTGCGGGAGGGCCGGGGGTGGCGGCGGCTTCGTCAGCGGTGCAGGTCCGCGCCCTCGTCTTCGACGTCTTCGGCACGGTCGTCGACTGGCGCTCGTCCGTGGCCGCCGAGGTGCGCGCGCGGGGCTGGCCGGTGGACCCGCCGGCCTTCGCGGATGCCTGGCGGGCGGGCTACGTGCCCGCCATGCAGGCGGTGCGTGACGGCCGCCTGCCCTGGATGCACATCGACGCCCTGCACCGGCGCATCCTGGACGCCTTGCTGGCCGAGCGCGGGCTGGCACCGCCCGAGGCCGAGGTGGCCGAACTCAACCGGGTGTGGCACCGCCTGGCCCCGTGGCCGGACAGCGTGGCGGGGCTGCAGCGCCTGAAGCAGCGCTTTCCGGTGTGCACGCTGTCCAACGGCAACGTCAGCCTGCTGCTGGACATGGCACGACACGCCGGCCTGCCCTGGGACACGATCTTCTCGGCCGAGCTGTTCGGCCACTACAAGCCCGACCCCGAGGTCTACCTGGGCGCAGCCCGGCTGCTGGACCTGCCGCCAGCCCAGGTGCTGATGGTGGCCGCCCACCCGAGCGACCTGCGCGCCGCTGCCGCCTGCGGCCTGAAGACCGCCTACGTGCCGCGCCCGCTGGAGCGCGGGCCCGGCGGCTGGATGGAGCCCTGGACGCCCGGCGAGTTCGACGTGGTGGCCCCGGACTTTTCAGCCCTGGCGGCCGCGCTGGGCGCCTGAGCGCACCAGATGCAGCACGCAGCGCCCGCCGCAGGCGCCAGCCCCGATCTGGTGCGGCCGGTGCTGCGCCTGAGCGGCATCACCAAGCGCTTCGGCGCACTGGTGGCCAATGACGACATCTCGCTGACCCTGGCGCCGGGCGAGGTGCTGGCCTTGCTGGG
>JBMLPD010000602.1:0-3097 GCA_049242285.1 Rubrivivax sp.
GCATGGAACGAATTCTGAAAACGATGAGAAGAACCGGATATCGGCCACTTTCCGCGACTTGAGTCGGTCCGGCGCCATGCCGGGTGTCGGTCAAATTCCTACAAACCTGTCGGTCTTCGCGTGAAAGCCCGGCCCCGGCGAGGGGGCACCGGTGGGTCCACAATCGCACCCATGAAATACCTGCACACCATGGTCCGCGTGACCGACATCGAATCGTCCCTGGCCTTCTACCGCGACGCGCTGGGGATGGACGTGCTGTCGCGGCGCGACCATGAAGCCGGCCGCTACACGCTGGTGTTCCTGGCCGCGCCCGGCGACCACTCCGCCCAGGTGGAACTCACCTACAACTGGCCCGCACCCGACGGCAAGGCGGAGGTCTACACCGGGGGCCGCAACTTCGGCCATATCGCCTATGCGGTGGATGACATTTACGCCACCTGCCAGCGCCTGATGGACCACGGCGTGACCATCAGCCGCCCGCCGCGCGACGGTCGCATGGCCTTCGTGCGTTCACCCGACGGCATCTCCATCGAGCTGCTGCAGGCCGGCGGCGCCCGCGTACCCGCCGAGCCCTGGGTCTCCATGCCCAACGTCGGCACCTGGTAACGCCGCGAAGACGCCCGGCGGCGCCGGGCCGCACCCGCCCGTGAGGGCGCGGTTCGATCAGGCCCCAGGCTCAGCAGGCACGGGCTGGCAGGCATCCACCCAGCGCGCTGACGTCAACTCCGCCAGGCGTGCCGGGCTGATGCGAAGCGCGCTGTTGACCGATCCCGCAGCAGGCAGCACCTCGTCAAAGGCCTGCAGCGACATGTCCACGTACACCGGCATGTCGTGGGCCAGACCGAACGGGCACACCCCGCCCACCGGATGCCCGGTGAGGTGCGCCACCTCGTCGGGCGGCAGCATCTTGCCCTTGCCGAAGGTGTCCTTGAACTTGCGGTTGTCGATGCGGGCATCGCCCCGCGCCACCAGCAGCACCTGGCTGCCGTCGGCCAGACGAAAGGCCAGGGTCTTGGCAATGCGCCCGGGCTCCACGCCATGCGCCTGCGCCGCCAGAGCGACGGTGGCGGTGCTGACCGATAACTCGATGATGTGCACAGGCTCCTGGCGTTCCTGGAAGAAGCGGCGGACGGATTCGACAGTCATGGTGCGGCGCATTTTGCCGCCCGCGTGCGGGCGACGCGCCGCCACTGCCGCCATGACGCCCGCCCTGCCTTTCCAGATGGGGGTGGAGCAGACGGGGACGCAACCCAGGCCCGGGCCCTGCCGGACTGACACGGGCCGAACGCCATCGAACCGGTCTTGCGGGCACGCAAGGCGATTCCAGGGGCGCTGCGCAGACTGCAGGCCTCGTCGACCCCCGCGGAAGCGCCCCATGCCCATGTCCTTGCAGATCGTCTTTCACCAACTGGACCCGTGGCCCGGGGCCGAAGCCGTGCTGCGCGAGAGGGCGCAGCGGCTGGAACGCCAGTTTCCCGACCTCATGTCCTGCCGCATCGTGGCGGAAGAGACGCAGAAGCACCAACAGCTCGGCCGGCCGGTGGCCGTGCGGGTGGAGGTGCACGTGCCGGGCCAGGCCCTGAGCGTCAACCGACAACACGACACCGACTTCAAGGTGGCTGCCCGCGAGGCCTTCGAGGCCATGACGCGGCGGCTGGATGACCTGGCCCGCCGACGCCGTGAACAAGGCTGGGAGCACGGGGCCAGCCGCACAGGGCAGGTGCTGCTGGCGAGCCAGGACCGCGAGGCTGCGGCACCCGCACCGCAGGCAGACGATTCACAACCCGCGCAGGCCACCTCATGAAACACGTGCACACCCCGCCCGCCCCGCCCATCGAGGAGTTGGTGGATGAACGTCTGGCCCGGGTGGTGGAGCACCCCGACGGCTGGTACTGGCTGGCGCCGGATGGTCACCAGCAGTTCGGCCCCTTCGAGAGCATGGAAGCCGTGCTGGCGGACATGGACATTGCCGACGCCAGCCCCGATGCCGGGCAGACCCTGGCCGAGACCGAGCGGGCGATGGGGCAGTCCGACTGGATCGACCCCGACACCGGCACCCTGGCCGAAGACACGCCCGTGCGGCTGGAGGAGCACTGAGGCGCCGCCGATGTCTCGGGCACCCGCTAGGATGCCCCCATGGTCCCCTGGATAGAGAACCACGCCCCCCTGCCCTGCACCTCTGAAGCCCTGGGCCCTGACAGCGATGCCCCGGGCCTGCTGGCCGCGGGCGGCGAGCTCTCCACCGCCCGGCTTGAACAGGCCTACCGGCGCGGCATCTTTCCCTGGTTCGGGCCGGGCCAGCCCGTGCTGTGGTGGTCGCCCTCGCCGCGCATGGTGCTGCCGGTGCAGGGCTTCAAGGTCTCACGCTCGCTGGGCAAGACGCTGCGCCGCTTCATGGCCTCGCCGGGCTGCGAGATACGCATCGACACCGCCTTCGAGCGCGTCATCCACGCCTGCTCCACCACCCCGCGCGAGGGGCAGTCCGGCACCTGGATCGTGCCGGCCATGGTGCAGGCCTACACCGCCTGGCACCGCGCCGGTCGCGTGCACAGCGTGGAGACCTGGATCGACGGCGAACTGGCAGGCGGTCTGTACTGCGTGGCCATCGGCCGCATGGTGTTCGGCGAGTCGATGTTCGCCCACCGCACCGATGCCTCGAAGATCGCTCTGGCGGCGCTGGTGGCCTGGTCCCGCAGCCGCGGCGTGACCTTGATCGACTGTCAGCAAAACACTCGGCACCTGGCCAGCCTGGGGGCGCATGAGATCCCGCGCGGGGCTTTCGAGGAACACCTGGCCCGAAGCACGCCGCTGCCCGACCTGGAAGATTGGTCCTATCATCGATCCCACTGGTCGCAGTTGCCGTCACTGGCTGACGCGCGGCCCGAACCCGCACCCCTCGAGCCGACGTGACCCACCCCCAGGAGCTACCGCTCTCGTCGCTGCAGTTCTATGCAACGGCGCCCTACCCGTGCAGCTACCTGCCGGGGCGGCAGGCACGCTCGCAAGTGGCGACGCCCAGCCACCTCATCAACGCCGATGTGTATTCCGGGCTGGTGGCCGGCGGATTCCGCCGCAGCGGCATGTTCACCTACCGGCC
>JBMLPD010000603.1:0-14317 GCA_049242285.1 Rubrivivax sp.
CCTTGCCTGGCGCCCCAACAGCAGCGCCGGCAAATGCATCCAACTGCCGTTTTCAGGTTCAACTGAATCGGCTCACAATTTGAGCCGAATAAGACACAATGCGGCTCATGAGCTCTCCCACACGCTGGATCTGGCGGCAGCCGAACTGGCCCGAACTGTCATTTGACGCCCGGGCAGCCGCCGCCGATCTGGGTCTTGCCCTGCGCTGGACCGGCATCGTCGAAGGCAAGGCAGCCGCCATCGGCTTGCAGTCAAGCCACCCGCTGCTGCTCAACGCCTATACCGAGGAGGCCCTGGCCACCGCCCGCATCGAGGGTCAGCAACTGCCGGCGGACGCGGTTCGTTCCTCGGTTCTGCGGCGGCTGGGCCTGTCTCAACAAGGCCCTGTGGATCGCCAGGTGGAAGGCCTGGTCGCGGTGCTCTCAGACGCCAGCACGGACGTTGCGGCGCCTCTGAACGAGGACCGGCTGTGCCGCTGGCAATCCGCGCTCTTTCCAACAGGCACCTCCGGTCTGCAGCGAATTGCCGTGGGGCGTTATCGGGATCACCCCGACCCGATGCAGATCGTCAGCGGTTTGCCAGGCAAAGAGACCGTGCACTACGAGGCGCCACCTTCCCGTGATGTGCCCCGTCACATGGGCGCGTTTCTGGACTGGTTTGCCGCCACCGCACCCGGCGTGGCTGCTGCCCGAGCCGCATCAGACCACCCAGTCACTGATGGCATCGCCCGGGCCGCCATGGCCCACCTGTGGTTCGAAAGCATTCACCCGTTCGAGGACGGTAACGGGAGACTGGGCCGGGCCATCGTGGATCTCGCCATTGCGCAGTTCCTGCGCCATCCGGAGCGTCAACCTCTGAGGCTGGTCAGCCTGTCCGCGCAGCTGTTGCGCTCTCGCTCGGCTTACTACGATGCGTTGAACGAGGCGCAGCGTGGCACCTGTGAGGTCACCCGTTGGGTCCGTTGGTTCGCGCAGCAATGGGCCCAGGCATGCCAGGCCACCTCGGCCGTCATGGACCAGGCCATCCTGAAACAACGGTTCTGGCAATCCCACTCAACCAGCGACCTTCATCCCCGGCAGCGCAAGGTATTGCAGAGGCTCCTGGACGATGGCGACGGGGGTTTCCTGGGCGGCCTCAATGCCGACAAGTACATGAAGATGACCAAGGTCTCGAAAGCCACCGCGACGCGCGATCTGGCGCTCATGGTGGCGGGCGGACAACTGAGGAGTCAGGGGCAGGGCAAGGCCGTGCGCTACGTCATCAACGTGCCCGAGTGGTCGCATCAGCCGGGCGGTGGCGAAGGATGAGGCCTTGACGTCTGGGTCAGAGCCTCCACCACCCGAGCCTCATGGTGACGGCACGGCGCCTACCGCAAACACCTCCACCTCGCTGGCCCGGCGGCGGAACCGAACCGCCCCCAGCGGCACCAGCCGCGCTCAAGGCCAGCAGATCACCCCGGCACCACCGACACCCCATGCTGCGCAAGCCGCAGGTACAGGTCTTCGCCCACCTGCCAGGGTTGGTCCACCTCCGGGGACACCACGAACACCTCGCCCAGCGGCGTGTCCACGGTGAGTTCCAGGAAGCTGCCCAGGTAGGCCGTCTTGCGCAGGGTGCCGGGCAGGGCACCCGCCAGGGCGTCCGAGGCCGAGTCCGCTGACAGCGCAGCCACCTGCCAGGCCTCGGGCCGCACCGCCACACGCACCGGGCCGGGCGCCACCGGGCTGCGCGGGGCGAAGCGCAGCGGCCCCAGACGCACCTGCCCGGCCTCGTCCACCATGGCCTCGAAGCGCATGGCCTCGCCCATGAAGCCGGCCACGAACTCGGTGGCCGGCTGCTCGTAGAGCTGGCGCGGCGTGCCCGCCTGGGCGATGAGGCCGGCGTCCATGACGATGATCTGGTCGCTCACGGCCAGGGCCTCGCTCTGGTCGTGCGTGACGTAGGCCACCGTGAGCTGCAGGCGCTGCTGCAGGGCGCGGATCTCCTCGCGCATGCTGCGGCGCAGGCGCGCGTCCAGGTTGGACAGCGGCTCGTCGAACAGCAGCACGCTGGGCTCCAGCACCAGCGAACGCGCCACCGCCACGCGCTGCTGTTGCCCGCCCGAAAGCTCACTGGGCAGGCGCTGCTCAAAGCCGGCCAGGCCCACCAGCGCCATCGCGGCGCGGGCGCGCTGCGCCGTGGTGTCGCGCGACAGGCCCTGCACCGACAGCCCGTAGCCCACGTTCTCGATCACGTTCATGTGCGGGAACAGGGCGTAGCTCTGGAACACCATGCTGACATTGCGCTCGGCCGGGCCCAGCGTGGTGACGTCCTGCCCGTCGATCAGGATGCTGCCGGCGGTGGGCGATTCCAGCCCCGCGATCATGCGCAGCGAGGTGGTCTTGCCGCAGCCCGAAGGGCCGAGGATGGTGGTCAGCGTGCCCTTGGGCACGCACAGGTCGATGCCCTTGACGACCAGAGGCGAACCGTTGGCGCCGTAGCGCTTGGTGACTTGGCGGAATTCGATGCCGAGGGGGCTCATGGCAGGTCTTTCAGGTGGACGAGGGCTTGTCGAGGTGCAGCCGGGTCTTGCCGCAGCCAGGCGCGATGGCGGTCGGCATGGGCTCAATGCGCGGCCGCAGCGCGCCGGCCCAGCTGGCGCTCACCCACCAGGAACTGGATCAGCGCAGTGGCCAGCGACATCAGCACGATCAGCACCGTGCAGTAGGCCAGGGCGATGCCGTAGTCGCCGTTGCCCACGCGGCCGATGATGTAGGTGGTGGCCAGCTCGTTCTCGGCCGTGACCAGGAAGATCACCGCCGACACGGTGGTCATGCTGCGCACGAAGCTGTAGACCAACGCTGCCACCAGCGCGGGCTTGAGCAGGGGCAGCACCACCCGGCGCAGCGTCGTGGCGGTGCCGGCGCGCAGCATGGTGCTGGCCTCGTCCAGGCTCTTGTCCAGCTGCTTGAAGCTGGCCGTGCCGGCGCGCACACCCACCGGCAGGTTGCGGAAGACGAAGCACAGCACGATGATGAAGCCCGTGCCTGTCAACTCGAAGGGCGGCACGTTGAAGGCCAGGATGTAGCTCACGCCCAGCACCGTTCCCGGGATGGCGAAGGCCAGCAGCGCGGCGAACTCGAAGGCCCGCTGCCCGGCGAACTGCGTGCGCGCGAGAAGCCAGCTGATCAGCAGGCCCAGACCCGCGCACACCGGCGCCGCAATGGCCGCCAGCTTGACGGTGGTGAACAGTGAATTCCAGGCCGTGCCGGCCCAGACCAGGCCGTGCTCGCCCCACTGCAGGTCGAATGCGGCGCGCAGGTGCGCCAGCGTGGGCGTGTAGTCGCGGCCCCAGGTCTGCACGAAGCCGCCGATGAAGGCGAAGACATACACCACCACGGTGAAGGCCAGCCAGGGCCCGGCGGTGGCCAGGCACAGCCGCCGCACGCCCACGGGCAGAGGCATCGCCACCCCGGCGTCACCCTTGCCCGAGACCGTGGTGTAGCTGCTGCGGCCCAGCACCCTCTGCTGCAGGAAGAACACCGTGAGTGCAAAGCCCGTCAGGATCAGCGCCAGCGAGGCCGCGCGGCCCTGGTCGTACTGGGCGCCGACGATGGCGAAGAAGATGTCGGTGGACAGCACCGAATACGAGCCGCCCAGGATGATGGGGTTGCCGAAGTCGGCAATGCTCTCGATGAAGCCGACGAGAAAGGCGTTGGCCAGGCCAGGCTTGAGCAGCGGCAGCGTGACGGTGGTGAAGGTGCGGATGCGCGAGGCGCGCAGCGTCTGCGCTGCCTCTTCCAGGCTGGGTGCGATGCCCTGCACCACCCCGCGCATGATCAGGAAGGCGATGGGCGTGAAGGCGAACATCTGCGCCAGCCACACACCAAACAGACCGTAGAACCAGCGCGTGGGCGGGATGCCGAAGGCCCACTCCAGGAACTGGTTGACCAGGCCGGCGCGCCCGAACAGCAGGATGAGGCCCAGGCCGACGACGAAGGGCGGGGTGATGATGGGCAGCAGCGCCAGCACATTCAGCCCGCGCTGGAAGCGGCGCTGGCCGCGCTCGGCGTACAGCGCGATCAGCGTGCCCATCAAGGTGGTGCCGGTGGCCGTCAGCAGCGCCAGCCACAGGGTGTTCCAGGCGGTGCCGCAAGAGGCGCTGCTGCCCAGGCAGGACAGGCCCCAGACGCGGTCATGGGTCAGCCGCTCGGCCAGCGCCGGCACCGACCATGCGCCGGCCTCGTCCACGAACGCCCCCAGCAGGCTCTTGCCCACCGGCAGTGCCACGAACAGCAGCAGCAGCGCCGAGCACAGCACCACCGCACTGGCAATGAACAGGTCGCCGCGAAAGCGGCCGGTGCGTGCGACGCCGGCACCCAGCAGCACCAGCAAGGCCAGCAGCGTGAGAGCGCCACCCAGGCCGATGCCGATCTGGCCGCGTGCAAGCGGCCCGAACACCGCCGCAAGGATCTCGAAGTTCCAACCCTGCAGACCGATCGCGAACCCCCCGCCCAGCACCCCGGCCAGACCCAAGGTGGCGCCGAACACCAGCACCCATCCCTGACGCCGGCCGGGGGTCAGCACGCCGGCGCCCAGTGCCAGCAGCAAGCCGCCCATGCCCGCCCACAACCAGACCCGCCCGTGCACCGTGGCCTGCCACAGCGCGCTGGCCGTTTCCGCCCCGCCGAAGACGCCAGCCAGCGCCCGCGCCAGCGTCAGGTTCTGCGGGAAATACCAGGGCAGCAGCGCGCAAGCTGCCAGCCCGAGCAAGGCCCAGCTCAGGATCATGTGCTGCCCGGGCGCGCGCGGGCGCCGGGGCGGCGCTGCGGGGCGGCCCTTGTTCAGCGTGTCTGACAGCGTGCTTGACAGCGTGTCGGCGTTCATGCGGCGGGCTCCGCGGTCTCAGCGCGGCAGGGAGTTGACCTCGCGCTCCCAGCGCGCGATCAGGCGCCGGCGCTCGGCCGAGGAGCCGTACTTCGCGTAGTCATAGTCGATGAACCTGATCTTCTTGAAGTCCGGCACACGCGGGTCGACCTTGGCGTTCTTGTTGGAGGGCAGCTGGAACTGCTTGGCCGCCGCACCCATTTCCTGGGCGGAGGCCGTGAGCGCCCACTCATAGAACTTCCTGGCCGCTTCCAGGTTGCGCGCGCCCTTGATGAGGCTCATGGAGCCGATCTCGGCGCCCGTGCCGTCGGTCGGGGTGATGGTCTCCACCGGGAAGCCCTGCATCTTCTCGCCCGGGCCGTCATGCACGAAGCTGATGGACACCGATGTCTCGCCGCGCGCCACCGCCTTGATGGGCGCGGTGCCCGAGCGGGTGTACTGGCTGATGTTGCGGTGCAGCTTCTTCATGTAGTCGAAGGCCTTGTCCTCGCCCATCAGCTGCACCAGCGTGGCCACCATGGTGTAGGCCGTGCCGCTGGAGGCCGGGTTGGCCACCTGGATCTCACCCTTGTACTCGGGCTTGAGCAGATCGGCCCAGGTCTTGGGCACGGCCAGCTTCTTCTTGGCCAGCAGCTCGGGGTTGTAGCCAAAGCCCAGCGGGCCGGAGTAGATGCCCACCGTGCGGAACTTGCTCTGCGCGGCCTGCTGCTGGGCCCAGGCGTGAAGCTGCGGCAGGCTGGCGGACTTGTACTCCAGCGTGAGGTCCTGCTCGGCCGCCTGCAGGTGCGGGTCACCGGTGCCGCCGAACCAGACATCGGTCTTGGGGTTGGCCTTCTCCGCAATCAACTGCGCCAGCGCCTCGCCCGAGCCCTTGAGCGACATGTTGACCTTCACGCCCGTGGTGCGCGTGTACACCGTCTGCATGAGGTTGCACCACTCGGCCTGCACCGAGCAGATCACGTTGATCTGGGCACTGCCGTCCTGCGCCTGCACGGGGCCGGCCAGCGCCAACAGCGCAGTCATGGCGATGCGTATCTTCTTCATGGGGGATCTCCTTCATGGGGGGGGGTGACGGGAGGGGGTGAACACGCAGCCGCGGCCGGCCAGCGCACAACCGCGTCCACACCCGCGGCCTGCAGGCCGTCGGTGCGGTTGTAGAGCTCGACCTGTGCGCCCATGGCCTGGGCCAGTTCGCGGCAGATCGAAAGGCCCAGGCCGATGCCGCCGCCCACGGCGGCAGCGAAGGGTTCGAACAGGCGTTCGCGCGGTCCGTCGCCCAGCCCGGGGCCGCTGTCCCAGACGATGAGCTCAGGCCCCGAGTGGGCAGCCCGCACGACGATGCCCAGCGCAGCGCCGCGCGGCGAGTGGCGGATCGCGTTGACGAGCAGGTTGCGCACCAGTTCGCCCAGCATCCAGGCATCGGCCTGCACCGCCAGTGGCACGGCCTGGAGTTCGAAGTGCAGGCGCTGCGCAGCGATCAGCGGCGCGAACTCGAGAGCGGCCTCGCGCGCGGCCGTATCCAGGCGGCGTGTTGCCGCGGGCGCCGCCTGGGCTCGCCGCTGGTCGAGCTTCAGGCGCGCCAGCATCTCATTGACGACCTCCGTGGCGCGATCGACGGTACGCAGCATTTCCTCCTGGCGCGCCGCCAGCTCGGGCGCGGGCGTGCCCTGCAGCAGGGTGCGAAGCACGGCCAGCGGGGTACGCAACTGGTGCGAGGCGTCGCCCAGCAGGCGTTGCTGGCGCACGGCAGCCAGGCGCCGACGCTCGATCCAGGCGTTGAGCGTTTCCACGCCGGCACACACCTCCTCGGGGCCGCCGGCAGGCAGGGGGCTGTCGGCCTCGCCATCGTGCAGGCGCAGCGCCTGGACGAGATCGGCCCAGGGCCGGGCCGCCAGCCGGCCCGACGCCCAGGCCAGACCCAGGGCCCCGGCCCCCGCAGCGCCCGAGACCAGCCAGCGCAGGGCCTCGGCCGGCCCAGACGCCGCCAGGCCGGGCGAACCGGGGGTGAGCCAGGCCCCCAGGCACACCGCACCCAAGCCGGCCGCGCCCAGCGCACCCAGCGCCACCTGCGTGCGCAGCGATCGCAGCAGCCGCCGCGGGTGTGGGGCCGATGACCTCATGCCCCTGGACCCTTGACGAGGGCTTGCGTGTCTTCGCACAAGAGATAACCCACGCCGCGCAGCGTGACGATCTCCACCGCGGCCGCGGCCAGGCGCTTGCGCAGGCGGTGGACGACGACATCCAGCGCATCAGCCTGCGGCCCGCCGCTGCCCGCGACGGGATCGCCACCTGGAAAGACGGCGTGATGCAGGTGCTCGCGGGCCACGGCATGCCCAGCCTGGAGCATCAGCGCACGCAGCAATGCGGCCTCGCGCGCGGGCAGATCCAGCGGACGTTCGTCGACCCAGCAGGCCGGCCCGCTGCGATCCAGGCGCAGCAGTCCGCAGCGCAGGTCCCCCTCGCCCTGGCGGCGCCGGACCAGTGCCCGCAACCGCGCCTCCAGCTCGTCCAGGTCGAAGGGCTTGGCCAGGTAGTCATCGGCTCCGGCGTTGAGCCCCGTCACGCGCTCGCCCACGGCGCCGCGGGCGGTGAGGATCAGCACGGGCGTCGCATCGTCGCGGCCGCGCATGCGCGCCAGCACCTCCAGCCCGTCGATATCGGGCAGCGACAGGTCCAGGACGACGGCGTCGAAGCGCCGCCGCTGGCACAGGGCCAGCGCCTCCAGGCCGTCGCGGCACGACACCAGGGCACAGCCGCGCGCGGCCAGCGCCCGGCCCAGCGCCTGCACCAGGCTCAGATCGTCCTCGACCAGCAGCACCTCCATGGTGCGAAGCTTCGCACTGAAGACGCCCACGGTCCACCGGGCAATCCCCGTGGGCGCGCGAAAGCCACGCGCAAGGTGACAGGTCGGCAGCAGGGCTCAGTACGAACGGCTTTGCGGGTCCGGCCGCAAGGTCTTCTTCTCCGTGCGAACGTCCTCGTGGATCCGGCAGCACCGCTCTCTCGCGAGGCGTTCGGCGCGCATGAGCGGGGGTGCGGGAGTCTGCGCGGGCTTTCAGGCCGCAGGAAGGACCGAGACGCCCTGGGCGGCCAGCGTCAGACTGACCGGGGCGCCATCCTCGTGCTGGCGCGGCGTGCGCGGTGTCAGCGCCAGCAACTCCCCCAGCGGGCTGCCCAGCACGTACTCCACGTGGGCGCCGGTGCAGGCGCTGCGCAGCACCCGTGCAGGCAGCCCCGGCGCATGCGCCGGCCCTATGCGCCAGGCCTGCGGCCGCACGACCACGCGCACCGGCCCGGGCCGTGCCACAGACGCGTTCCCGGCAGGCCATCGCAGCGGGCCCATCTGCACCGTCCCGCAACCATCGCTCCAGGCGTCGAACAGGCGCATGTCGCCCATGAACGCGGCAACGAAGTCCGAGTTCGGCTGCTCGTACAGGCTGCGCGGCGTGCCCTGTTGCACGATGCGACCCTGGTGGAGCAGCGCGATGCGGTCGCTCAAGGCCATGGCCTCGCCCTGATCGTGCGTCACGTAGACCAGCGCCAGGCCCAGCCGGCTCTGCAGGTCCAGGATCTGCCTTCTCAGGGCCCTGCGCAGACGCCGGTCCAGGTGCGACATGGGCTCATCCAGCAGCAGCAGCGTCGGCCCGGAGGCCAGCGCACGCGCGAGCACCACCTGTTGATGCTCGCCTTCGGAGAGTTCACCGGGGCGTCGCGCGGCCAACGCCTCGATGCCGAGCAGGCGCAAGGTGTCGAGCGCACGTGCAAAGGCGCTGTCGGAGCCGACCGGCGCCAGCCGCAGCCTGAAGGCCACGTTGTCCAGCACGCTCAGGTTGGGGAACAGGCGTGCGTTCTGCGCCACCAGACCGACAGGCCTGTCGGTTGCCGGCAGCGCGGTGACATCGGCACCAGCGATCTCGACCCGGCCATGCGTCGGCGTCTCGAGGCCGGCCACCAGGCGCAGCACAGAGGTCTTGCCCGCACCCGACGGGCCGAGCAGGGCCACCACCTCGCCACAACCAACAGCGAGCTCCAGCGCGTTCAACACCGGCGGCTCGGCGCCGGCCGGCTGCCAGGACAGGTGATGCAGGCGCAGGGCGTCCATGGACGGGATGCTAAGCCGCCCGGCGGCGCACCCCAGCCCCTGGCGCGGCGCCTGGACCGCCGGACCGCAATGGACCCGCAAGAAGCCGGCGGCGCGGTGACCTCGGCAAGCGCGAGGAGCACGCGCAGACAGCCCCGCGGCCCGCAGGACCATCGAAGCCCGGGTGCCGGGGCCCAACACCCTGTTCAGAACCGCCCCGACCGTGCATGATGCCGGCATGAAGACGCCGCGCACGTCCCACGCCACCCCTGCCCTCGGTCGCGCGGTGCTGGTGCTGCTGGCGCTGCTGCCGGCATGCGCCACCACGACCGCGCCGGCGCCCGAGTCCTTGCAGACGACGCCCGGCACCGCGGTACCCGGTCGAGCCGATCTGGCGCGCTTGCATGGGGTCAACCGGCTGACCTGGGGTGCCAGCGGTTCGGCCCTGGCGCAGGCAGCGGGCCGGGACTTCCCGTCACTGCTGGCCGAGCAGCTGACCCCCGGGCCGGCCCCGCTGCCCGCGGCAGCGCAAGCGCAGATCGACAACCTCACGCTGAGCCAGCAGCCCTTCAGCACCCTGGTGTTCGATCTGGAGCAGCGCCGCCGTGCCGCCGATGCCCTGAAGAACGACGACGACAAGCGCGCAGCGCAGCAGGCTTATCAGCAGGAGCTGACACGCCTGGCACGCGAGGCGGCCTCGCGCCATATGCTGCGCGCGCTGTACTCACCGAACCAGCTGCACGCGCAGATGACCTGGTTCTGGCTGAACCACTTCAGCGTGTTCCAGAACAAGGCCAACATCCGCGCCATGGTGGGGGACTACGAAGACAACGCCATCCGTCCTCACGCGCTGGGCCGCTTCCGTGACCTGCTGGGCGCGGCCGCCTTGCACCCGGCCATGCTGCGCTATCTGGACAACGAGCAGAACGCGGTCAACCGCACCAACGAGAACCTGGCGCGCGAGCTGATGGAGCTGCACACGCTGGGTGCGGGCGGGCCGTACACCCAGAACGACGTGCAGGAGCTGGCCCGCGTGCTGACCGGCGCCGGGGTCAACCTCACCCGCACCAACTCCCCAGTGGTGCGGCGCGAGCTGCAGGGCGACTACGTGCGTCGCGGCCTGTTCGAATTCCACCCCGGCCGGCACGACTACGGCCCCAAGACCCTGCTGGGCCAGCCGCTGCAGCAGCGCGGCCTGGCTGAGGTGGACGAGGCCCTGGACCGGCTGGCCCGCCACCCGGCCACGGCGCGGCACGTCAGCCGCAGGCTCGTGCAGTACTGGCTGTCGGACCCGCCCCCTCCCGCGCTGGTCGAGCGTGTCGCCCAGGCATTCAGCGCCTCTGACGGTGACATCGCCTACACCCTGCGCGCCCTGCTGGGTTCGCCCGAGTTCGCCCAGGGGGCGGGGCGCCAGTTCAAGGACCCGATGCGCTTCGTGGTCTCCGCCCTGCGCCTGATGCATGACGACCGGGTGATCCTGAACACCGGGCCGGTGCTGGCATGGCTGAACCGCCTGGGCCAGCCCCTGTACGGCCGCCAGACGCCCGATGGCTGGCCGCTGGATGAGGCCGCGTGGTCCAGCCCGGGGCAGATGACGGCACGATTCGAGGTGGCACGCGCCATCGGCTCCGGTGACGGCGGGCTGTTCACGCCGCAAGGGGCGCCGCCAACACGGGGGCCGGCCCTGCCCGGCGCTGCACGAGCGCTGCATGACCAGGTGCTGAAACACAGTCTGGGCCCCGGCACCCGGGCCGCGCTGGCGCAGGCCGGCTCGCCGCAGGAATGGAACGCGTTCCTTCTGTCCTCACCCGAACTGATGCGGCGCTGAGCCGCGCTGGAGCAAAGACCATGCAAAGACGACACCTGCTGGGCGGCCTGACGGCGGCTGGGCTGAGCCTGGGCGCGGCCCGGCTCTGGGCCGCCGGGCCGGCACAGCCCCGCTTCCTGCTGGTGTTCCTGCGCGGCGGCTACGACGCGGCCAACCTGCTGGTGCCGGTGAGCAGCAGCTTCTATCACGAAGCCCGACCCACCATTGCCGTGGCGCGCCCGGGTGCTGCGGAGCCCTGCGCACTTGAACTCAACGCCGACTGGGGCCTGCACCCGGCGCTGCGCGACAGCGTCTACCCGCTGTGGCAACAAGGGGAGCTGGCCTTCGTGCCCTTCGCCGGCACGCACGACACCTCGCGCAGCCACTTCGAGACGCAGGACGGTATCGAGCTGGGCCAGCCCCTGGACGGCCCGCGCAACTACCGCTCGGGCTTCATGAACCGCCTGGCCGGCACGCTCGGCGGCAACGGCGCCATGGCCTTCACCGACCGGCTGCCTCTGGCGCTGCAGGGCGATGTGCAGGTGGCCAACACCGCGTTGCGCGCCGTGAACCGGCCGGCGGTGGATGCGCGCCAGACCCGGATCATCAGCGACATGTACCAGGGCACCGCGCTGGAAGAAGCTGTGAGCCAGGGCTTTGCGGTGCGCGACGAGGTGGCACGCGACATGGCCGCCGAGATGGAGGCCGCCAGCCGCAACGCCATCAGCGCCCGCGGCTTCGAACTCGAGGCGCGGCGCATCGCCCGGTTCATGAAGGGCCGCCACCGGCTGGGCTTCGTGGACGTCGGGGGCTGGGACACCCATGTGGGCCAGGGTGGCGCCACGGGACAACTGGCCAACCGCCTGGAAGAACTGGGCCGGGGCCTGGCCGCCTTCGCCCAGGAAATGGGCAGCCGCTGGCGCGAGACCACGGTGGTGGTGGTCAGCGAGTTCGGCCGCACCTTCCGGCAAAACGGCAACAACGGCACCGACCACGGCCACGGCAGCGTGTACTGGGTGCTGGGCGGCGGCCTGCGCGGCGGCCTGGTGGCAGGCGAGCAGGTGAACGTCACGCCAGACAACCTGTTCCAGAACCGCGACTACCCGGTGCTCAACGAATGCCGCAGC
The DNA here is from genome assembly GCA_049242285.1 of Rubrivivax sp. Taxonomy (GTDB): domain Bacteria; phylum Pseudomonadota; class Gammaproteobacteria; order Burkholderiales; family Burkholderiaceae_C; genus Rubrivivax. The sequence continues at coordinate 11,882 of JBMLPD010000603.1, forward strand.
GTGCTCGGTGGCCTGCTGGCCCGCCAGTTCGGCCTCAGCCGGGCGCAACTGGCCACCGTGTTCCCCGCGGCAGAACCGCGTGACCTGGGCCTCCTCTGAGCGCGCTGCGGGCACGTGCAGCGCCCGACCCCGTTGACCTCGGGCTGAAACCGACGCATCATCCGGCATGTAACAAAATTACATGCCGGTGTCGGGCACCCTTGAGAGCACGACGCCTGCCGACTGCTCATGTCCTTCGATCTCGTCTTCTTCGGTGGCACCGGCGACCTCACCTGGCGCAAGCTGATGCCCGCGCTGTTCCAGGCTTTCCGACACGGCAAGCTGCCTGAGGATGGGCGCATCCTGGCCGTGGCGCGCGATGAGCGCAGCGACGACGAGTACCGCCGCTTCATCCGCGAGCGGTTCGTGGAGGTGGAGCCCTCCAAGCGGCCCAACGAAGAGGAGTTCGAACGCTTCGCCCAGCTGCTGCACTACCGCCGCATGGACCTCTCGCAGCCCGCGCACTACGCCGGCCTGAGAGCCTGGCTGGACGCGCGCGCGGCCGACACCACGGTGCTGTACCTGGCCACCAGCCCGTACCTCTTTCCGGTGATATGCGAGCAGTTGGGCACCGCCGGGCTGAACGGCCCGAACGTGCGCGTGGTACTGGAAAAGCCGCTGGGCCACGACCTGGAAAGCGCCTTGCAGATCAACCGGGTGGTGCGCTCGGTGTTCCGCGAGGAACAGGCCTTCCGTATCGACCACTACCTGGGCAAGCCCGCGGTGCAGAACCTCATGGCGCTGCGCTTCGGCAACGCGCTGTTCGAGCCGCTTTGGCGGCGCGAGAGCATCGCCAGCATCCAGATCACCCTGGCCGAATCCCTGGGCGTGGGCACGCGCGGCGACTTCTACGACAAGACCGGTGCGCTGCGCGACATGATCCAGAACCATGCGCTGCAGTTGCTGACCATGATCGCCATGGAGCCGCCCAGCTCCAGCGATGCCGATGCCATCCGCGACGAGAAGCTGAAGGTGCTGCGCTCGCTCAAGCCCTTCACCACCGAGACGGTGATGCGCGACGTGGTGCGCGGCCAGTACCGGGCCGGCACCATCCATGGCGATCCGGTCAAGGGCTACCTGGAGGAAGCGAAGGTACCCGCGGGCAGCACCTGCGAGACCTTCGTGGCGCTGCGTACCGAGGTGCAGAACTGGCGCTGGGCCGGTGTGCCCTTCTACCTGCGAACCGGCAAACGCCTGCCGGGTCGCGACGCGCAGATCGTGGTGAATTTCCGCGCCGTGCCACACCCCATCTTTCCCGGCTCGCACCGTGCCAACAAGCTGGTCATCAAGTTGCAGCCGGAAGACGGCCTGGAGCTGCACCTGCTGGCGGCCAAGGGCAGCCTGTCGCACGGCGGTGCGGCGGAGCTGCTCTCACCCGTCAAGCTGGACCTGGACTTCGACAAGGCTTTCCCCAGCGAGCGCGTGGGCGCCTACGAGCGGCTGCTGCTGGACGCGATTGCCGGGCGGCTGAACCTCTTCGTGCGCAGCGACGAGCAGGAGCAGGCCTGGCGCTGGGTGATGCCCATCCTGCAGGCCTGGGAGCGCGACCCCAACGGCCCGCGCCCCTACACCGCCGGCAGCTGGGGCCCGCCCGCGGCCAGCGCCATGGTGGCGCGTGACGGCTGCGCCTGGGACGAGGAGCAATGAGCGCCGGCCCCATGCCCATGATGCTGGACCGCATCCGCGCGGCGATGGCGGCCCTGCCGCCGGCCGAGCAGCGCGTGGCCCGCCTGCTGCTGTCGGATGCACGCAGATTTGCCACGCTGCCGGTGGCCGACTTGGCCGAGCGCGCCCAGGTCAGCAAGCCCACGGTGGTGCGCTTTTGCCGCAGCGTGGGCTACGACGGCCTGGCCGACTTCAAGCTCAAGCTGGCCGGCAGCGTGAACGAGGGCGTGCCCTTCGTTCACCGGGCCGTGGACGAGGACGACAAGCCGGGCGACCTGGTGGTGAAGGTCATCGACAACGCCGTGAGCGCCCTGCTGAAGTACCGCAATGCGGCCACCAGCCACGCCATCGAGCAGGCCATCAGCGCCCTGGCGCAGGCCTGCCGCGACGGTCAGCGCATCGAGTTCTACGGCGTGGGCAATTCCGGCATCGTGGCCATGGACGCGCAGCACAAGTTCTTCCGTCTGGGCGTGCACTCGGCCGCCTGCACCGACGGCCATGTGCAGGTGATGAGCTCCACCATGCTGGGCGTCGGGGACTGCGCCGTGGTGTTCAGCAACTCCGGCCGCAGCAAAGACCTGATCGACGTGGCCGACATCGCCCACCGCAAGGGCGCGACCGTGATCGTGGTGACGGCCAGCGACTCGCCCCTGGCGCACGCCGCCCGCCAGCCCGGCCACATCCTGCTGGCCGCCGACCACCCCGAGGACTTCGACCGCTACAGCCCGATGG
>JBMLPD010000604.1:0-3558 GCA_049242285.1 Rubrivivax sp.
CACGCCTCGCCCAAGTTCTTCTACGACGCCCTGGGCTCGCGCCTGTTCGATGCCATCACCGAGACGGCCGAGTACTACCCCACCCGCACCGAGGCGGCCCTCTTCGCCGCGCAGGGCGCGGCCATCGCCCAGGCGGCGCTGGCCGTCACCGGCCCTGCGCCGGCACTGGTGGACCTGGGCGCGGGCAACTGCGCCAAGGCCTCACGGCTGTTCCCGCTGCTGCACCCCGGGCACTATGTGGCCGTGGACATCTCGGTGGAGTTCCTGCGGCAGTCTCTGCAGTGCCTGCAGCGCGAGCACCCGCACATGCGCATGGCGGGCGTGGGGCTGGACTTCTCCACCGCGCTCACGCTGCCTGAAGGCCTGGTCCAGGGGCCGGCCGTGGTGTTCTACCCGGGCTCCAGCATCGGCAACTTCAATCCCGAACAGGCCTGCGCCCTGCTGCAGCAAGCGCGTGCGGTTGCGCAGGGGGGCGCGCTGCTCATCGGGGCGGACCTGGTCAAGCCCGTGGACATTCTGGAGGCCGCCTATGACGACGCACTGGGCATCACGGCGGCCTTCAACCTCAACCTGCTGAACCACCTCAACCGCCTGCTGGGCACGGATTTCCGCCTGCGCGAATGGCAGCACCTGGCGGTGTTCAACGCTGCGCAGTCACGCATCGAGATGCACCTGGAAGCCCGGCGCAGCCTGACCGTGCGCTGGCCCGGCGGCGAGCGCCGCTTCGCGGCCGGTGAGCGCATCCACACCGAGAACTCGTACAAGTGGACGCCCGATGGCTTCGAGGCGCTGCTGGCCCGCGCCGGCTACACGCGGGTGCGCCGCTGGAGCGACGAGCAGGCCTGGTTTGGCGTGTTCCTGGCCTGGGGCTGAGGCCCGGGGTCTTGACCTCCACGGCCCTTGTCCCTCAGCCCTGAACCCGGGCCGCCGCGCACGTGCGAAAGCCCGCCGGCACGTCGCTGCGGTGGGCTTCGAAGAAGTTGCGGTAGCGCGGGTGGCGCATGCGGGGCTGGGTCATGAAAGAAGCGCCGCGCAGCACCGGTCGGCCATCGAACCAGGGCGCGGAGTAGTCGCGGTAGGGATGGGGCTCGAAGCCGGGCAGTGGGGCGAAGGCACTGGCCGTCCACTCCCAGACCTCGCCCCAGGTAAAGGCTTCGGGGTGGCTGTGGGCGGCGCGCTCCCACTCCCACTCGGTGGGCAGGCGCCGGCCGGCCCAGGCGCACCAGGCCTGCGCCTCGTAGGCCGTGAGGTGGCAGGCCGGTTCGGCCAGGTCCAAGGGGGCCCAGACGCCCAGGCGCCAGGCCCACCAGCCCGGGCCTGCCCCCGGTTCGCGCCGCAGGTGACGCGGCACGCCCGGCCGGCCCTGCCGCCAGGCCCAGCCCTGCGGGCTCCACCAGCGCGGCTGCTCGTAGCCGCCCGCCTCCACGAAGGGCAGGAACTCGGCCCAGCGCAGCACCTGCGCGTCGATCTCGAACGCCCCCTGAGCCACGGCCAGCGCACCGCACTCGTTGTCGAAAGCGAAGCCCGGTGATGCCGGCGACGTGCCGGCATGCCAGACCTCGGGCACCAGGCGCAGGGGCGCGGGCGGCGGGGGCAGCGGCTGCGCGCGCCAGCGCACATCCGGCAGGGGCACGCCCAGGTCCTGCGCCATGTAGAGCGCCGCCTCGTGGTGCATGTCCTCGTGCAGCAGCACCAGACGGAAGAAGTACAGGGCCTGCGCCGCGGCTTCGCTGGTGAGGCCCGGGTCATCCACCGTCTGCAACAGCGCCAGCGTGGCCGCCAGGCCTTCGGCCAACCGCTCGCGTGTGGCCTGCGCGCCCGGCAAGGCCAAGCCCCAGCGCCGGGCGTGCGCCACGCGGCTGGAGTCGTACAGGGCGTCGTCACCGGCCCGGTGCCCGGGCGCGCGGTCCAGGCGGGGTGCGAAGGGGTCGGCGCGGGGGCCGCGCAGGCGCTGCGCCGGGGGCTGGCGCGCCAGCCAATGGTTCTGGAACCAGCCGACATGCCCCAGTTCCCACAGGGGCGGGTTCAGGTGCGCGGCCTGCGGCACCTGCAGGTCCGGCAGGGCCTGCTCATAGGCGGCGAAGGTGGCCAGCGTGTCGCGTCGGCTGTCCTGCAGTGCCGCCGCCAGCGCACGCGCATCGCCCTGGCGGCCGGTGAGGTCCGGGGTGCGGCGCGGGGCGGCGAAGGCGGTTACGCTAGGCGCATGCATCAGGCACCGATTGTGATCGTCACGCCCGCGCTGGCCGATGCGAACAACGGCAACTGGCAGACCGCCCGGCGCTGGAAGAGCATGCTCGCGGCGCAGCACCCGGTGGTGCTGGCGGCGGGCTGGCCGGCGGCCGCCGGGCGGGGGCCCGCGCCGGCCCTGATGATCGCGCTGCACGCGCGCCGCTCCGCGGCCTCCATCGCCGCCTGGCGTCAGGCCCGGCCCGAGGCGCCGCTCATCGTGGCGCTGACCGGCACCGACCTGTACCGCGACATCGACACCGACGCCACGGCACAACGCTCGCTGGCCCTGGCCGATGCGCTGATCGTGCTCAATGAACTGGGCGCACAGCGCCTGCCCCGTGCCTTGCGGCCGAAGTGCCGCGTGGTGCTGCAATCCTGCAGCGCACGCCAGCCTCGGCCCCGCACCCGCCGCCACCTGCGCGCGCTGATGGTGGGCCATTTGCGCGATGAGAAGGACCCGCAGACCTTCTTCGACGCCGCGCAGCAACTGCGCCACCGAAGCGACATCCTGCTGGACCACATCGGCCGCGCCCTGGACCCGGCGCTGGGCGAACGCGCCGCGGCCCTGGCCGCCCGCCAGCCGCAGTACCGCTGGCTGGGCGGGCTGCCGCACGAGGCCACGCGACGGCGCATCCAGGCCGCCCATGTGCTGGTGCACCCCAGCCGCATGGAAGGCGGCGCACACGTGGTCATCGAGGCCGTGCGCAGCGGCACGCCCGTGATCGCCTCGCGCATCGATGGCAACGTCGGCCTGCTCGGGCCGGACTACGCCGGCTACTTCAATCCCGGCGACGGTGCAGGTCTGGCGCGCCTGCTCCAGCGCGCACGCGACGATGCCGATATGCTGCAAGGCCTGCAGCGCCAGATCGGCTGGCGCGCGCCGCGGTTCGCGCCGCAGGCCGAAGCCAGTGCGCTGCTGCGGCTGGTGGACGAACTGCTGGAACGCCACAAGGCTTGAGGCCTTGAGGCCTTGAGGCCTTGAGGCCTCGAGGCGTCGTGGCCTTGAGGCCAAGATTGCGCGCAGGGCGCCGGCCCTGGAAAGCGCGGACCCCCTGCATCGACACGACCCCTGGAGACCTGCATGAACGCCCCCGACAAGCTGCCCCCCGCCCCGGAACCCCGCCTGACCTCGCTGTCGCACGGCGGGGGCTGCGGCTGCAAGATCGCTCCCGGCGTGCTGTCGGAGATCCTCAAGGGTACGGCCGCCATGCCCATTCCCAAGGAACTGATGGTGGGCATCGAGACGGCCGACGACGCGGCCGTCTACAAGCTCAATGATGAGCAGGCGCTGATCGCCACCACCGACTTCTTCATGCCCATCGTGGACGA
>JBMLPD010000605.1:0-2216 GCA_049242285.1 Rubrivivax sp.
AGATGGACAAGGTGGTCATCACCGCCACGCAGATGATGGAAAGCATGATCCTGGCGCCCGTGCCCACGCGCGCCGAGGTGAGCGACGTGGCCAACGCCGTGCTGGACGGCACGGACGCCGTGATGCTGAGTGCCGAGACCGCCGCGGGCAAGTACCCGGTGGAGACGGTGGAGCAGATGCACCTCATCGCCCTGGAGGCCGAGCGCGCCGAGGACGTGCAGCTCGACAGCGACTTCGTCAACAAGCAGTTCGGCCGCATCGACCAGAGCATTGCCATGGGCGCGCTGTTCACCGCGCACCACCTGGGCTGCAAGGCCATCATCGCGCTGACGGAGAGTGGCTCCACCGCGCTGTGGATGAGCCGGCACAACATCAAGGTGCCCATCTACGCGCTGACCACCAAGGCGCAGAGCGAGCGCAAGATGGCGCTGTACCGCAACGTGCGCCCCATCCTCATGCCCTCCTTCAGCGACCGTGACCAGGCCCTGCAGGCGGCCGAGAAGCTGCTGTGCGAGCGCGGCGTGCTCATGCCCGGCGACACCTACGCCATCACCTGCGGCGAGCCCATGGGCTACCCCGGCGGCACCAACATGCTCAAGGTGTGCCGGGTGGGGTGACGTAGACTCACCGTGCGCTCGTTACAGTAACGACATCGTGCTCGCCATCGCCAAGATCACGTCCAAGGGTCAGACCACCATGGCCCGCGAGGTTCGGGATGCGCTGCATGTGGTCCCTGGTGGCCTGATCACCTGGGATGTGGCCGCCGACGGCACTGCCCGGGTCCGAAAGGCCCAGCCGTTGGATCACGAGTACTTGCGTTCGCTCGAGGGAACCTTGTCAGAATGGAGCGGCGTCGCGGATGAGCGCGCCTACCGTGACCTTTGATGCCTTTGAGGTGGTTCGGGTACCGTTTCCTTTCACGGACCGAGACGCCAGCAAGAACCGCCCTGCGCTGGTGCTTTCATCGGCAGATTCATTCGGCCAACCGTGCGGGCATTCGGTGCTGGCGATGATCACAAGTGCCGGCAATCCACCGTGGCCCCTGGATTGCCTCTTCGGGGATCTGGTGTCTGCCGGTCTGCCGTCACCCTCGGTGGTGCGGTCCAAGTTGTTCACGCCGGACCATCGTCTGGTCAGAGGCCATCTGGGTCGGCTGGCGCCGCCAGACGAAGACGTCGTCAGACGTGCAATGCGCGCGGTGTTCGGCTGGGCTTGACGCCGGGGTCGGCGCGAACCCACCGCGAATGGCCGTTGACTGCGTGTTGGCGAGCTGTGACCCGTCAGCATGGCGGCGGCCTCGCTTCCTAGAATGGATGCAGTTACAAGACAGTTTCATCCCGTTCTCTCCCTTTTTTCCCTTCGCCAGATACCGAGGACACCCCCATGCCACTCGTTTCCATGCGCCAGCTGCTCGACCACGCCGCCGAAAACGGCTACGGCATTCCGGCCTTCAACGTCAACAACCTGGAGCAGGTGCAGGCCGTGATGGCGGCGGCTGACGAGGTGGGGGCGCCGGTGATCCTGCAGGCCAGCGCCGGGGCGCGCAAGTACGCGGGCGAGGCCTTCATCAAGCACCTGATCGCCGCGGCCTCGGAGGCCTGGCCGCACATCCCGCTGGTGATGCACCAGGACCACGGCACCAGCCCCAAGGTGTGCGAGGGCGCCATCAGCCTGGGCTTTGGCTCGGTGATGATGGACGGCTCGCTGATGGAAGACGGCAAGACGCCGGCGAACTTTGACTACAACGTGGACGTGACGCGCCGCGTGGTGGAGATGGCGCACCGCGTGGGCGTGACGGTGGAGGGCGAGCTCGGCTGCCTGGGCAACCTGGAAACCGGTGATGCCGGCGAGGAAGACGGCATTGGCGCCGAGGGCAAGCTGGACCACAGCCAGATGCTGACCGACCCGGAAGAGGCCGCGCAGTTCGTCAAGGCCACGCAACTGGACGCCCTGGCGATTGCCATCGGCACCAGCCACGGCGCCTACAAGTTCAGCCGCCCGCCCACGGGCGACATCCTGGCCATCTCGCGCGTCAAGGAGATCCACGCCCGCATCCCCAACACCCATCTGGTGATGCACGGCTCGTCCTCGGTGCCGCAGGCCTTGCTGGACATCATCAACCAGTACGGCGGCAAGATGAAGCAGACCTATGGCGTACCCATCTCCGAGATCCAGGAAGCCATCAAGCACGGCGTGCGCAAGATCAACATCGACAC
>JBMLPD010000606.1:0-2116 GCA_049242285.1 Rubrivivax sp.
GCGATGTACAGGCCTTCCTTGCTGCCGAAGTAGTAATAGATCATGCGCTTGCTGGTGCGCATGGCCTCGGCAATCACGTCGATTCGCGCCCCCGCCAGCCCCTTGTCGGCGAACTCGCGCATGGCCACCTCCAGGATGTCGGCCCTGGTGCGCTCGGGGTCGTTGGTCCTGCCCGAGCCCTGCGCCCTGGGCGACCGGCCAAGCTGTCGCAGGCCCTCCTGACCAGGAGGGCCGGGAGGGCTTTGTACTGGTTCGTCCATTTTGCGAATGTAGCAGCGCACGGCAGCGCACTGACATCGAGCAGGCCGACCCAAAAATCGATACCACCTTGAATTCACTCACAAAACCTTGCAAGTTCGTCTACGGCGCCGTGAGCATGGTGGAGTCCGCGCTCAAGGGCCTGTCCGAATGTGAAATCATCCATCTGGACGACAAGCGCAAGGCCGCCATGGGAAGCATCCTGCTCGTGGTGCAGTGCTCCCACAAGGACAGCCCGCCCGTCATCAATGCAGGCACTCTGTACAACTGAAGGGCTGTCACCATGCCGGATTCACACGCTTATCGCCACGTCCAGCCCTACACCACGCTGTGGGTGATTCTGCTGGCCTGCGCGGGGTTTGGCGGCTACATGATCTCGCTGGAAGCGACCAACGGTTCAAGTGAAGCCATGCTTGGGCTGCTGGTGTTGGTCAGCAGCCTGGGGGGTGGCCTGCTGTTGCTTGGCAGGCTCGTCATCACCGTGCACGCCCACGAGCTGCGCTGGCACTTCGGTTATGTGGGATGGCCCGGGTGGTCGGTACCTCTGGAGGAGATCGTGCAGCTCGAGCCCGTGCAGACGAGCTTCGCCCTGGGCTCGGGCATCCGCGGCCCGGCGCAGCATCGCCTCTACAACGTGACCATGGGCGGCCCGGCGCTGAGGCTGCATCTGCAAGACGGTCGCACCGTGACACTGGGCACGCCAGAGCCCGCTCGACTTGCAAGCTTCATCGAGCCTCGCCTGCCCGCCGCGGACCACTGAGCTCCCTTTCTGCCCTGGAACATGGCCAGCCCCGGAAAGAAAAGCTACCCGCTGCGCATCGACCCGTCCCTCTGGAACGAGATCGAGCTTCTTGCCGCGCAGGAGTTGCGCAGCGCCAACGCGCAGGTGGAGTACCTGCCGCGCGAGGCACTGGCGCGACGCAGCCGTCTGCCAGTACGGCCCACTGCACAGGCCAAACCGATGGCCACCGACGACACCCCGGACTGACCAACCTGGCCAGGAGTCTGGCCGCGCAAGGTCGCCAGGCGCGTGCTGTGCGCCCGATAGACTGCCGCCCATGCCCAAGGACACCTCGCGCGCTGCTGCCAAGACGCCCAAGTCGCTCAGCGGCCTGACCCCTTTCCTGCAGCCCTACCGGGGCCGCATCGCGCTGGCCGTGGCATTTCTGGTCTTGGCCGCAGCCAGCACCCTGCTGCTGCCGGTGGCGCTGAAGTCGCTGATCGACCAGGGCTTCATCGCGGCCGACCCCGGCGAGCGCGTCATGGCGCTGCGCCAGCACTTTCTGGCGCTCTTTGCCGTGGGCGCCGCGCTGGGCCTGTTCTCGGCACTTCGGTTCTACATGGTCACCTGGCTGGGCGAGCGCATCACGGCGGACCTGCGCGACGCGGTGTACGCCCACGTCGTGCGCCAGAGCCCGGAGTTCTTCGAGACCACGCAGACCGGCGAAGTGCTCAGCCGCCTGACCACCGACACCACGCTGGTGCAGACCGTGGTGGGCTCGTCGCTGAGCATGGGCCTGCGCAACGCGGTGATGGGCGCGGGTGCGCTGCTGATGCTGGTGGTGACCAACCCGCTGGTGATGACGCAGGTGCTGGGCATCCTGGTGCTGGTGGTGCTGCCCAGCCTGTACTTCGGCCGGCGCGTGCGCAAGCTCAGCCGCGCCAGCCAGGACCGCGTGGCCGACTCCAGCGCCATCGCCGCCGAAGTGCTCAGCGAGATCCCGGTGGTGCAGAGCTACGTGCAGGAGGCCCGCGAGGCGCAGCGTTTCCACCAGAGCACCGAGAACGCCTTCGAGACCGCCCGCAAGCGCACCCGCGTGCGCTCGATGCTGGTGGCCTTCATCATCACCGCCACCTT
>JBMLPD010000607.1:0-7289 GCA_049242285.1 Rubrivivax sp.
CACGGGCTTATCCTGCACGGGCTCATCCGTCACGGGCGCAACACTGCGTGCGGCCCTTCGGGTTCGGGGTTCCCGCCGGCGCCGGCACCGCCAGGGATGGACGGGTTGCGGACCCCGGCGGGTTCCCGGCGGTGCGCCGACCCGCCCGCTTGGGCGCGGCCGGTCAGGCGGGCGGCCTCACGCGGCATCGATGACCTCGGCTGCGGTGCGGAAGGCGTCCACCGCGGCCGGAAAGCCGCAGTAGACGCTGGCGTGCAGGAAGATCTCCTGCAGTTCTTCCTTCGTCACGCCGTTGTTCAGGGCGCCGCGCACGTGGATCTTCAACTCGTGCATGCGGCCCAGCGCCACCAGCATGGACACGGTGACGATGCTGCGCGTGCGCAGGTCGATGTTCGGGCGCTGCCAGGTGTTGCCCCAGGCGTGGCGCGTGACCAGCTCCTGCAGGGGCGCCGTGAACGGCGTGGCCTTGGCGAGTGCGCCGTCCACGTAGGCATCGCCCAGCACGGCGCGGCGGGTGGCAAGGCCCTGGCTGTCGAGGTCCATGGTGGTTCCTTCGGGTTCCTTGCGGTGAGACGTCCGAGCATAGCGGGCTTCACCCCGGATGCGCAGCCGCCGGGCCGCCCACAGCAGTGCCCGGCGGGCCTACTTCGCCATCGAGCAGTGACCGCTGCTGGACGCCTGGCCCGAGCCCGCCGCGATCAACGGCGGTTCATTGCGCAGGTCCACAGGGGCTGATGCCGCGAAGTCCCAGGCCAGGAAGGCGGCCAGCACGAGCCAGAAGACCCCTTGCAGCCGGTGGGTGGTGGTCATGCCGAGTCTCCTGTCAGAACCCGAAGCGGCGGCGCACACGCACACCCGCCAGCGTGCCGGCGAACGCCAGCGGCAACCAGATCCAGCCGTGCAGGCTGCCGGTGGAGATGCCGCTGAGCATGGCGCCGACGTTGCAGCCGAAGGCCAGGCGCGAGCTGTAGCCCATCACGAAGCCGGCGGCCAGCCCCAGGGTCCACTGCTGTGCGGTCAGGGGTTTGTCGGCCGAGGGTGTTCGCGCCGACACCCACAAGGCGCCGCCCAGGATGCCGATGTTGGTGATGGTGGTGACATCCAGCAGCACCGTCTGCGTCAGCCGCTGGGCATGACCCGCCTGGCTCCAGAACGCGTTGGCGGCGGGATCGAACAGGCCCAGCCCCACGGACACCTTGGCGGCCCACAGCCCGAAGCCGTAGACCACGCCCCAGGGTTGCCCGGCCAGCAGCAGGTTCAAGGTGGCCAGCAGGGCCAGCGCCACCGCGCCCCAGACCCAGCGCCGATCGATCCAGGCCTTGCCTGCGCCCACCCACAGCCGCACGGCGGCCAGGCACAGCGCCAGCAGGGCCAGGGTCAGCAGCAGCGCGCCGCCCGTGCCGAGCCGGGCTGGCAGGCTGACAGGCGCGGTCTGGCCCAGGGCCAGCCAGCCGTCCAGGTGCACGGCGCCCAGGAAGCTGCCCAGGGCGAACAGCGGCAGGATGCCCATGTTGAGCGGCACCCCCAGACCCGCCTTGTACAAGGTGCCCGAGCCGCAGCCGTCGGCGATCTGCATGGTCAGGCCGAAGACGAAGGCCCCCACCAGCAGGCTCACGCTGGGCGGGCCGAGCGCGGGCTTGAGTTCGGAGAACTGCCCCAGCAGAGGCAATGCGGCCACGCTGGCCAGCGCCAGCAGCAGGGCCTGCCCCGCCACGCCGCGCGGGTCGCGCTGCTCGATCAGCTGGCGCCAGCCGGTGGCAAAGCCAAAGCGTGCGCCGGCCAGGGCGGCGCCCAGCCCCAGGCCCACCAGCAGCAGCACAGCCTGGCGTACCGAGACGGCCAGCAGCAGAAAGAGAAAGAAGGCAGCCCCCACGGCCGCCAGGGGCAGGCGCTTCATGGCCTCACTTGAAGGTCTTGTCGGCCCAGATCCGGGTGTCGATCAGGAGCTGCTTCAGGCGGCTGGGCACATTCGTCATGGGCAGGCCGTTCGGATGCTGTGACCACTCCGCCATCGATCCCGCGTACAGCTTCACGTTCTTCTGGCCCAGCACCTCCGACAGGGCGAACCAGTTGGTGGCGGCCCAGTGGCCGGTGTTGCAGAAGGACACGGTGTCCCTGTTCGGGTCCACGGGAGTGGAGGCCGCGATCTGCCGCGCCTGGTCGGCATTCACGAAGGTGCTGCTGCCGGGCGCGAACCACTTGTCGTGCTGCAGGTTCACGGCTTCAGGCAGGGTGCCGGGCACCTTGGCGGCCGGGGCGCGGGTTTCGCCGTTGAAGAAGGCGGCCGGCCGGGCGTCCACCAGCAGCGCGTCCTTGGACTTGACGTGCTGCAGCACCTCCTCGGTGGTGGCGATCAGCGCCTGATCCAGCTGGGGCTGGAAGCTGCTGGCCGCGATCTTCACTGCCTCGTTGTTCTGCGGCAGCCTGGCCTCGGACCAGGCCTTGAGCCCGCCGTTGAGCACCGACAGCTCCTTCAGGCCCAGCACCTTGAGCGTCCAGTAGACGCGGGCGCTGGCGCCGAAGTCGGTGGCGTCGGCCCCGCTGGACACCACCACCGCGTGCGTGCTGGGTGTCAGGCCCAGGCTCTGCACCAGGGCGGTCAGCTTGGGCAGGGTGGGCAGTTCGCCGGGATTCGTGGCCGGCCCGCGCCACTGTCCGTAGGGGGCGTTGACGGCGCCGGGGATGCGGCCTGCCGCGTAGGACTTCGGGTCGCGGATGTCGATCACCCGAACGTTGGCGTCGCCCAGCCGGGCCTGCAGTTCCTGGGGCGTGAGCAGGGCAGGGGCAGCATGGGCGGGCGCAGCAGCCAGACCCAGGGTGAGGCCGGCAAGCAGGGAAAAGAGAGTTTTCATGGTCGATCCGGGAGAGTCCATCCAGTCATTCTGGTCAGGGCTTGATTGGATGGGAACGAATCAATTGTTTGTTCCATATGCCAGGGAAGAATAAAGCGCTCGGCACTTCGGGGCGAGGGGGTTGCAGCCGCATGCGCTGCTTTGCCTGCGCGACCGCCAAGCCTCACCCTGCCGGCACACACCTGGCGGCCCCGGCCTCGGGCCTGCGGCGCGGCCTGCCGGGTGCTTGCACACGGGGCTGGGCGGGCCTTGGCCTGCCCGGGGCGGCCGGAGCCCAGACAGCCACTGGCGCGCTGTCCATCGGCGTCCTGCCCAACGTCAGCGCGCGCCTCCTGCTGGCCAGCTGCCAGCCCCTGCGCGAGGACTTCGAGCGTGAACGGCGGCAGCCGGTCAACATCGTGACCGCCCCCGACTTCAGGGCTTTGGCGGCCCACCTGATCAAGGGCGACCACGACCGGGTGGTTACCGCCCCCCATTCGGGCCGCGTCATGCAGTCGGACGCGCGCAGGGAACGGCCGGCCCACCATGAGCCGCTCGCCGCGTCCACCGGCTCGCTCCCCCCGCCACGGCGCCCCCCGGGCGGGTGACTTCCGCGAAGTCGAGCAGGACATCGGGCACCTGTGCGCTTTCGCGCCGCCCGTTCCGGCCTGACTTCCGTCAGGGCTGGACGGGCTGATGCATCATCGGGCTTCGCACCCGCACCTGCACCATGAACCAAGCTCCCGTCATTCTGGTCATCGACGACGTCAGCGAGAACGTTGCCGTGCTCGGCGCCACTCTTTCCGAGGTGGCCGAGGTGCAGTTCGCCAGATCGGGCCATGAGGGCCTGGCGCTGGCCCGGCGCACCGTGCCCGACCTGATCCTGCTGGACGTGATGCTGCCGGACATCGACGGCTTCCAGGTGTGCGAACGCCTGCAGCAGGAGGAAGCCACCCGGGCCGTTCCCGTGATCTTCGTGACGGCGCGCACGGATGCGGCCTGCGAGTCCCGTGGCCTGGCGCTGGGGGCGGTGGACTTCATCCACAAGCCGCTGCGGCCTGACCTGGTGCAGGCCCGGGTGCGGCTGCACCTGGACTTGGCATGCCGCACGCGCGCCCTTCGGGCCGCCAACCAGGCCCTGGAAGACAAGGTCGCCCGGCGCACGCAAGACTTGATGGACGCCCTGCAACGGGCCGAAGGCACCGCGCGGTCGAAGACCGACTTTCTGGCCCGCATGAGCCACGAACTGCGCACCCCGCTGAACGCCGTGATCGGCCTGGCGCAGGTGGGTTTGCGCGAAGAGGCGGCAGGGCGCTGCGCGCAGTCGCTGTACCCGCGCATCCTGTCGGCGGGCCAGCACCTGCTGCGCGTGGTCAACGATGTGCTGGACTTCTCCCGCATCGAGGCCGGCAAGTGCACGGTCGACAGCCAGCCCTTCGATCTGGCCAGCGCCGTGGCGCAGGCCGCGCAGCTGATCGAGCCCCTGGCGCTTGCCGAGGGCATCGCGCTGCACGTGGACTGGTCCGTGGAGCCGCGGCCGCGTGTGATGGGCGATGCCCAGCGCATTCAGCAGGTGCTGGTGAATCTGCTGTCGAACGCGGTGAAGTTCACCGAAAAGGGGCAGGTGCGTCTGCGGGTGAGCCTCGAGGCGGCGCACTATCTCTTCGAGGTCACCGACACCGGCATCGGGCTCACGCCCGAGCAGGTCTCGCGCCTGTTCCAGCCTTTCGAACAGGCTGACAGTTCCAGCACCAGGCGCCGCGGCGGCACGGGTCTGGGCCTGGTCATCTCGCGCCACCTGGCCCGCGAGATGGGGGGCGACATCACGGTGCGCAGCACGCCCGGCCGGGGCAGCAGTTTCAGCTTCATCGTCACCCTGCCGGAAGCGCCCGCGCACGCCACCGAGCCCGGCGAACTCATCGGCGGCATCGGCCGGCTTCGCGGTCTGAGCGTGTTGGCGGCCGAGGACATGGAGGTCAACCGCTTCCTGCTGGCCCGCATCCTGGAGCAGGAGGATGCTCTGCTGCAGTTTGCCGAGGATGGCCTGGCGGCGGTGCAGGCCGTTCAAGCACAGGCCCGACCCGCCGTGCGGGGGACAGCGAAGTCCGCCCCCTTCGACATCGTGCTGATGGACCTGCAAATGCCGGAGATGGATGGTTTCGAGGCCACGCGCCGCATCCGCCAGATCCGTCCGGACCTGCCGATCATCGGCCTGACCGCCCACGCCCTGCCCGAGGAGCGGGCACGTTGCCATGCGGCGGGCATGGTGAGCCATCTGGCCAAGCCAGTGGATGTCGAGGAACTGGTGGCCGCCATCCAGCGGGCCTGTGGCCGGCGAGTGCGGGGTTTCACGGCGGCGCCCCCATCGGCCGCCCCGCTGGCACCAGTGTCGCGCGTGCCTTCGCCCATGCCATCGCCCGCTCTTTCGCCCGATCCTTCGCCCGTACCACCTTCTGCTTCAAACTCCGTGGAACGGCAGACCCCGGTCATCGACTGGGCTGCAGTGGCGGCCGGGCTGGGCGCCTCAGACGCCTTCCTGGACCAGCTGGCCCAGGGGCTGCTCAAGGACCTGGCCTCCAAGCCGGCGGCGCTGCGCCGCGCCGCGCAGCAGCGCGACCTGCCCTTGATCATGCGCGAGGCGCACAGCATCAAGGGTGTGGCGGGCAACGTCAGGGCCGACGCCGCGTTCGCGTTGGCCCGCGCCGTTGAAACCGCCGCCCGTCAGGGGCAAGAGGAAGGCCTGCACCAGGCCGCAGCGCTGGCCGACGCCGTGGAGAAGATGCTGGAGGCCGCGCGCCAGCGCGTGGCCGGCGCGAGCGGCTCACCTTGAGCGCGACATGTTCCCCGGGGACGCCCCGGGCCCAGGGGGTCACAGCAGGGAAGGCTGGATGGGCGGTGCGCCACCGCCAGGTGCGCAAGGCGCGCCCGGTGGGTCGGCCGGGGCCGGCATCGCGCTGAAAACCTCCACCGGTGCCAGCCGCAGCAAGGCCGTGGCCTGCTGCAGGCCGCCGTGCAGCCAGGCATCCACATCGGCCGGTTCGATGGGAACGACCGAGCGCTTGTCCTGCCGGTCCGGGCCGAGTGACGGATCGGGCTTGTGCATCCGGCGCATCAGGGGGTGGGCGTCGGCGTTGAGGGTGAGCATGGTGTAGCTCTCCACCACCTCGCCCGTGGCGGGGTCCACCCAGGTGTTCCACAAGCCGGCCAGGCCCCAGGGCTGGCCGTCGGCGCGCCGAAAGCTCCACCACACGTTGCGCCCGGTTTCCCAGCACGGCTCGTCAAACGCCCAGGCGGGGATCACGCAGCGCTGCCCGCGCTGCCAGGGCCCGCGGTAGCTGGCTTTCTGAGCGAGTTCCTCCGAGCGCGCGTTGTGGGTCTGGTAGCTCAGCTTCGCAGCCTTGGCGAAATGCGGCACCAGGGCCCACTGGCCGACCACGGGTTCGCGCTGGCCGTCCCGGGCGCGGATGAAAGGGCCGGGGGCACGCGGGTACACACCCTGCGCCCAGCGGCTCACGGGCTGTCGGGCCCCGAGCTGCCAGTGGCGTTCGATGTCGCCTTGAGCGGGCGCGACGTAACGGTTGCACATGGGTGCGGGTCTGCAAACGGGCCTGCTCAGCCGTACGGGGCGGTCAGTCCAGGCGCAGGAACACCCGGCCACCCTCGATGCGCACGGGGTAGGTGCGCAGCGCCACGGTCACGGGCTCGCAGGTGGGCTGGCCGCTGCGGATGTCGAAGCGGCCCTGGTGCAGCGGGCACTCGATCTCGTGGTCCAGCAGGAAGCCGTCGCACAGGCGGCCGGGGCCATGGGTGCACAGGTTGTCGGTGGCGAAGACCTCGTCGCCCACGCGGTACAGGGCGATCTCGCGGCCGGCCACCGTCACGGCGGTGACATCGTCAACGGGCAGGCCGGCCACGGCCAGCGCGTCGGTCCAGGGTTCAGTCTTCATGGGGGCCTCGTGGCGTGATCAGGGGCCTGCTCAGGGGCGCGCTCAGATGGGGTAGATGATGGAGTTGGGGATCAACTCGCTGTCGTAGATGCACTCGCGTGAGGCGAACTTCAGGCCTTGCGGGGTGCGCACGATGATGTCCAGGTAGCGGCCCACGTTGAACACCGTGGACAGCTCCGACAGCTTGGTGCGAAAGACGGCGTAGTTGGCCTCGCAGCGCCAGCGGCCGGGGTCGGCCTGGGCCTCGCGCACGATGGGCATGCCCACCACGTGGCGCTGGTAGTACGGGTCGTGGAACAGGGTCTCCTGGATGCCGTAGGCGCGGTCCTTCAACATGCCCTTGCTGGTGAAGGCCAGCGTGGCCAGCGGAAAGCCGCGCTCGTGGTTCTCGCGCGGCTGCAGGCGGTAGACGCCGTCTTCGGTGAAGAACTCGGGCCAGAGGTCCCACTGGCCGGCATCCACGGCGCTGGCGTAGTCGGCATAGAGCTGCGTGATGGCCAGCCAGTCCTCG
>JBMLPD010000608.1:0-2355 GCA_049242285.1 Rubrivivax sp.
CTGAACAGCGCCCGGGTGTAGGCGTGCTGCGGCGCGCCGAACACCTGGTGCGCGGGGCCGAGTTCCACCACCTCGCCGCGCGACATCACGGCCAGGAAGTCGCACACCTGCGAAGCCACGCGCAGGTCATGCGTGATGAAGAGCATGGCCAGCTTCAGGCGCTCGCGGATCTCCTCGAAGAGCTTGAGCACCTGGGCCTGCACCGAGACGTCCAGTGCCGAAACCGCCTCGTCGGCGATCAGCAGTTCGGGCTCCATCATGAGGGCACGGGCGATGCACAGCCGCTGGCGCTGGCCGCCGGAGAACTGGTGCGGGTAGCGCTCCAGCGCACTGGCGTCCATGCGCACCAGGTCCAGCAGGCCGCGCGCGCGCTCCAGCGCAGCGCCGGGGCTCAGGCCGTAGTTCACCGGCCCCTCGATCATGGCCTTGGCAATGGTCATGCGCGGGTTGAGCGAGCGGTACGGGTCCTGGAAGACGATCTGCACGCGCCGGCGCAGCGGCCGCAGGGCCGTAGCCGACAGCGTGGCGATCTCGGCCGGCTGATCGCCAGGGTGCGCCCCGCCCAGCAGCACCGAGCCGGCGCTGGGGTCGATCAGGCGCGCAATGCAGCGGGCCACCGTGCTCTTGCCCGAACCGGACTCGCCCACGATGCCCAGGGTCTGCCCGCGGCGGATCTCGAAACTCACGCCCTTGGCGGCATGCACCTGGCGGCGCTTGCCGAACCAGCTGCGGTCGTCATAGGTCTTGTCCAGACCCTGGACCTTCAGCACCACGGGCGCGGCGGCATCCACCGGCCTCTCGTCCACGCGCAGCGTGGGCACCGAAGCCATGAGCATGCGCGTGTAGGCGTGCTGCGGCGTGCGCAGAACCTCGTCGCGCGGGCCCAACTCCACCAGATCGCCCAGGCGCAGCACGGCCACGCGGTGGGCGATCTCGGCCACCACGCCGAAGTCGTGCGTGATGAACAGCACGCCGGTGCCGTGGCGCTTCTGCAGGTCCAGCACCAGCTTCAGAATCTGCGCCTGGGTGGTCACGTCCAGCGCCGTGGTGGGCTCGTCGGCAATCAGCAGCACCGGGTCCAGCACCAGGGCCATGGCGATCATGATGCGCTGGCGCTGGCCCCCGGAGAGCTGGTGCGGGTAGCTGGCGATGATGCGCTCGGGGTCGGGCAGCAGCACCTCGCGCACGATCTCCAGCACCTTGGCGCGGCGCTGCTCGGCGGACAGCGGCGTGTGCTGGCGCAGCACCTCGTCGATCTGGTCGCCGCAGGTCATGACCGGGTTCAGCGCCGTCATGGGCTCCTGGAAGATCATGGACATGCGCGTGGCGCGCAGTTCGCGCAGGCGCGCCAGCGGCGCGTGCGTGATGTCCTCGCCCTGCAGCAGGATCTGGCCCGAGGTGACAGGCAGGCTCTTGGGCAGCAGCCCCATCACGCCCTGCGCGATGACAGACTTGCCCGAGCCTGACTCCCCCACCAGGCACACGATCTCGCCGCGGCCCACGGTGAAGTTCACATGGCGCACGGCGCTGGCGCGGTCGCCACCGGGCGGCAGGGCGATGCTGAGGTCGCGCACCTCCAGGATGGGGGCGTCGGCGACGGTGGCGTTCATGACCACCCCTTCACCCCCGCTTGGCCATCTTCGGGTCCAGCGTGTCGCGCAGGCCGTCGCCCAGGATGTTCACCGCCAGCACCGTCAGCGCCAGAAAAATGCCGGGGAAGAAGATGTTGTGCGGGTACTGGTTGAACTGCGCGCGGCCTTCGGCCATGACGTTGCCCCAGGTCGGGATGTCCGGCGGCAGGCCCACGCCCAGGAAGGACAGGATGGCCTCGGTGAGGATGCCCGAGGCGCAGATGAAGGTGCCCTGCACCACCAGCGGCGCCACGGTGTTGGGCAGGATGTGCCGCCCCATGATCTTCCACGTGGGCGTGCCCAGCGAGATGGCGGCCTCGACATAGGGCTCTTCGCGAATGCTCAGCACCAGCGAGCGCACCAGGCGCGTGACGCGCGGAATCTCGGGAATGGCGATGGCCACCACCACGGTCAGCAGGCTGCCGCGCCACAGGGCCACCAGGGCGATGGCGATCAGGATGGCGGGGATGGCCATCAACCCGTCCATCACCCGCATGAGGAAGCCGTCCAGCCAGCGCACGTAACCCGACACCAGGCCCAGCACCACGCCCAGCGCCAGGGCCAGCACGGCGGTGGACACCCCCACGATCAGCGAGACCTGCGTGCCGTAGATCACGCGGCTGTGGATGTCGCGGCCGAAGCTGTCCGAACCCATGAGGAAGCGGTGCTTGAGCGTCTCGCCTTCCAGCGTGGTGATCTCGCCCACCTGCCCGGGCCGCAGGTC
>JBMLPD010000609.1:0-1812 GCA_049242285.1 Rubrivivax sp.
GGATGCCAGCCCAGTACCCGCTGGTCGCCCGTGATGAAGAGTTGCGCGCTGGCCCCCAATGCTGCAGCTACCAAACGGGCGTCGGCGTCCTGGGCAGGCTCGGCCAGATCAGGCACACACAAAGCACAGGCCCACAGCGAGTCAAACCGCTCCCAGGCGGCCGCATGGCGCTTGAACTTGCGCTGCATCACGCCACGGACTTCTGCCCGCACCAGGGCGCTGGTCAGCAAGCGATGTCCACGAGCATCGAGTTCGAGCACCAGCTCCGCGCACAGACCGGGAAACACGACCACCGCCAGCCAGACGTTGGAATCCAGGAACACCTTCATGGCGGCGCCGGGATCCGTCAACTGACCTGTTCCAGGATGTCATCCTCGCTCAACCAGCCGGCCGCCCGCGCCTGCGGCCCCAGGTCTTCATGCAGCAATCGAAGCGTCTCACGCAGGGCCTGCGAGCGCAGGGCATCGCGTACAAGCTCGCTGCGGCTCTTGCCCGTGGACTGCACCAAGCGGTCCAGCGCAGAAACCTCTTCATCACTGAGACGGACGGTGAGCACGGCAGACATGTCGGATTCCTTACGGGCAGGAGCGTTGTATTGCAATGTAATACAGACTCCATCCCGCGGGGAACGTCGGGCGCAGTCGGCGCAGTGCTGTTGAGCGCTCAGCGCTGCCCCAGCACCGCCTCCACCGCCAGCGCCACGCCCGCCAGCCAGGCGTCCTGCCCGCCCGCAGCGGTGAGCATCAGGCCCACGGGCAGTTCGCCCTCGGCGTGGCAGGGCAGGCTGAAGGAGCAGCCGTCGAGGAAGTTGCCGACGAAGGTGTTGCGCAGCAGCAGGCCGTTGGCCTTGAAGAAGGCTTCGTCGCTGGCCAGCAGCTCGGCCACGGGCGGGGCGACGATGGGCACCGTGGGGCACAGCATCGCATCGAAGCCGGCCAAGGCACGGCCCATGCGGGCGATCCAGTCGCGCCGGCGCTGTTGCATCACGATGTAGTCCGCCGCCGACACCGCCTCGCCCAGGGCGATGCGCGCGGCCACGCGGTGGTCGTAGCGCTCGCGCTGGGTGCGCATGTCGTCGCGGTGCACGGCCCAGGCCTCCACGGGTGAGAAGCCGCCCGGGGCGTTGATGGAGGCGATCTCGGCCAGCTCCTTCAACGGCACCTCCACCAGGCGCGCGCCCGCAGCCGACAGGCGCGTCAGCGCCCGGGCGAAGGCCGCACTCACCGTGGCATCCAGGGCGTCCAGCACCAGGGTCTGCGGCACGGCCAGGCGCACGCCGTCCAGGGGCCGCAACACCGCTGGCAAGGGGCTGCCGGAGAGCACGCCGTCCACGGTCAGGCAATCTTCCACGCTCGCGGCCATGGCGCACACCGTGTCCAGCGTGTGCGACAGCGGGAAAGCCCCTTGCAGCGGCACGCGCGACTGCGTGTTCTTGAAGCCGACGATGCCGCACAGCGCCGCCGGGATGCGGATGGAGCCGCCCGTGTCCGAGCCCAGCGCGGCCACGCACAGCCCGGCCGCCACGGACACGGCCGCGCCCGAGGACGAGCCGCCCGGCACACGCACCACGCCGGTGTCTGCCGGGTTGGCGGGCGTGCCGAAGTGCGGATTGATGCCCACGCCTGAGAACGCGAACTCGCTCATGTTCGTCTTGCCCAGCACCGCGGCGCCGGCCGCGCGCAGGCGCGCCACGGCCGGGGCGTCAGCGGCGGCCGGCACACGCCCTTGGCGGATGACCGAGCCCGCCAGCGTGGTCTCGCCGGCCACGTCGTACAGGTCCTTGATGGACACGGGCGCGCCCGCCAGGGCGGG
>JBMLPD010000610.1:0-3162 GCA_049242285.1 Rubrivivax sp.
ACAGCAGCTTGCCCGAGCTGTGGGTCTTGCCCTTGTCGTGCTCGAAGAACACGCCAGGTGAGCGGTGCAGCTGGCTGACGATCACACGCTCGGTGCCGTTGATCACGAAGGAGCCGTAGTCGGTCATCAGGGGCACCTCGCCCATGTAGACCTCCTGCTCCTTGATCTCCTTGACCGCCTTGGCCGGATGCGACTCGCGGTCATAGATGATCATCTGCAGCTTGGCGCGCACGGCCGATGCGAAGGTCAGGCCACGCTGCTGGCACTCGCGCACATCGAAGGCCGGCTTGGCCATGTTGTATTCGATGAACCGCATCTCCACGAACCCGTTGTGCGAGACGATGGGGAAGGCAGACTGGAACGCCGCCTGCAAGCCTTCAGGCCGGCGCTGGGCGGCGGGAACGTCTTTTTGCAGGAAGCCCACATAGGACTCGCTCTGCATGGTCAACAGGTAAGGAACCTGCAGAACGCTCTCGCGCTTGCCGAAGCTCTTGCGGATACGCTTGCGCTCGGTGTAGCTGTAGTTCGGGGATGCTTGCGCCATGAATCACTCCGTGTCGACTGCTTCCGTCTGACGGTGACGGAAAGCGGAAGTCGGCGACTGGCTGCTCGGACATTGCGTCCAATAGCTTGGTGGCAGGCCACTACCTGCCGCTGGCGGACAACCCTGGCATTGCACCAGAGCCCGACCAAACCTGTTCCCTGCAGTCGGATCAGAGAACACTGCAAAACCGGGACAGGTGTCCGGGCTTTGCGCTGCTCTCTCTGCGGCACCGGCCCGCGTCGGCGGGCCGAGCAACAACCGGCCCGCCGTAGCGGGCCGGCAAAGTTGAACCCTTACTTGAGTTCGACCTTGGCGCCGGCTTCTTCCAGCTTCTTCTTGGCAGCTTCGGCGTCAGCCTTGGAGATGCCTTCCTTGACAGGCTTGGGCGCGCCATCCACCAGATCCTTGGCCTCCTTCAGACCCAGGCCCGTGATTTCGCGCACCACCTTGATGACCGACACCTTGTTGGCGCCCACCTCGTTCAGCATGACGGTGAACTCGGTCTTCTCTTCCACCACAGCGGCTGCAGCGCCACCGCCACCCGCAGCCGGGGCGGCCATGGAGGCGGCGGACACGCCGAACTTCTCTTCGATGGCCTTGACCAGGTCGTTGAGTTCCATGACGGACATGCTGTCCATCGCCGAAAGGAATGCGTCTTTATCGAATGCCATTTTGGGGTTCCTCGAATGGGAAAAATCATTGAATCAGGGACACACCGCATCAAGCGGCTGCAGGCTCGGCCCCTTCGGCGCCGCCACCCTTTTGCTCGGCCACCGCCGCCAGCACACCAGCCAGACGCTGGATGGGCGACTTCAGCAAACCGGCGACCTGGGCGATCAGCACCTCGCGCGACGGAATCGCGGCCAGGGCCTTGACGCCATCGACGTCCAGTACCTTGCCGGCGTACGCGCCGCCCTTGATGACGAGCTTGTCGTTGCCCTTGGCGAAGTCAGCGACGACTTTCGCTGCGGCCACGGCGTCCTCGGAAAAGCCGTAGATCAGCGGGCCGACCATGGCGGCCTGGGCCACCTCGAACGGCGTGCCCACCACGGCGCGACGAGCCAGCGTGTTCTTCAGCACGTGAAGATACACACCTTTGTCGCGCGCCTGGCGGCGCAACGCGTCGAGATGAGCCACCGTCAGACCACGGTACTCGGCCAGCGCGAGGGTCTGCGAACGTGCGACCTGGGCCGACACGTCAGCCACCACGGCTGCCTTCTCGTTGCGATTGAGACTCAAGGTCTACTCCTTACACATCGCGTCGAGGGGTGTTGCAAACACTCCCCTTCGCACCTCGGTTCAGCGACCTTCTGTTCGAGAAACCCGTCTCGACAGCGGGACCGCCATCTGCGCTGGACCCCACTTCCTGCGTCGTGGGCATTAAGGGGCCGCAAAGCCCCACCAGCGGTCTTGGATGGCCTGCGGCAACTGGTGTCGCGTGCGAAACACGACCCCGGGCTGCCGCAGCCCACCAATCCTTGCTGCCACGCCAGACCAGCGCGGCGGATGTTTCAAACCTTCCGTCAGGCGTTCCCTCAGGCGGCCGGCGCGGCGAGGGACGAGATGTCCACCCGCACGCCCACGCCCATGGTGGAGGACACGGCCACCTTGCGCAGGTAGATGCCCTTGCTGCTGGCGGGCTTGGCCTTGTTCAGCGCGTCCAGCAGGGCGCGCAGGTTGCCCGTGAGCTGCTCGGCGCCGAACGAGCGGCGGCCGATGGTGCCGTGGATGATGCCGGCCTTGTCCACACGGAACTGGACCTGACCCGCCTTGGCATTGCGCACCGCAGTGGCCACGTCGGGCGTGACGGTGCCCACCTTCGGGTTGGGCATCAGGCCGCGCGGGCCCAGGATCTGGCCCAGCGTGCCGACCACGCGCATCGTGTCGGGCGAAGCGATCACCACGTCGAAGTTCATGTTGCCGGCCTTGATGTCGGCGGCCAGGTCGTCCATGCCCACCACATCGGCGCCAGCGGCCTTGGCCTCTTCAGCCTTGGCGCCTTGAGCGAACACGGCCACGCGCTTGGTCTTGCCGGTGCCATTGGGCATGACGACGGCGCCACGCACCACCTGGTCGGACTTCTTGGCATCGATGCCCAGTTGCACCGCCACGTCGATGGACTCGTCGAACTTGGCCGTGGCGCATTCCTTGACGATGGACAGCGCTGCGTCGATGGAATACAGCTTGAGGCTGTCAACCTTGCCCTGCAGGGCCTTGGCTTTCTTGGTCAGCTTGGCCATGTCACACCCCTTCAACGATCAGGCCCATGGATCGGGCCGAACCGGCAATGGTCTTGACCGCGGCGTCCATGTCGGCGGCGGTCAGGTCCTTGATCTTGGTCTTGGCAATCTCTTCGAGCTGGGTGCGGGTGACCTTGCCCACCTTCTCCAGGTGCGGACGACCCGAACCCTTGTCGATCTTGGCCGCCTTCTTCAGCAGCACGGTCGCCGGGGGCGACTTCAGGATGAAGGTGAAGGACTTGTCTGCGTAGGCGGTGATCACCACCGGCAGCTTCAGCCCCGGCTCGAAACCCTGCGTCTGGGCGTTGAACGCCTTGCAGAATTCCATGATGTTCAGACCGCGCTGACCCAGCGCCGGGCCGATCGGGGGCGAAGGAT
>JBMLPD010000611.1:0-2288 GCA_049242285.1 Rubrivivax sp.
CCCAGCACCGCTTCCACCGGCACCCGTGCACGCACCGTGGGCCACAGCGGCGTGCGGGGATGGGCAGCAGCCCACCAGGCTTGCAGGACGGCCAGCGCCGCCGGTCCCACCCGGTCGGTCTGGTTCAGCAGCAGCAGGTCGGCATCGTCCAGTTGCTGCCGCACGGTGTCGCCCACGTAGCGGTCGGCGGCACGCTCCCGCACGGTGAGGGCATCGGCCACCACCACCGTGGCCTCCAGGCGCAAGCCGGGCACCAGGCGGGCCGCGCGCGCCACGGCCGAAGGAATGCCCACACCGCTGGTCTCGATCAGCAACAGATCGGGCCGAGGGTCGCGCCGCAGCACCTCGGCCAGCGCGCCCACGAGATCGCTGCCGAAGCTGCAGCAGACGCAGCCGCCCGCCAGGCTCAGCACGCCACCCTCGGCCCCGACGATCAGGTCGGCGTCAATGGACACCTCGCCGAAGTCATTGACCAGCACGGCGATGCGCCGCCCGCCCGCATGCCGCAGAAGGTGGTTGACCAGGGTGGTCTTGCCCGCGCCCAGGTAGCCGCCGATGAGGACGGCGGGAACGGACTGCGTCATGGCGGCGGCACCACGGTGCGCATGACCGTCAAGACCCAGGCCCGCATCACGCCGCAGGGAACACCCGCCCGCCCTGCACCGTGCCCCACACGCGCACGTCCTTCAGGCGCTCCGCGCCCACTTCGGTGGGGTCGTCCTCCAGCACGCAGAAGTCGGCGCGCTTGCCGCATTCGATGGAGCCGATCTCGCCGTCGAGCTTCAGCGTCCAGGCCGCGCCCAGGGTGACGGCGCGCAGCGCGTCCATCACGCTGATCCGCTGCGTGGCGCCCAGCACCCGGCCCGAGGCGGTGAGGCGGTTCACCGCGCACCAGGCCGTGAACAGCGGGGCCAAGGGCGTGATCGGGGCGTCGGAATGGATGGAAAACGGCACGCCCGTGTCCAGCGCGGTACGGCAGGCGTTCATGCGCTCGGCGCGCTCCGGGCCCACGGTCACGTCGCGGTGCTGGTCGCCCCAGTAGAAATGGTGGTTGGCGAACAGGTTCACGCCCATGCCCAGCGCCTTCATGCGGCGGAATTGCGCCGCGTCCGCCAGTTGGCAGTGCTGCAGGATGAAGCGGTGGTCAGGGCCGGGCTGGGTGCGCAGCACGGCTTCCAGCTGGTCCAGCACCATTTCGGTGGCCTCGTCGCCGTTGGTGTGGGTGTGGATCTGCACGCCCTGCGCCAGGGCCAGCGCGCAGGCCTGGCGGACGGTCTCGGGGGGGGTGTACCAAAGCCCGTTCGGGGCCCCGTTGTAGTAGCCCGGCCAACGCAGGCGGGCGGAGAAGCCCTGGATGGAGCCATCGGCCACCACCTTGATGCGGCCCAGGCGCAGTTGCTCGGTGCTGCACGGCCGCAGGGCGAGGGCCCGCTGCACGGCATCGGCCGGCGTCATGCCGATCAGGCGCAGCAGCGGCACGATGCGCAAGGGGTAGTCGGCCTCGCCCGTCACCCGCAGCAACTCGTCCACCTCGCCATCGCCCAGCGTCGCGGCCAGGTCGGTGGCAGTGGTGACGCCGGCACGCACGGCCAGTTGCCCGAAGGCGCGGATGCCGAATTCGTCACTCCCCAGGAAGGAGCGGTTCAGCCCCACCACGGCGAGGGCCGGGCCCATGGCATCGGGCCCCTTGAGTTCACCCGTGGGCAGGCCGTCAGGCCCCAGCGGAATGCCGGGGTGCTCGATGCCCGCGCGCAGCAGCCCGGCCTGTTCCAGCGCTGCGGTGTTGACGTTCAGGATGTGGCCGCTGGCGTGCATCACGCCCACCGGCCGCGTGGCACCGACCCGGTCCAGGTCGTGCCGGTTGCAGCGGCGCTGTCCGAAGTAGATGGGATCAAACCCCCAGCCCACCAAGGGTGCGCCGGGGTCGTCCATGCGGGAAGCGCGCTCACACAAGGCCGCCACCACCGCATCGAGCGAAGGCGAGCCCGCCACGGTGCGGCCCTGAGGGTCACGCACATCGAAGCGGCCGCAGTAGGTGAATCGCCAGAAAGTGCCGGCCATCAGATGGCTGTGGCCCTCCACCAGGCCGGGCATCAGCACCTTGTCGGCGAAGCGCTCGTCCAGTTCCAGGGGCCCCCAGCCCGTCAGATCGTCCAGGCTCCCCGCGCCCAGGATGCGCCCGTCTCGCACCGCCACATGCGTGGCCTCGGGCCGGGTGGGGTTCAGGGTGAGGATGCGGCGTGTGCAGTAGACCGTGGTGGGCATGGAGGCCGGGCTTGGTGTACGGG
>JBMLPD010000612.1:0-9023 GCA_049242285.1 Rubrivivax sp.
TGCTGATCCAGCGGTCGGCCGGCGAGAAGCGCATGTAGCCGTGGAAGGGGCCGGCCGCCTGCGCCAGGCTGCCATCGGCGTTGAACACGGGCGCGGCGCACTCGGCCTTGGTGTGCTCCTTCAGGCCGCAGTCCTGTCCTTCACAGTTCATCAGCACGAAGCGCGTGGCGTTCCACAGCTTGTTGCAGAAGTTGCGGTAGCCCTCGCAGCGCTTGGTGTCGAAGTTGATGTTGCGCCCCAGGCTCGCGTAACTGGCCATGGTGAAGCGCAGCGCATCGGCGCCATAGGCCGGCATGCCCTCGGGGAACTCCTTCCTCACGCGCGCAGCCACCTTGGGCGCGGTCTCGGGCTTGCGCAGGCCGGTGGTGCTCTTCTTCACCAGGGTGTCCAGGTCCACGCCCTGGATCAGGTCCACCGGGTCGAGCACGTTGCCCTCGGACTTGCTCATCTTCTTGCCTTCGCTGTCGCGCACCATCCCGTGGATGTACACGTCGCGGAAGGGCACCTGACCCGTGAAGTGGGTGGTCATCATGATCATCCGGGCCACCCAGAAGAAGATGATCTCGTAGCCGGTGACCAGCACGCTGGAGGGCAGGAAGAGCTCCAGGTCCTTTGTCTTGGCAGGCCAGCCCAGCGAAGAAAAGGGCACGAGCGCGGCCGAATACCAGGTGTCCAGCACGTCCTCGTCGCGCGTCAACCCGCCGGTGTAGCCCGCGGCTGCGGCCTGGGCGCGCGCCTCGTCCTCGCTGCGCGCCACGAAGAGTTCGCCACCGCTGCCGTACCAGGCCGGAATCTGGTGGCCCCACCAGAGCTGGCGCGACAGGCACCAGTCCTGGATGTTCTTCATCCACTCGTTGTAGGTGTTGACCCAGTTCTCGGGCACGAAACGCACCTGGCCGGACTCGACGGCATCGATCGCCTTGCTGGCGATGCTGCGGCCATCGGGCCCCGGCTTGTTCACGGCCATGAACCACTGGTCGGTCAGCATGGGCTCCACCACCTGGCCCGTGCGGGCGCAGCGCGGCACCATCAGGCGGTGTTTCCGGGTTTCCACCAGCAGGCCCAGGGCCGCCAGATCGGCCACCACCTTCTTGCGAGCGTCGAAGCGGTCCAGCCCCTGGTAGGGCGCGGGCGCGTGTTCGTTGATGCGGGCAGCCAGGTCCAGCACGCCGATCATGGGCAGGCCGTGGCGCAGGCCCACGGCGTAGTCGTTGGCGTCATGCGCGGGCGTGACCTTCACCACGCCTGTGCCGAAGGCGCGGTCCACGCAGGCATCGGCAATCACCGGGATCTCGCGGTCGCACAGCGGCAGCTTCACCCGTTTGCCGATGAAGGCCGAATAGCGCTCGTCCTCGGGGTGCACCATCACGGCGGTGTCGCCCAGCAGGGTCTCGGGCCTCGTGGTGGCCACGACCAGCGAGTCGGGGCCCCCGGCCGCGGCCACGCGGCCATCGGTGTCCATCAGCGGGTAGCGGATGTGCCACAGGAAGCCGTCTTCCTCCTCGCTTTCCACCTCCAGATCCGACACGGCGGACTTCAGCACCGGGTCCCAGCTCACCAGGCGCTTGCCGCGGTAGATCAGGCCTTGCTCGTAGAGCTGCACGAACGTATCGGTCACCACGGCCGAGAGCTTGGCGTCCATGGTGAAGTACTCGTGGCCCCAGTCCACGCTGGCGCCCAGGCGGCGCATCTGCTGGGTGATGGTGGAGCCCGACTGTTCCTTCCATTCCCACACGCGGACCACGAAGTTCTTGCGCCCCAGGTCGTGGCGGCTGATCTTCTGCTGCTCGAGTTGGCGCTCCACCACGATCTGCGTGGCGATGCCGGCGTGGTCGGTGCCGGGCACCCACAGCGTGTTCGCCCCCTTCATCCGGTGGTAGCGCGTGAGCGCGTCCATGATGGTCAGGTTGAAGGCGTGGCCCATGTGCAGCACGCCCGTCACGTTGGGTGGCGGCAGCTGGATGGCAAACGAGGGCTTGCCCGGGTCCTGCGTGGGCTGGAAAGCCCCGGACTGTTCCCACAGCGGCGCCCAGCGGGCCTCGATGGCGGCGGGCTCGAATGATTTGGCTGGTTCGGTCATGGAAAGACGTCTTCGGCAAACGCCGCGCCACCAGCGCGTGCGCCCGCCGGCCTGAAGGGCTGGGGCAATCGATGGATTTTAGGCGGCGCTGTCCTTAAACTGACCCAAGTCGCTGCGCACCGACCCGTCTTGCGGTTCACGATGCGCTGCGTGGTACACACAGGAGATCCCATGCGCTTCGATGACCTGTGCCTGCAGATTCGACGACCGGCCTTGCGGGCAGCCGCGGCGCTGGCTGCCTTGGCACTGCTGTCGGCCTGTGGCGGGGGCGGTGCGGGGCCGGGTGCCATTTCGGCGCCACCTTCCACCGACCCTGTGACCGCACCCGGTTGTGCCGTGGAGGATCAGAAGCAGCAGTTGCGCGATGCATTTGCTGACAGGTACCTGTGGAGCGAGTGGTCCACGCGGCCGGCCCTGAGCGTGGCCGCCACGGTCGAAGGCTACCTCGAGGCCTTGCGCTATGCAGGCGGTGACCCGATTCCGGGTGAGGCCCCGGGGGTTGTTTGGCCGCGGGACCGCTGGACGGGGTATCAGCCTACCGAGAACTTCAACCGCCTGTATGGAGACGGGGAGTCGCTGGGCTATGGCCTGGCCGTGGCCGGCCAGGAGGTGGTGGGTCAGCCCGAGCGTCCGCTGTACGTGCGCCATGTGGAGCCGGCCTCGCCGGCAGGTCTGGCTGGCGTGCGCCGGGGCGATCGGGTGCTGTCCCTCAACGGTCGTGCCGCTGCGCAGGTGATCGCAGCCGATGACTTCTCGGCCCTGACGGCCGGGACGGCCGGGCAGACCCTGGAACTGCACCTGCAGCCCGCTGTGGGGCCCCAGAAGACCGTGACGCTGAAGTCTGCGGTGTACCCCTTGCGCCCGGTCGATGGCTGGGCGGTGCTCGACCGCCCAGGCAACCGGAAAGTGGGCTACCTGTATGTGCACCAGATGATCGATCAAGGGGTGGCGCCCATGATCGATGCCTTCGGTGCTTTCAGGTCCGGCGGTGTCAGCGATCTGGTGCTGGACCTGCGCTACAACGGCGGCGGCCTGGTGTCGGTGGGCCGGGACCTGGCCTCACTCTTGGCGGGGGCGCCTGCTCAGGGCAAGCCCTATGCCCGGCTGCTCTACAACCGCCAGCAGTCCGCCAGTGAAGCCACCTTCGCCTTTGGAACGCCTGCTGCGGCCCTGGCCCTCCAGCGGGTCTATGTCCTCGCGGGCCGGCGCACCTGCTCGGCCAGTGAACAGGTGGTCAACGGTCTGCGCGGCGTGGGGGTGGAGGTGGTGCTGGTAGGGGAGGCCACTTGCGGCAAGCCCGTGGGCTGGAACCCGCGCAACCAGTGCGGCAACACCTACAGCATCGTCAACTTCGAGAGCGTGAACGCCCTCGGCCGAGGCCGGTATTTCGACGGCTTTTCTCCCACATGCGCCGTGACCGAGAACTGGCAGCAGCCCACCGGCTCGGCCAGCGACGCGCTGATGGCAGCCGCCCTCACCCACATCGAAACCGGCCGCTGCCCGGCAGTGGCCGAGCAGCGCGCCAGGCCCTTGTCCGCTATGGAGCGGGGCCGCTACCGCGGCGAGCCAGAGACGATGCCGGCCATGCTGCCTTGAGGGGGCGCTCCACCTGCGATGCGAGCCCGGGTGACCGGTGCGCGGTGTGGGGTCTCACATCAGCAGGTGTTCGCCCGCGTTCTCGCCTCCCAGGATCACGTAGTTCACCTTCTTCAGGTCGGCCAGCACCCGGCCGCCGGCGTAGGAGATGGAGCTCTGCACGTCCTCGCGCATCTCGCGCAGGGTGTCAGCCAGGTGCCCTTTGATGGGCTCCAGGATGCGTTTGCCCTCCACGTGCTTGTACTCGCCCTTGTTGAAGTCGCTGGCCGAGCCGTAGTACTCCTTGTAGCGCCTGCCGTCCTCCACCACGGTGGCGCCCGGGGACTCCTCGTGGCCGGCGAACAGGGAGCCGATCATCACCATGGCCGCCCCAAAACGCACGCTCTTGGCGATGTCGCCGTGGTGGCGGATGCCGCCATCGGCAATGATGGGCTTGCCGGCGACACGGGCGCACCACTTCAGCGCGCTCAGCTGCCAGCCGCCCGTGCCAAAGCCCGTCTTCATCTTGGTGATGCACACCTTGCCCGGGCCCACGCCCACCTTGGTGGCGTCTGCACCCCAGTTCTCCAGGTCGATCACGGCCTCGGGCGTGGCCACGTTGCCGGCGATGACGAAGGTCTGCGGCAGGCGCTGCTTGATGTGCTCGATGGTCTTGCGCACGCTGTCGGCGTGCCCGTGGGCGATGTCGATGGTGATGTAGTCCGCGCCCACGCCTTCGGCGGCCAGGCGGTCGATGGTGTCGAAGTCCGCCGGCTTGACGCCGGAGCTGATGGACACGTACAGGCCCAGGTCCCGCATCCGCCGGGCGTAAGCCACGTTGTCCAGGTCGAAGCGGTGCATGACGTAGAAAAAGCCATTGGCCGCGAGCCACTGGCTGATGGGCTCGTCGATCACGGTCTTCATGTTGGCCGGCACCACGGGCAGGGCGAAGCGGCGTCCGCCAAAGTCGACCGAGGTGTCACACTCGCTGCGGCTTTCCACGCGGCACTTGCGCGGCAGCAGCAGGATGTTGTCGTAGTCGAAGATTTCCATTGCAGCGGTTCCGTCAAGGGGGTCATCGCACCCCCAAAGACCGGGCTGTGCCCGGCCTGGCCCCCCAAGGGGGCGCAAGAAAACGTGGGGGCGGCCCGGCGTTTTCTTCAGAGCGCTTGACCGGGAGCCGGCGGGACCCTCCCGGAAGGCGCTGCAAGGCGGGGCAGCGGGCGGAGGCATCGCCGGGTACCTGAATGTGGGCCCGGCGGCGGAGTTTACCCCTGACAGAATGGCCACCATGCATCCTGAACCACATGAGAGCGCCCAAGGTCCCTACGTCGCCCGGGAAGGAGAGAGGACGGGGGAGGTGGCCGCTCCCGGCGGTGCGGCCGGCGTGCCCGCCACCCTGCTGCGCGGCCTGAACCCGGAGCAACTGGCAGCGGTGACCCTGCCCGCCCGTCCGGCCCTGATCCTGGCCGGCGCGGGTTCGGGCAAGACGCGGGTGCTCACCACGCGCATCGCCTGGCTGTTGCAGACGGGCCAGGTCTCGCCGGCCGGCGTGATGGCCGTGACCTTCACCAACAAGGCGGCCAAGGAAATGCTCACGCGCCTGTCGGCCATGCTGCCGGTGAACGTGCGCGGCATGTGGATCGGCACCTTCCATGGCCTGTGCAACCGCTTCCTGCGCGCGCATTGGAAGCTGGCGGGGCTGCCGCAGTCGTTCCAGATCCTGGACGCACAGGATTCCTTGTCAGCGGTCAAGCGTGTGATCAAGGCCCTGCAACTGGACGAGCAGCGCTTCGTCCCCAAGCAGGTGAGCTGGTTCATCGCAGGCAGCAAGGAAGACGGCCTGCGGCCGCGTGACATCGAACTGCGCGATGAGCACACCCGCAAGCTGGTGGAGATCTACCAGGCCTACGAAGACCAGTGCCAGCGCGAGGGGGTGGTGGATTTCGCCGAGCTGATGCTGCGCAGCTACGAGCTGATGCGCGACCACGACGCCGTGCGCGAGCACTACCGGCGGCGCTTTCACCACCTGCTGGTAGACGAGTTCCAGGACACCAACCGCCTGCAGTACCGCTGGCTGCAGATGTTCGCCCCGTCCGGCACGGGCCAGGGGGTGTTCGCCGTGGGCGATGATGACCAGAGCATCTACGCCTTCCGCGGTGCGCGGGTGGGCAACATGGCCGATTTCGAGCGCGAGTACCGCGTGCAAGAGGTCATCAAGCTCGAACGCAACTACCGCTCGGCCGGCCACATCCTGGACGCTGCGAATGAGCTGATCTCGAACAACAGCCGCCGCCTGGGCAAGAACCTGCGCACCGAGTCCGGGCCTGGCGAGCCCGTGCGCGTGCACGAGGCCACCAGCGACTACGCCGAGGCGCAGTGGTTCCTGGAGGAGGCCCAGCAGCTGCACCGCGCCGGCACGGCGCGCAGCGAGATCGCGCTGCTGTACCGCAGCAACGCGCAAAGCCGGGTGCTGGAGAGCGCCCTGTTCAACGCGGGCATCCCCTACCGCGTCTACGGCGGCCTGCGCTTCTTCGAGCGTGCCGAGGTCAAGCACGCCCTGGCCTACCTGCGCCTGCTGGAGAACGCCAACGACGACACCAGTTTCCTGCGGGTGGTGAACTTCCCGGCGCGCGGCATTGGTGCACGCACGGTGGAGCTGCTGCAGGACGCCGCCCGGCAGAGCGGCCGCAGCCTGCACCAGAGCGTGGGCAGCGTGGCCGGCAAGGGCGGGAGCAGCCTCACCGCCTTCGTGACCCTGCTGGACGCGATGCGCGAGGCCACCCGCGGCCTGACGCTGCGCCAGATCATCGAGCACGTGCTGCAGGCCAGCGGCCTCACCGACTTCTACCGCACCGACAGGGAAGGGCAGGACCGGCTGGAGAACCTGGACGAACTGGTCAACGCCGCCGAGGCCTTCGTCACCCAGGAGGGCTTCGGCAAGGAGGCGGTGAGCCTGCCCGTCGATGAGGGCCTGCCCGCCCTGTCCATGCCTGACGCCGAGAGCGGCGAGGTGATGTCGCCCTTGGCGGCCTTTCTCACCCATGCCGCGCTGGAGGCGGGCGACAACCAGGCCCAGGCCGGGCAGGACGCCATCCAGCTCATGACGGTGCACTCGGCCAAGGGCCTGGAGTTCGATGCCGTGTTCATCACCGGCCTGGAGGAGGGCCTGTTCCCGCACGAGAACTCGCTGTCGGACGCTGACGGGCTGGAGGAAGAGCGGCGTCTGATGTACGTGGCCATCACGCGGGCACGCCAGCGTCTGTACCTGAGCTTCAGCCAGACCCGCATGCTGCACGGCCAGACGCGCTACAACGTGCGCAGCCGCTTCTTTGACGAGCTGCCCGAAGGCGCCCTGAAGTGGCTGACGCCGCGCAACGCGGGCTTCGGTTCGGGCTTTGCGCGTGATTACCAGGCGGCCTGGGCGCGAGGCACGGGCCTGCACTCCATCGTCGGCGCGGGGCGGGTGGGGGCAGCCTCGCAGAGGCCAGCGTCGTCGTCTTCGCCGCCCGGCCCTGCGTCCGGTGCTTCTTCGAAGGGTGGCCGCTGGCGTTCAGGCCAGGCGGTGTTCCACAACAAGTTTGGCGAGGGCGTGATCATCACCCTGGAAGGCAGCGGCGAGGATGCCCGGGCCCAGGTGAACTTCGGACGCCACGGGGTCAAGTGGCTGGCGCTGGCCATCGCCAGGCTCACGCCGGTGGATTGAGCCGGGCCCCCCGCTCCCCCCGGCCCATTCCCGGCCGGGACCGGGCTGCCTCCTCACGGCTTGGGCGGTGGCCCCAGGCGGCTGCCGCCGAAGCTGTCGTTGAAGGTGAACAGCAGCGACACGTAAAACACCGTGGAGAAGATCAGCACAGAGGGCAGCAAGAGCATGCCGGCCATTTCGCGTGCGGACAGCAGCCCCGCCAGCAGTGCGGTGGTCACACCGAAGGCCACGATGATGCCCAGCCAGGACAGCAGGTACACGACGAAGGCGCCGCGGCTGCGCCACACCGCCAGGGTGCTGGAGAACAGCGCCTGCGCGGGGCCCTGGTCACCCCAGTGCACCAGGGCCGGCGCGTGCCAGAAGGGCACTGACAACAGGGCGATCAGTCCGAAGCGCCATACCACGCCCCAGAACAACTGGGGGTCGCGCAACAAGGCTTCCACCTCGGCGGCCTTGCCGCCCTGGCCCATCAGGCGCTGAAGGGCCTCGAACTTGCCGTCGTCGATGGTGTCGCTGATCAGCATCACCAGCACCGTGGCGGCGCCGTAGGCCAGGCACAGTGCCAGTTGCCGCTTGCGGCGTTCGGCGTTGCCTTTCAATGGCGCCAGAAAGCAGCCTGGATGGACAGGCTTGCCGGCCAGTGCGCCCTCGCTGGCGATCATGAAGCCCAGGGACAACAAGGGCAGCGCCGAGACGACCAGAACCGACCCGATCACCGGCAGCAGGGACAAGGCCAGCGCGGACACCAGGAAGGCCACCAACAGCACGCTGAAGGCCAGCGGATGCTTGCCGAACAGCCTGAAGCCGTCGCGCATCCAACAGGCGCCCTGCAGGGCGGGAACGGGTTTGAGCAGCAGCGCCATAGAGGATTTACAGCGGGGGATGCCAGGGATTGTCGATGCGCTCGCGCAGCACGCGCTCGAAGTGCGCGGGATCCTTGGGCTGCAGCAGGGCGGCGTCCCGCGGCAGGAACCAGTCCCACAGCCGCGACAGCCAGAAGCGCAGCGCGGCGGCGCGCAGCAAAGCCGGCAGCAAGCGCAGTTCCACGGGCGTGAGCAGGCGCTCGCCCTGGTACGCCGCCAGGAAGGGCAGCGCCAATTCATCAACCAGACGCCCGCTGGCGTGGTCGATGCACCAGTCATTCAGGCACACGGCCACGTCGAACAGCAGGGTGTCGGTCCCGGCGAAGTAGAAGTCGAAGAAGCCGCACAGCCGGTCTTCGCCCGCGGTCTCGTCGAACATGACGTTGTCGCGGAACAGATCGGCGTGTATGGGCCCTCGGGGCAGGGCGGCCCCCGCCGGCGAAGCCGCCAGCTGCTGCTGGAAAGCCAGTTCCGACTGCAGCAGTGCGGCGGTGTCCGGGGACACATGCGGCAGCACCACCGGCACCGTGGCTTCCCACCACGACAGGCCCCGCAGGTGGGGCTGGTGCAGCGCAAAGTCCGCGCCGGCGCGGTGCATGCGGGCCAGCATGGCGCCCACCTGCTCCGTGTGCACGGCCCCCGGGGCCAGGCGATGGCTGCCGGGCAGGCGGGTCACCACCGCTGCAGGCTTGCCCGACAGCGTGTGGACCAGACGGCCTTGGGCGTCGGCCTGCGGCGCGGGCACCAGAATGCCGCGCTGCGCCAGGTGGCGCATCAGTTCGAGGTAATAGGGCAGTTG
>JBMLPD010000613.1:0-6217 GCA_049242285.1 Rubrivivax sp.
AGGTCCGGTCTTGCAAGGAGGCGCAGCAGGTCTGGTACGGCGTCGGTGGGCAGTCGCCGCCGCCTGGCGAGGCCGGCGCCCGCGCGACGTTCAACCCGCACTACCCCGACCTGGAGCGCCGAATCGGCGAGTTCCTCGACAGGGTGGTGGGCCGCCACCGCGAGGCGGCGGCATCCCAGCTTCACATCCCGTGAGGCCGCTTCCGTTCCTCTTGCCCACCCAAAGGAGTCTTCCATGTCACCCCCTGTCTCTGCCCACGAACCTGCCGCCGTTTCCCGCAGCCTGCTGCTGGTCGCGGGGGTGGTCCTGCTCGTGCAGGGCTTCAGCCTCTTCGCGCCCATGGCCGTGCTCGGTAGCGCGATCCAATGGCCCGACAGCCTCGACTATCCGCCTGCCAAGATGCTGCCGCTGCTGCGTGAGCAGCTTGAAGCTGTGCGGCTCGGATACGGGCTTTACCTCGGTTACTCGCTGCTCTTCCTGGCCTCAGGCGTACTGACTGTTCGCCTTGCGTCGCGCGCCGGCCCACTGGGTGCACTCGCGCTCATCGCCATTGGAGCGGCCGCAGCCTCGGCCCTCGCGCGCACGATCGGCATCCTGCGCTGGCTCACCGGCAGCGTGACCCTGTCCGAGGCCCATTCCGCCCCCGGGCTGTCATCGGAGGGCCGCGCCGCGATCGAGGCCGTGCAGGCTGCCGTCAACGCGTGGGGCGGCGCGATCGGGGAGATGCTCGGTGTGGCGGCCTTTGCCGCGATCTGGGCCCTCGCCACGAGCCTGGTGATCCTTCGCGACCGGCAACTGCCAGCCTGGGCGGGCGTGACGGGGCTCGTGGTCGGTGTTGCGGTCGCCTTGCCGGCCCTTGAGCTCTTCGGCATCGCCCCGCCCATCTCGATCGTGGTGTCCACCACCGCGATCCAGCTCTGGTTCATGGCGCTGGGAGCGCTCTTCCTTTGGCGCGGCCTGCGCCGCTCCGCGTGAGCGCGCCGGCCGTGCCCGTCAAGCGTCTGAAGATCGCGGCCTTTGGCGGCCCCGAGGTCATCGGGCTCGTTGAGGATGCGAAGCTGCCGCAGCCCCGCGAAGGCGAGGTGCGCATCCGGGCCGAGGCGTCGAGCCTGGTCTTCACCGACATGCTGATCCGCCGCAACCTCTATCCGGTCCTGAAGCTGCGCCTGCCCCTGACCCTCGGCTACGACGTTGTGGGCCGCGTCGATGCCGTCGGCCCGGGTGTCACGCGATGGCGCATCGGCGACCGCGTGGCTGACCTGACGCAGCTGGGCGGCAACGCCACCCATTTGGTGCGCCCGGCGGACATGCTCGTCGAAGTGCCCCCAGGACTCGACGCGACAAGGGCAGAACCCCTGATCCTGAGCTACATGACGGCCTACCAGGCGCTCTTCCGCGAGGCCGAGGTCCATCCGGGCGACTCCGTCCTGATCTGCGGTGCCAGCGGCGCTGTCGGCCTGGCGGCGCTCGACCTGTGCCGCGCCTTCGGGCTGCAGGCGGCCGGTGTCGCGTCTGCGCGGCGGGAGCGGGCGATCACCGACTTGGGCGCGACCTTCGTCGCGTACGACCGGGCCGATGCAGCCGGCAAGCTGGACCGCCTGTCGCACGAGGCCAACGGCTTCAAAGCCATCGTCGATGCCGCTCGAGCAGAGAAGCTCTCTGCCCTCATGGCGCGCCTTGCGCCGGGTGGGCGTCTGGTCGCGCTGGGCTTCAGCGCCCCGTTCCGGGACGCCCACCGGGCCGGCCATGCGCAGCCGGGTCTGCTGGCACGGCTGCGCTTCGCCGTCGACTTCATGCAGATCAAGCGCCTGTCCTCGCGCCCGGGCGCTTCGAGGCGAGCAACGTTCTACGACATCTCCGGGCGCCGGGTTCGTCATCCTCAGGACTTCCAGGACGACCTCTCGACGCTCTTCGCGCTGCTCGAGGCTGGCCGGATTTCACCGCGCATCCAGCGTGTCTTTCGGCTGGACGAGGCTGTCGAGGCGCATCGTCTGATCGAAGCCGGACTGGTCGAGGGCCGGCTCGTGCTCGATCTGATGCTGCCGACGGGCAGAGATGCCGGTGGTCATTACGCCGCATCGGACGCATGATTCGCAGCACAAGAACGCCGACGGGGTCTTGATTCATGAGCCCCGATACCCTCTTCCAGATCGCCAACTCGTTGGCGCTCCTGGGCTGGATTGGCCTTGCCCTGGGCCCGATGGCGCCTCGTGCGCTGGGGCTGGTGGGGGGCGTGGCCATTCCGCTGGTGCTTTCGGGGGGGTATGCCGCCATCGTGTTGAGCCACTGGAGCTCGGGTCAGGGGGGCTTTGACAGCCTCGCGTCGGTAGAGCAACTGTTCAAGAGCCGTTGGCTTCTGCTGGCAGGTTGGGTCCACTACCTCGCCTTCGACCTGCTGGTGGGCGCGTGGCAGCTGCGTACCGCCCGGCGCGAGGGCATTCCGCACCTCCACTTGCTGCCGTGCCTGCTGGCGACCTTCCTGTTCGGGCCTGCAGGCTACCTGCTCTTTCAAGGGCTGCGTGTGGCACACCGCAGCGGCGCCCGCACGCCAGCCACCGAGGCCGCCTCCCCTTTGCCTGGATCCTTCACCCTGGGCCGTCTGGCCGCTGACTCGCCTCGCTACACCGGGCTCGCCGTCCTGCTCGCTCTGGCCATGCTGCCGCTCTTCGGTGCCCTGGCCATTGACGAGCGGCATTTCCAGGGGGTCAACGTCTGGATCAAGCCGCTGAAGTTCCACGTCGCACTGGTCATCTACCTCCTCACCTTGGCCGCCTATGCCCGCTTCGCGTCGCCCGAACTCAGGGCGCGGCCCTGGTGGCGCTGGCACGAGCGTGCCGTCGTCGTGGCCGTGGTGCTGGAGTTGATCTGGATCGGCGGGGCCGCTGCCCTGGGCACAGGTTCCCACTTCAACGACTCCACGCCGCTGGCCGGTGCCCTGTACTCCTTCATGGGGGTGGCCGCCCTGGTGCTGACCTCGGCCAGCGCGACGCTGGCCTGGGCGATCCACCGTCACCCGGCCGGGCACCTGTCAGCGGCCGTACGCACCGGGCTGGTCTGGGGGCTGGGGCTGACCCTGCTGTTGACCCTGGTGACGGCGCAGACCTTGGCGGACATGGGCAGCCATTGGACAGGCGGCACGCCCAGCGATGCCGGTGGACTGTGGCTCC
This sequence comes from Rubrivivax sp., assembly GCA_049242285.1. GTDB lineage: Bacteria > Pseudomonadota > Gammaproteobacteria > Burkholderiales > Burkholderiaceae_C > Rubrivivax. The sequence goes on from JBMLPD010000613.1 coordinate 3,168, forward strand.
TGGGCTGGTCACGCGACGGCGGGGGCCTTCGCGCCGCCCACTTCTTCGCCACCCATGCGATGCACGCCATCCCGTTGCTGGCGCTGGCCTGCGCCAGACTCTTCGGCCCCGAGGCCAAGGTCCCCGTCAGATTTGCCGCGCTGGCCTACACGGGCTTTGTGGCCATCGTTTTCTTTCAGGCCCTGAGGGGCCAGCCCTTGATCCCATTCTGACAAGGACCCACCATGCAAATCCCCTTCAAGCTCATCCGCAACCTGCATCTGGCGGCGTCGCCGTTCATCGGCGCGTTCGTCTATTCGAGCGCGCTGCGCGAAAACGACGCCTTCCTGGCCGTCATCCAGTGGGGCGTGTTTCCTCTCGTGGCCGCTGCTGGCCTGGCGCTTTGGCTGGGCCCACGCCTGGCACGGCGCGGCGGCAGCGGGCGTAGCATTCGTTCATGACGATTTGGACCCTGGCCCGCCGTGCCGAGCGGCTGAACCCCTCCACGATCCGCGAGATCCTGAAGATCACCGAGCGCCCTGGCATCATCAGCCTGGCCGGCGGCCTGCCCTCGGCCGACACCTTCCCGGTGCAGGCCATGCGCGACGCTTCAGCGGCCGTGCTGCGCGACACCCCGCGTGAGGCGCTGCAGTACGCCGCCAGCGAGGGCTTCGGCCCGCTGCGGGAGTGGGTGGCGCAGGAGTTGGCCACGCACGGTCTGAAGGCCGGCGCTGACCAGGTGCTGATCACCACCGGCTCGCAGCAGGGGCTGGACCTGGTGGGCAAGGTGCTGATCGACCCCGGCAGCACCGTGGCCGTGGAGTCGCCCACGTATCTCGGCGCGCTGCAGGCCTTCGCCCCCTACGAGCCCGAGTTCGTGGCCGTGGAAGGCGATGACGACGGCCCGCTGCCGCAGGCCCTGGAGGCCGCGCGGGGCGCGCGTTTTCTGTACCTGCTGCCGAACTACCAGAACCCCACCGGCCGTTGCCTGCCGGCAGACCGCCGCCTGGCGCTGGTGCAGCGCGCGGCCGAGATCGGCCTGCCCATCGTCGAGGACAACCCCTACGGTGACCTGTGGTTCGACGAGCCCCCGCCGCCGCCTGTCTGCGCTTCGGCCGGTGACGGTGCCGTGTACCTGGGCACCTTCTCCAAGGTGCTGGCACCGGGCTTGCGGCTGGGCTACGTGGTGGCGCCGCGCGCGATGTTCCCCAAGCTGCTGCAGGCCAAGCAAGCCAGCGACCTGCACTCGCCCAGCTTCAACCAGCGCCTGGTGTATGAGGTCATCAGGAACGGGTTTCTGAAAGAGCACGTGCCCACCATCCGTGAGCGGTACAAGGCGCAGCGTGACGCCATGGCTGCGGCACTTCGCGAACACCTGCCCCCAGGCTGCCGCTGGCAGAAGCCCGTGGGCGGCATGTTCTTCTGGGTGACGCTGCCGGCGCACCTGGACGCCACCGCCTTGCTGCCCCGTGCGGTGGAGGCCGGCATGGCCTACGTGCCGGGCAGCCCCTTCTACCCGCAAGGCGGCCACGCCAACACCTTGCGGCTCAGTTTCGTGACCGTGCCGCCTGGGCTCATCGCCCAGGGTGTGGCGGCGCTGGGGCAGGTGTTGAGGGCCGCTGAATCCGGCTTGATGCCCGCCTGAAGCCCGCCTGAAGCGGACCTGAGCGCTACAGCTGCCGCTCGACCGACGCGCGGAATTCCACGGGTGAGCGCCCCAGCAAGCGCTTGAATGCCCTGGCAAAGGCTGAAGGGTTTTCGTAACCCACGTCCATCGAGATGCTGGCGATGCTGTCCTGGCTTTCGCGAAGGCGCTGCGCCGCCAGTTGCAGGCGCCACCACTGCAGGTACTCGGCTGGCGTCTGGCCCATGCAGGCCTGGAAGCGCTGGAAGAAGGCGGTGCGTGACAGGTGGGCCAGGCCCGCCAGTTCGGGCAGTGTCCAGCGGTGCCCGGGCTGGGCGTGCAGGGCCGTGAGCGCCGGGGCCAGCCGCGGATCTGAAGCCGCTGCCAGCCATCCCGTGGCGGGCGTCGCATCGAACAGCGCCTCGCGCAGCGCCTGGATGAACAGCACCTCGGCGGCCCGGCGCAACACGGCGGACGAGCCGCCCGCGGGCTGCTCCGCTTCCGCCCGAACCATTGCGAGCACGGGCGCGAGTCGCGCACAGGCGGGCGTGCCAGCGCGCAGGACCATCATCGCGGGCAGGCCGGCCACGACGGCCTGGGCCATGCGCATGTCGGCCGCAAAGCTGGCGGTCAGCAAACGCGTCCGGAGGCCCCCGCCGCCGTAGGCGAAGGTGGTGGCCTGTCGGTCCCGCCGGTCCACGCCTGCGATGGCGGTGACGGGCGTGGCCTGGCGGCCCGGGCGGTCGCTGATGGCGTGTGTCTCGTCCCGAGGGAGCACGACGACGTCGCCAGCCGACAGGCGCACCGTGGCGGGATCGCCCGCCAGCGACACCACGCATTCGCCCTCGAGCACCGCGTGGACGGCCGCAAGGCGCCCGCCCGGCAACTGCAGCGCCCAGGGCGCACTCAGTTCGCTGACGCAGAAGAACCAGCCGTGAAATCGCAGCGCATCCAGCACCTGCGCGATCAGCACCGCACGCGGTGAACGATCGGCATCGTCAAGCGCATTCGCGGCCGCGCGGTGCGGCGCCAACCGACCTATCGTGGCGGCCATCAAGGTTCGAGGAGCACGTTGGATGAAGCAAGTCTCTCACGCAGGCCGGCGCCGCATGCTGGGCTGGATGGCGCGCGCAGCGGCTGCACTGCCCTTCGTGGCGGCGGCCCAGGGATCAGGCCGACTGAAGCCCACACCGGCTGTCACCGTGGGCCCGTTCTACCCGCCCGATCCGATGGGGTTGCCGTTCTTCAGCGCCCGTGCGCTCAGCCCGCTGCCCCAGGGCAACGACCTGACGTCCGGCACGAGCGGTCGACGCGCAGAGGGCGAGCGCCTTCGACTCCACGGCCGCGTGCTGAACACCGCAGGACAGCCGCTGGCCGGGGCCCGGGTCGAGATCTGGCAGGTGGACGCTCGGGGCCACTACGCGGTGGAGACCGGTGCCGATCGCGA
>JBMLPD010000614.1:0-1730 GCA_049242285.1 Rubrivivax sp.
GCCTGCGACAGCAGCCGGTACAGGTACAGCGGGCCGCCGGACTTCGGCCCGGTGCCCGACAGGCCTTGACCGCCAAAGGGCTGCACGCCCACCACGGCGCCCACCATGGAGCGGTTGACGTACAGGTTGCCCACCTTGGCGGCGCGCTCCACTTCGTTCACGGTCTCGTCGATGCGGGTGTGCAGGCCCAGGGTCAGCCCGTAGCCCGTGGCGTTGATCTGCCGCAGCAGCCCCGGCAGGTCGTCACCCCGGTAGCGCAGGACGTGCAGCACCGGGCCGAAGACCTCGCGCTGCAGTTCATCCAGGGCCTCGATCTCGATCACCGTGGGCTGCACGAAGTGGCCGTGCTCCAGCGGCTGATCGGGCGGGGCACTGACTTGGTGGACGCGGCGGCCGCGCTGGCGCATGGCCTCGACATGGGCCTCGATCACGGCCTGCGCCGGGCCGTCGATGACCGGGCCCACATCGGTGCTCAGGCGCTGCGGGTCGCCCAGGCGCAGCTGCGCCATGGCCCCCAGCAGCATCTGCAGCACCCGGTCGGCGGCCTCTTCCTGCAGGCACAGCACGCGCAGCGCCGAACAGCGCTGGCCGGCGCTGTCGAAGGCCGAGGCCAGCACATCGGCCACCACCTGCTCGGGCAGCGCGGAGGCGTCCACGATCATGGCGTTCTGGCCTCCGGTCTCGGCCACCAGGGGGATGGCCCGGCCCATGGGCCCCACGCGGCCGGCCAGGGTGCGCAGCAGTGCGCGCGCCACCTCGGTGGAGCCGGTGAACAGCACGCCCTGGATGCGCTCATCGGCCACCAGCCGCGCCCCCACCACCTCACCGCGCCCCGGCAGCAACTGCAGTGCGCCGCGCGGCACGCCCGCCGCCCACAGGGCGCGCACGGCCTGCGCCGCCACCAGCGGGGTCTGCTCGGCGGGCTTGGCCAGCACCACGTTGCCGGCGGCCAGTGCCGCGGCCACCTGGCCGACGAAGAGGGCCAGCGGAAAGTTCCACGGGCTGATGCAGGCCACCGGGCCCAGCGGCCGGTGGGTTTCGGGGTCGAAGCCCGCGCGCAGTTGCTGGGCGTCGTAGCGCAGGAAGTCCACCGCCTCGCGCACCTCGCCCACGGCGTTGGCCGCGGTCTTGCCGGCCTCGCGCATCAGCAGCGCCATGAGACGGGGCATGTCGGCCTGCAGCAGGTCGGCCGCGGCGTCGAGGACGCGCGCGCGCTCGTCCGGCGGCGTGCGGGCCCAGGGCTCTGCGCTGCCCTGGGCGTGGACCAGCGCGGCCTCGATCTCTTCGGCCGTGCACTCGCGGCAGGCCCCCACCGTGTCGCGACGGTCGGCGGGGTTGGTGACGGGCTCGAGGGCGCTGGGTGGCGTGTCGAAGGCCAGCAGCGGGCCGGCCTGCGGCGCGTCTTGCGGGGGCATGACGGTCTGGGCCGGGGCCTGAGCCTCGAACACCTGCGCCAGTGCCAGAAGCTGCTGCTCGCAAGCCAGGTCCAGCCCCTGCGAGTTGCGCCGCGCCAGTCCGTACAGCGCGCCAGGCAGCGGCAGGCCTGGGTGCGGCAGGCCCAAAGGGCCCTCCTGCTGCGCCGCTTCGTCGATCAGCGCCACCGGGTCGCGCACCAGGGTTTCCAGGGGCAGATCGGGGTCGGCCAGGCGGTGGACGAAGGAGGTGTTGGCGCCGTTCTCCAGCAGCCGGCGCACCAGGTAGGCCAGCAGCGTCTCGTGCGTGCCCACCGG
>JBMLPD010000615.1:0-1904 GCA_049242285.1 Rubrivivax sp.
AGCTCTGCCACATGTTTGGCGTGGTCAAGAACAAGATCATGTACGGCAAGAAAGTCAAGGGCATCGAGCGCAGCACCTTCCTCATCGACGCCCAGGGGGTGCTGCGCGAGGAATGGCGCGGCATCAAGGTTGCAGGGCATGTGGATGAAGTGCTCAAGGCTGTCAAGGCGCTGAAGCAGGCCTGATCGCCAGGGCACATCGGCTGCCCTGGGCCATCGAAGGGGCGACCTCCCCAGGGGGTCGCCCCTTTTTGATTGGAGGGCCCGCCGCGGCCTGCCCTTTGCCTCACGTTATGCTGATTTGATTGCGCTGGCGTCCCAACGTTCTCCCCCGATCTTCACCGCGTGCACCATGCCCTTGCCCAAGCCCCCTGCCAAGAAAGCCGCACTTCTGGATGTGGCCGATTACGCCGTCAAGGCCCCGCGTTCCGCGGCGAAGCAGCCCAGGCCGGCGGCCTCCGGCATGTCTGCAGCCGCACAACCCCGACCCGGCGCGGTCCGGCCCCCGGCTGCCATGCCGGCCCCTGCCGCATCACGCAGCCGCAGCGCCGCCACGGCCCCTTCGTTCGCGGCCGGCGGTGAAGGCTCGGACACCAGCAGTTCTTCCGTTCCGAGCGCGCCAGCGGCGCAGGCCAGGGCAGCGGCCGCCCCTGCAGCGCCGCGGTCACAGCGCAACGCCTCCAAGTCCGGCGGACGCAGGCCATCCGCGACGCCGCGTCTGTTCGTGCTCGACACCAACGTGCTCATGCACGACCCGATGAGCCTGTTCCGCTTCGAGGAACACGACGTGTTCCTGCCGATGATCACGCTGGAGGAGTTGGACGGCCACAAGAAAGGCATGAGCGAGGTGGCTCGGAATGCCCGCCAGGTCAGCCGCGATCTGGACGCCCTGGCCACGGACGGCGCGCTCGATCCCCAGGAGGGCATTGCCCTGGCCAAGACCGGCCATCGCGAGGCCAGCGGCCGCCTGTTCTTCCAGACCACATTGCTCGACATCCGCCTGCCGCAAGGCCTGCCCCAAGGCAAGGCCGACAACCAGATCCTCGGCGTGGTGCAGGCCCTGCGCGATTCGCAGCCGGGACGCGATGTGGTGCTGGTGTCCAAGGACATCAACATGCGTGTGAAGGCCCGCGCGCTGGGACTTCCCGCCGAGGACTACTTCAACGACAAGACACTGGACGATGGTGACCTCCTCTACACGGGCGTCCTGCCCCTTCCCGCAGACTTCTGGGAAAAGCACGGCAAGACCATGGAAAGCTGGCAGCAGGGCGGGCACACGCTGTACCGCATCAGCGGCCCGCTGGTGCCCTCGCTGCTGATCAACCAGTTCGTCTACTTCGAAGCCCCCGGGGCCACGCCGCTGCATGCCCGCGTGATCGAGATCACCGGCAAGACGGCGGTGCTCAAGACCTTGCGCGACTACTCCCATGCCAAGAACGCCGTGTGGGGCGTGAACGCCCGGAACCGGGAACAGAACTTCGCGCTGAACCTGCTGATGGATCCGGACTGCGACTTCATCACGCTCACGGGCACCGCCGGCACCGGCAAGACGCTGATGACGCTGGCCGCCGCGCTCAGCCAGGTGCTGGACGAGCGGCGTTACAGCGAGATCATCGTGACCCGCGTGACCGTGCCAGTGGGCGAAGACATCGGCTTCCTGCCGGGCACGGAGGAAGAAAAGATGGGCCCCTGGATGGGTGCCCTGGACGACAACCTGGAGGTGCTGGCCCGCAGCGATGGCGGCGCCGGCGAATGGGGCCGCGCCGCCACCAACGACCTGGTGCGTAGCAAGATCCGCATCAAGAGCCTGAACTTCATGCGCGGGCGCACATTCCTGAACAAGTTCGTCCTCATCGACGAGGCGCAGAACCTCACGCCCAAGCAGATGAAGACGCTGATCACGCG
>JBMLPD010000616.1:0-1646 GCA_049242285.1 Rubrivivax sp.
TGAAGGTCACGGCCGAGAAGAACGCCACCTTCGAGCGCCGCAACCCGCTGGACGGCACCGTGGCCACCCGCGCACCCGCGGCGTCCGCCGCTGATGCGGTGATGGCAGTGGAGGCCGCGGCCGAGGCCTTCAAGACCTGGAGCCAGACGGGCCCCGGCGAGCGCCGCGCGCTGCTGCTCAAGGCTGCCGACAAGCTCGAGGCCAAGACCCCGCAGTTCATCGAGGCGGTCTCGGCCGAGACCGGCGCCACCGGCATGTGGGGCGGCTTCAACGTCTTCCTGGCCGCGGGCATGCTGCGCGAGGCCGCAGCGCTGACCACGCAGATCGCCGGCGAGATCATTCCGTCGGACGTGCCCGGCAGCCTGGCCATGGGTATCCGCCAGCCCGCGGGCGTGGTGCTGGGCATCGCCCCTTGGAACGCCCCGGTCATCCTGGGCGTGCGCGCGATCGCCACGCCGCTGGCCTGCGGCAACTCCGTCATCCTCAAGGGCAGCGAGAACTGCCCGCGCACCCACCAGCTCATCATCGAGGCGCTGCAGGAAGCGGGCTTCCCGCCGGGGGTGGTGAACTACATCACCAACGCCCCGGCCGACGCCGGCGCGGTGGTTGAGGCCACGGTGGCGCACCCGGCGGTGCGGCGCGTGAACTTCACCGGCTCCACCCGCGTGGGCCGCCTGATTGCCATGACCTGCGCCAAGTACCTCAAGCCCGCGGTGCTGGAACTGGGCGGCAAGGCGCCCTTCATCGTGCTGGACGACGCCGACCTGGACGAGGCCGTCAACGGCGCGGCCTTCGGCTGCTTCGCCAACAGCGGCCAGATCTGCATGAGCACCGAGCGCCTCATCGTGGACCAGAAAGTCGCCGACGAGTTCGTGAAGAAGTTCGCCACCAAGGCCAAGGCCCTGCCGCTGGGCGACCCGCGCAAGCCCGAGCCCGTGGTGCTGGGCAGCGTGATCGGCATGTCCACCGTGGAGCACTGCAACGCGCTGATCGACGACGCGCTGGCCAAGGGCGCCAAGCTGGTGTGCGGCGGCAAGGCTGACAGCACGCTGATGCCGGCCACGCTGCTGGACCATGTGACGCCTGCCATGCGCATCTACCACGAGGAGACTTTCGGCCCGGTCAAGGCCATCGTGCGGGTGCGCAACACCGAGGAGGCCATCGCCTGCGCCAACGACAACGAATACGGCCTGTCGGCGGCCGTGTTCGGGCGTGACGTGGCCCGTGCCCTGAACGTGGCCCGCCGCATTGATTCAGGCATCTGCCACGTCAACGGCCCCACCGTGCACGACGAGGCACAGATGCCTTTTGGCGGCGTCAAGGGCAGCGGCATCGGCCGCTTCGGCGGCCGCGCCGGGGTGCACGAGTTCACCGAGCTGCGTTGGGTGACGGTGCAGACCACACCGCGACAATATCCCTTCTGACCTTGTTGACGACCACCGTCACGTCCCGCTGTAGCACCCGACCATGACCGCCCGCACCGCCCCCCCGTTCCGCGCTGACCACGTCGGCAGCTTCCTGCGTCCCAAGTATCTGCTGGAGGCCCGTGAGCAGAAGGCCAAAGGGGAGATCACCGCCGAGCAGCTGCGCACGGTGGAAGACCGCGCCATCGACGAGATCGTGCGCTTCCAGGCCGATGTGGGCCT
>JBMLPD010000617.1:0-1617 GCA_049242285.1 Rubrivivax sp.
CCAGGTTGGACAGCGGCTCGTCGAAGAGAAACACCTGCGGCTGGCGCACGATGGCGCGGCCCATGGCCACCCGCTGGCGCTGACCGCCTGACAGTTGCCGGGGCTTGCGTTCCAGCAACCCGCCCAGTTCCAGGATGCCCGCGGCCTTGCGCACCCGGCGCTCGATCTCGTCCTTGGGCACCTTGGCGTTGCGCAGGCCGTAGGCCATGTTGTCGTACACCGTCATGTGCGGGTACAGCGCATAGTTCTGGAACACCATGGCGATGTCGCGCTGCGCCGGCTCCAGGCGGTTGACCACGCGTGGGCCGATGGCGATCTCGCCGCCCGTGATCTCCTCCAGGCCGGCCACCATGCGCAGCAAGGTGCTCTTGCCGCAGCCAGAGGGGCCGACGATGACGACGAACTCGCCGTCGGCGATCTCGGCCTCCACCCCGTGGATGGCCTTGAAGGCCTTGGGGCCGAAGCCGTAGGTCTTCTCGACGCGGCGCAGAGCGATGGAAGCCATGGAGACGCTTGCTTTCCTGTGAGGGTGCGGGTGGCGGGCCTACTTGTCGCTGTCCACCAGGCCCTTGACGAACCACTTCTGCATCAGCAGCACCACCAGGGCGGGCGGAATCATCGCGAGCATCGCGGTGGCCATCACCGCATTCCATTCGGTGGCGGCGTCACCCCCCGAAATCATGCGCTTGATGCCCATGACCACGGGGTACATGTTCTCGTCCGTGGTCATCAGCAAGGGCCAGAGGTACTGGTTCCAGCCGTAGATGAACTGGATGACGAACAGCGCCGCAATGGAGGTGGCCGACAGCGGCAGCAGCACGTCCTTGAAGAACTTCATGGGCCCGGCGCCGTCGATGCGCGCGGCCTCCACGAGTTCGTCGGGGATGGTGAGGAAGAACTGCCGGAACAGGAAGGTGGCCGTGGCTGACGCGATGAGCGGCACGGTCAGGCCGGCATAGGTGTTGAGCAGCCCGAGGTCCGACACCACCTTGTAGGTGGGCAGGATGCGCACCTCCACCGGCAGCATCAAGGTGATGAAGATCATCCAGAACACCAGGCTGCGCCCGGGAAAGCGGAAGTACACCACCGCGAAGGCCGACAGCAGCGAGATGGCGATCTTGCCCAGCGCGATGGTCAGCGCGCTGACCAGGCTGACCATGAGCATGGGTGCCGCCGGCGGCACGCGCGTGCCGTACTCCGTGACGCCGCCGAACAGCGCGAAGCGGTAGCTGTTGAGGAAGTTGTCTCCTGGCAGCAGCGACATCGGCACGGTCTGCACGATCTGCTCGGCCGTCTGCGTGCTCGCCACGAAGGTGATGTAGACGGGAAACGCGACGATGATGACCCCGAGCACGAGCACGAGGTGCGACAGCGCCGTGGCGACGGGGCGGTTCTCAACCATTCAGGTGCGGCCCTTCAGGCAGGCAGAGGGTCTTGTCATCAGTAGTGCACGCGTCGCTCGACGTAGCGGAACTGCACCACCGTCAGCGCGATCAGGATGCCCATCAGCACCACCGACTGCGCCGCCGAGCCGCCCAGGTCCATGGCCTTGAAGCCGTCGTGGTAGACCTTGTAGACCAGGATGGCCGTGTCCTTGCCGGGGCCGCCGGAGGTGGC
>JBMLPD010000618.1:0-5394 GCA_049242285.1 Rubrivivax sp.
GGTTCTTGATGAGGCCGTGGTTCTCGATGAGGCCGTGATTCGTGATGAGACCGTTCGGGCTGAGCTTGTCGAAGCCCTCGCAGGCACTTCGACAGGCTCAGTGCGAACGGCTTCGTGGGTCCGGCGGCAGCGCCTTCTTGTGGGGCCGCCCCGTTCTGCTCCGTACAAACCTCCCTGTCCCACGACCGCGCCCGTCAGTCCCAAAGAAACCGCCGCTCGCAAGGAGGCCATCGTTCGCGGAGTGGCCGTGGTTCGCCTGGCAACCGCGGTTCCCAAAGAAACCGCCATTTGCGTGGTGGCCGCGGTTCATGTAGCAACCGCCATCCGCGAGGAGGCCGCGGTTCGTGTAGCAACCGCCGCTCGCGAGGAGACCGTGGTTCCTGAAGAGGCCGTTCGGGCTGAGCTTGTCGAAGCCCTCGCAGGCACTTCGACAGGCTCAGTGCGAACGGCCTCTTCGGGCCCGGCGACGACGACTTCTTGTGAGCTTTTGAGCTTCGCCCGAAGCAGCTCCGTAATCGGGCCTGGACGGGCTCGGGCCGGATGCGAGTGGCAGGAACGGGAGCATCGGGTCCACAAAGTGCCGGCGCGGGGGCAGAATCCGGCAGCCCGCATCTGCGAAGCCCCTGCGAGCGTCGCACCTTCCCACGATGACCCCCGAGACCCTGGCCCCCGCCGCCGGCGCCTGCCGCGACTGTGTGCTCGCAAGCCTGGTCACCTGCGGGCCGGCGCCAACGGGCCCTCCCGGTCTTCGCGGCGGCGGTGGCAGCGGACGTCGCAACCACGGTGAATGGCATGGCAGCGCCGAAGGTCGCGCATGAGGTCGCGATGAACGGCCGGCGCGATATTGCCGTCATCGGCGCCGGCATCGTCGGCGCGATGGTCGCGCTGGCGCTGCTGCGCGACGGCCACCGCGTCACCCTCATCGAGCCCGGTGAGCCCGGCGGCGAGCAGGCGGCCAGCTTTGGCAACGGGGCCTGGCTGAGCCCGGCCTCGGTGGTGCCCATGTCCACGCCTGGGTTGTGGAAGAAGCTGCCCGGCTACCTGAGTGACCGCTCCGGGCCGCTGGTGATCCGCTGGGGTTCGCTGCCAGGCCTGCTGCCCTGGCTGCTGCGCTTTTGGTGGGCGGGCCACTCGGTGGCACGGGTGCAGGCCACGGCGCGCGCGCTGTCCGCCCTGTTGCGCGAAGCGCCCCAGCGGCACCTGCGATGCGCGGCCGAAGCCGGCGTGGCCGAACTGGTGGTGCAGCACGGGCTGCTGTACCTCTACCCCGACCGGGCGGCGTTCGAGGCCGAGGCCTTGTCCTGGCGGCTGCGACGCGACAACGGCGTGGCCTGGGCGGTGCTGGAAGGCGCGGCGCTGCGCGAACGGATGCCGGAGGTGGACGCCCGGTACGGCTTGGGCCTGCTGGTGTCGGCCGGCGCGCACTGCCTGGACCCGGGGGCCTATGTCGCGGCTCTGGTGCGGCAGGCGCAGGCCCTAGGGGCGCGGCTGCGGCGCGCGCGGGCCGAGGGGTTCATCTTTCACCGTGGCCTGCAGGGCGAGAGGCTGTCGGCGGTGCGCACCGACCAGGGCGACGAGCCCTGTGAACGCGCGGTCATCGCCGCGGGCATCGGCTCCGCCACGCTGGCACGCCAGGCGGGCGACCGCATCCCGCTGGCCAGCGAGCGCGGCTACCACGTGGTGTGGCCCGACGCGGGCCTGCGCCTGCCCCTGCCCGTGATGCCGTCCGACGGCAAGATGGCCCTCACCCCGACCCTCGGCGGCCTGCGCGTGGCCGGGCAGGTGGAGCTGGCCGCCGTGAGCGCACCCCCCGACTGGCGGCGCGCCGACCTTCTGGCGAACTTTGCCCGGCAGATGTTGCCGGCGCTGCGCCGGGGGCCCGCGCAGGCCGGCGCGGGGTCGGCCGCCCCGCCCACCGGTGGGGCGGGCCCGGCAGGGTCTGCCGCCAAGCCTGCAGTCTCGCCTGCAAAGGCACCCGCCACAGCGCCCGCCTCCCGCTGGCTGGGCCACCGGCCGTCCACGCCCGACGGCCTGCCGGTGATCGGGCCCTCCCCCACCCATCCAGACCTCATCCACGCCTTCGGTCACGGCCATGTGGGCCTGGCAGCCGCGCCGGCCACGGCAGAACTGGTGGCCGACCTGCTGGCAGGCAGGGCCCCTGCGATCGACCCCCAGCCCTACCGGCCCGGCAGGTTCTGACGGTCAGCCTGAACGGCAGTTGGATGCATGTGCCAGCGCGGCTGTTGGGGCGCCAGGCAAGGCGCGACGGCGCGGAAGGCTCGTGCCTGCAAGGAGGCGCAACACCGCATGGCGCATCAAAAGCGGTGCTGGCAAGTGCATGGCGCTGTCACCCCAAAGGTGAGGCTGCGAAAACAACGCCAGGACCGAGTCCACGCGGTGTGCGGCAAGATTGCAAGCGGTCAACTGCCGTTTTCAATGTGGAAGTCTTCCATGATCCGGGGCGTTGCCCCACATCATGAAAGTCAGGGTCAGTCCACCCAGCGGATGCGCGGCACCGGGTCGGGCGAGGGGTGGGTGGCCCGCAGGTGGCCGACCAGGGCGTCCAGGTCCAGGATGCCGGCCACGCGCTGGCGGCCTTTGACCAGCATGCGCTGGCCATCCCCGCCGTCGGCCAGGTAGCTGTTGACGGTGATGCGGTAGTCGCGCCCCGGCTCCACCGCCACACCGGCCACGCGCAAGTCCTGCACGCGGCTGCCGTGGGCGGCCTTTGCATGCCAGGCGTAGGTCATGGACGAAGAGGGAATCAGGAACAGCGCCGAACCGCGCCCCGGCCGCTGTTGGTCCTCCAGCATCTGCTTGAGTTCGGCCCCCGACAGGGTCAGCACCACGAGGTGGTTGCCGAAGGGTTGCATGGCGAAGACATCCGCATAGGTCACGGTGCATGGCCACGTCGCGGGGCACCGCAGGTCGGTGCGCACGCCGCCGGGGTTCATCAGGGCCAGCTCGGCACCGCCTTGCTGCGGCGCGCGCGTGGCCTGCCACTGCGCGTCGGCCACCAGGCGCCCGGCGCTGGCGTCGGTGCGGGCGCTGCGCTCGAAATCGCCGCCAATGCGCCCCACGGGCCGCTGTGCGCGGGGTTGGGCCGCCTGCACGTACTCCGCCACGCGCTGCGCCACCGCGGCCGAGGGCCTGGCGTCCTGCAGCACCTGTGCCCAGGGTGCAGGCTCCGCCGCGACGATGGCCTGGCGCAGCGCAGGATCGCTGCGCTCGTTGAACACCGGCAGGTTGCGGTGCGTGGTTCGCGCGCGGTCGATGTCGCGCGTCTTCGGGTCCAGCACGATGTCGGCCACGCTCACGCCGCGCCCGAACGAGGTGGCCTGCAGCACCGGGCGGCCATCCACCATGCAGCGGTAGCCCTGGTGGGTGTGGGCCGAGAACACGATGTCGATGTCCGGCGCCAGCCGCTTCACGATGTCGAAGATCTCGCCGCGCGGGTGGGGGCAGCCCACGTCGTTCCACTCCATCGGCAGGCCAGACGTGCCGGTGTCACCACCTTCGTGGATCACGGCCACCAGAGCCTCGATGCCCAGGGCCTTCAGCCGCGCCGCCTCGGTGTTGATGGAGGCCGCCTCGTCCAGGAACTTCAGCCCGGCCACGCCCGAGGGCACGACGATGCCCGGTGTGATCCGGGTGACAGCGCCGATGAAGCCCACCTTGATGCCACCGAACTCGCGCACCACCGACGCTGGAAACAAGGTGCTGCCGTCCACCTTCTGGACGTTGGCGGCGAACAGGGGGAACTTCGCGCCCTCAAAGCGGCCCAGCGCACACGACACGAAGGGCGACTCGGGCCTGGTGTCAGAGCAGCCGCCGTTCTGGATGCGCAGCAGCTCGTCCTTGCCCGCATCGAACTCATGGTTGCCGGGAATGCCGATGTCCACCCCCATGCGGTTGGCCACCTCGATGGTGGACTCGTGCAGGAACAGCGCCGAGACCAGCGGTGTGGCGCCGATCATGTCGCCACTGCTGAGGGTGATGTGGTGCCGGGCCCCCGCGCGCAGCGCCTGCATCAGGCCGGCCAGATGCGCGGCACCGCCGGCGCTCAGGCGCTGAACCTTGGTCTTGTCGGCCGGGTCCGGCCAGGGCAGCGCCAGCCCCGTGCCTTCCAGGTGGCCATGCAGGTCGTTGAAGGCGATCAGGCGTACGGTGACGGGTTCAGCCGGCGCCGCGGTCGGAGCCGATACGGTGGCGCAGCCGACCAGCAGGGCTGCGACCAGCAGGCAGGCCCACAGGCGGGTCGGGCGGCGGGTGGGTGAAGGGCTCATCATCGTGATCTCGTCAGGGGCCGGCAGCTTTGGTGAGCCGGCGTCGGGATGGATGAACAGCGTTCGCTCAGGCGCGGGAAGGCGCTCTGTTTCAGCAGGCCGAAGCCCGGGTGGCGACGCAGGCGGAGCCGTCAGCGCACCCGCCCAGCACGGCCTCGATGTCTTCGAGCAACCCGCTGGCACCGATTCTGAACCGCTGCGGTGACAGCGCCGTGTCACCCAGGACCTCCCGCACCAGCGCCATGTAGGCCTGGGCATCGGCCACGGTGCGGATGCCGCCCGCAGGCTTGAAGCCCACGCGTGGGCGTGCGGCGGGATCGTCGGCAATCGCCTGCAACAGGACGCGCGCGGCCTGCGGCGTGGCGTTCACGCGCGCCTTGCCTGTGCTGGTCTTGAGAAAGTCCGCGCCAGCTTCCAGGGCGATACGGCAGGCCAGGGCTGCCTGCCGCGTGTCGGCCAGTTTGCCTGTTTCCAGGATGATCTTCAGCCGCAGCCCTTCACAGGCGCGACGCACGGCGGCCAGCAAGGCCGGCGCGGCGTCAAGCTGCCGGTAGGGGATCACCACGTCCACCTCCTGCGCGCCGGCGTCGACGATGGCCTGGGCGTCGGCCACGGCCCGCGCCAGGTCGGCGCTGCCGTCAGGGAAGTTCGCCACCGCCGCCACGGCCACCTCAGGGGGCAGTTCGCGCCGTGCAAAGGCCGCCAGCCGTGGCCACACGCACACCGCGGCCGTGGAGCCGAAAGGCCCGGTGGCGCGCCGGCACAGCCGGGCGATGTCGGCCTCGGTGTCAGCCTCGTTCAGGCTGGTGAGGTCCAGGCAGCTCAGGGCGCGTCGGGCGCAGTCGGCGGGATTGGCAAGGTCCAGGGCGTGCACGGGTTCAGCCGCCTTTCAGTCCTGTCCCATCGCCGCGACGATAGCCGCCAGCGCCGCGCAGGCGCGTTCGCTCGCGGCCTGTGCCTGACGCAGGGTCTGGGCGTGGCTCAGGGTCTCGGTGCTGAGCCCGGCGGCCATGTTGGTCACCATCGACAGGCCCAGCACGCGCAGGCCCGCATGCCGCGCCGCGATGGTCTCGGGCACGGTGCTCATGCCCACGGCCTGCGCGCCCAG
>JBMLPD010000619.1:0-4145 GCA_049242285.1 Rubrivivax sp.
GCGGCCAGCGCGCTGCCCACGGCCGGGGCCTGCTGCATGCCGTGGCCTGAGAAGCCGCAGGCCGTGTAGGCGTTGGCCCAGCCCGGCAGCGGCCCGGCCAGGCCGTTGTGGTCGAAGGTGTTCATCTCGTAGTAGCCGGCCCAGGCCGAGCGCACGCGCAGGGCCTCGAAGGCCGGCACGCGGTGCGCCAGGGCGGGCCAGATCACCTCGTCGAACAGCGCGTGGTCGATGGCCTCCAGCGGCGGCTCGTCCGGGTCGCCCGGTCCGCCCGCCTCTGCAGCGCGCGGGGGCGCGCCGGCGATGAAGCCGCGGCCCTCGGGGCGGAACCAGACGCCCGAGGGGTCGATCACCAGCGGGCAGCCGGCCAGCGGGGCGGCAGGGGAGTCGAGCACAAAGACGTCGCGCTTCCTGGCCGAGACGGGCAGATGCACGCCCAGTTGCGCCGCCAGCGGACCGGACCACGCGCCGGCGGTCAGCACCACGGCACCGGCGGCAAAGCGCCGCCCGTCCTGTCCGACCACCGTCTGCACGGTGGCGCGGTCGGTTGATCGCTGGCCGCTTGCGGTCTCGAAACCCACCACCTGCGCCGCCACGAAGCGCGCACCACAGGCCATGGCCTTGCGCCGAAAGGCCTGGTGCAGCGCCGGTCCGTCGAACCAGCCCTCGCCGCGCAGGCCCAGCGAACCGGTCACCAGGCCCTGCACACTCAGCCAGGCGAAGCGCTGCTGCAGTTGCGTGGCCGAGAGCAGGGCCACCTCGACGCCGGCCTGGCGCTGCAGGAGGTGGTGGTCCGCCAGCGTCTGGGCGCCGGCCTCGGTGGCGAGGTAGAGGTAGCCGGGCTCCACCAGGCCGATGGCCGGCGGGGCTTCGCCGGGCACCGACAGTTCGTCCCCCATGCGCCGCAGAAAGTCCACGCTCCAGGCCGACAGGGCGATGTTGATGGGCGTGCTGAACTGCTGGCGGATGGAGCTGGCCGACAGCGCGCTCGAGGCGCGGCGGTAGAGCGGATCGCGCTCCAGCACGCTGACACGCAGGCCGTGGTCGCGCGCCAGGAAGCAGGCCGTGGCAGCGCCCATGACGCCCCCACCGATGATGACGACGTCAGATGCCTCGGTGGCGGCTCCTGGGGGCCCGGCGGCGCTGTCTACACTGCGGATCATGGTGAGAGTCTATTCAGCGGCACAGGTGCACGCGGCCCTGTCCTGGGGGCCGCTGGCGGATGCCCTGCAGGCTGCCTTCGTGCGCGGCGCCCAGGTGCCGCTGCGCCATGCCCACGCCCTGGCGCCCACCGACACCTTGCTGCTGATGCCGGCCTGGGACGAGCGATTGCTGATCACCAAGCTCGTCACGGTGATCCCCGGCGCCCCTTCCACGGTGGAAGCCACGGTGATGGCGATGGACCGGGCCACCGGGCACCCCCTGGCCGTGCTGGACGGCGAGGCGCTGACGCTGCGCCGCACGGCAGCCACCTCCGCGCTGGCTGCACGCCATCTGGCCCTGCCGGAGGTGGAGACGCTGCTGGTGGTGGGCACGGGTCGGCTGGCGGCCTGGATGGCGCGCGCCCATGTTGCGCTGCGCCCGGGCTTGAAACGTGTGCTCGTCTGGGGCCGCAGGTTTGAAGCCGCGAACGCCCTGGCTGAGGAGCTCAGGGCCGAACGCACGGCAGCCCGTTCGACGGATGGCGTCGCGCAGGCCGTGCCCACCCTCATGGCCGTGCCCTCTGAAGGCCTGGAAGCCGCCTGCCGCCAGGCCCGGCTCGTCACCTGCGCCACCACGTCCACCGAGCCCCTCGTGCGCGGCGCCTGGTTGGCCCCCGGCACCCATCTGGACCTGGTGGGCGGCTTCAAGCCCCACATGCGCGAGGCCGATGACGAGGCCGTGGCCCGCGCCCGCATCGTGGTGGACACCCATGCCGGTGCTGGCGCTGAAGCCGGTGATGTGGTGCAGCCGCTGCAACGCGGCGTCATCACCGCCGATGCGGTGGTGGGTGAACTGGCCGAACTGCTGCGCGGCGACTGCGTGGGCCGCCGCACGCCCGAGGACATCACCCTCTTCAAGTCGGTCGGCACGGCCCTGGAAGACCTGGCCGCGGCGCGGCTGGTGCTGGGCTGTTGAACTCTGCGCAGACACATCCCCCCACCCTGTTGAACAAAGGAAACGAGACCATGCAAGGCTGGCGCTGCGAAACCCTCACGGGCGTGAACGATCTGCGCTGGGGCCCGATCCCCCAGACCGAGCCCGGCCCCGGCCAGGTGCGGGTGAAGGTGGCCGCGGCCAGCCTCAACTTCCCGGACCTGCTGATCGTGGAAGGCAAGTACCAGTTCCGTCCGGAGCTGCCTTTCGTGCCCGGCTCGGAGTACACCGGCGTGGTGGACGCTGTGGGAGAAGGGGTGACGCATCTGCGTGCGGGGGACCGTGTGGCCTGCGCGGGCCATGGCGGCTTCGGCACCCATGCCCTGGTGGAGGCCCGCCAGGCGGTGCCGCTGCCTTCGGGCATCGCGTTCGAGGACGCGGCGGCCTTCCTGTTCACCTATGGCACCTCCTTGCACGCGCTGATGGACCGCGGCGCCTTGAAGGCGGGCGAGACGGTGCTGGTGCTGGGCGCGGCCGGTGGCGTGGGCTCTGCGGCGGTGCAGATTGCGAAGGCGGCGGGTGCGCGCGTCATCGCCGCGGCCTCCACGCCCGAGAAGTGCGCCTTCTGCCGCACCCTGGGGGCCGACGAGACCCTCGATTACGGTCGCCAAGACCTGCGCGCCGCCCTCAAGACGCTGACCGGTGGCCGCGGCCCGGACGTTGTCTACGACCCCGTGGGCGGCGCCCTGGCCGAGCCGGCCTTCCGCTCCATCGCCTGGCGTGGCCGCTACCTGGTGGTGGGCTTTGCCGGCGGCGCCATCCCCGCGCTGCCCTGGAACCTGGCCCTGCTCAAGGGCGCAGCCCTCGTCGGTGTGTTCTGGGGTGACTTCCTCAAGCGCGAGCCCCAGGCAGCGCAAGCCGACATCCGCCAGCTCTTCACCTGGTACGCCGAAGGCCTGGTCAAGCCCGCCATCGACACCGTGCTGCCCATGAGCCAGGTGCGCGAAGCCTATGCCCGCATGGGCACACGCCAGGTGATGGGCAAGGTGGTGCTGGTCAACGAGTACTGAGCTACCGGGCCCGCCGCACCCGCAGGATCTCGTCCAGCACGACGCAGATGGCGCCCAGCGTGATGGCGCTGTCGGCGATGTTGAAGCTGGGAAAGTAGCCGCCCGGGAACAAGGGCTCCAGGAAGCTGAAGCGGAACTGCAGGAAATCCACCACGTAGCCGTGCAGCAGGCGGTCGATGACGTTGCCCAGCGCCCCGCCCATGATCATGGTCACGGCAAAGCAGAAGAGCTTTTGCGTGGGGTGGCTGCGGATCATCCAGATGATGAAGGCCGAGGCCGTGAATCCCAGGCCGACGAAGAACCAGCGCTGCCACCCTGAGGCCCCGGCCAGGAAGGAGAAGGCCGCGCCCGTGTTGTGCACGCGCACCAGGTTGAAGAAGCTCCACACGGGTTGCGTGTCGCCCAGGCGGAAGGTGCCGATGATCACCGTCTTCGTGATCTGGTCCAGCAGGATCACCAGCACGGCCAGGGCCAGCCACAGCGCCAGGCTGCGGGCGGAGCCTGCAGAGGACTTGGGCTTGTTGGTCATGTCAGGCCACCGTCCGTGGCTCGCCAGCGCCGTACAGGTTGCTCACGCAGCGGCCGCAGAGGGTGGGGTGGGCATGGTCCTGACCCACATCGTCGCGCCAGTGCCAGCAGCGCTCGCACTTCATCGCCGACGAGGGCGTGACCTCCACCCGCAGGACGTCGCCTTCGGCCGGCGGCCTCACGCAAGCCACCGAGGTGATGAACACGAATTTCAGGTCCTCGCCCAGGCTGTCCAGCAGGGCACGGTCGGCATCCCCGGCGTGCACGCTCACGTTGGCCTGCAGCGAGGAGCCCACGCCGCCCGCGGTGCGCACCGCCTCGATCTCCTTGTTCACCACATCCCGGATCTCGCGGATGCGCGCCCAGCGCGCCAGCAGGGCCTGTTCCTGTTCGGTGGGGCCGCTGATGCGTGCCGTCAGGCCCTGCGCCGCCTGGCCGCCGAAATCCCAGAAGGTCTCGGTGAAGAGGGTGCGG
>JBMLPD010000620.1:0-2139 GCA_049242285.1 Rubrivivax sp.
ACCACCTGTACGCCGAGACCTTTCAGCGGGCCTTCAAGCGGGCGGTGCTGTCGACCAAGGTGACCAAGCCGGCCACGCCTCACACCTTGCGGCACTGCTTTGCGACGCACCTGCTGCAAGCCGGCAGCGACATCCGCACGGTGCAAGAGTTGCTCGGCCACGCCGACGTGGCCACCACCATGATCTACACCCATGTGCTGAAGGTGGGTGGCATGGGCGCGCGCAGCCCGCTGGATGCTCTACCGCCCGCTCGATGTTTACCCACGGCGGCAGCGTGATGGAAGGACGGTGCCTGCTGCGCCGGCAGCGGCCGGCAGCAGCGCAGGTTGACGGCGGGCCGTCTCGGGCGTGTATTTCTTGCCGGTCGCTTGTCGTGGCGCTACGCCGCCGCTGCCTGCCACAGGCGCATCATGGCCTTCGCATCGCTGCGAACCCTGCAACGCGCCACGAGTTGGTGTGTCGTTTCTTGACGTGGCGGCCGCGCCGCCAGCGCGCGCCGATGGCTCGGCGCTTGAAGATCACGAGGAACTTCGCGCCCGCCGGGGGCTGGCCCAGGCGCTGGAAGACGGGCCCCTCAAGCGCGAGTTGCTGGGCATGCCGCCCGCCCCTCCTGCCCCGCCCGGTCCACCGCTGGGGTACAGCGCGCGCTTGACCTTCGACGGGCCGGCCGCAGAGTACTTCCGCATCTGGATCGTCGACCTGCTGTTCACGCTGCTGAGCCTGGGCGTGTACTCGGCCTGGGCCAAGGTGCGCAAGGCGCGCTGGTTTGCACAGCACACGGCCCTGCTGGGCGACCGCTTCGATCACCACGGCCAGCCGTGGCGCATCCTGGCCGGGCGCGCGCTGGCCGTGGGGCTGCTGGCGCTGTGGACCTTCGCCTTCAGCCTGTCGCCGTGGCTGGGCCTGGGAGTGTTGGGCCTCATGTTGGTGGCCGGGCCGGCGCTGTTTGCCGGCGCGCAGCGCTTCAAGCTGGCCAACACCCGCTGGCGCGGGCTGCGCTTTGGCTTCAATGCGCCGCGCTGCCTGGTGTAGGCCGTGTGCGTGCCGCTGCTGCTGGTGTGGACCCTGGGCGCGGTGATGAGCGAGGCCGGGGCGCCGCAGACATGGGTGCTGGGCACCACGGTCGCGCTGGTGCTGCTCCTGCCCTGGGCGCTTGAGCGCTTGAAGCGGCTGCAGCATGCCCACGCCGTCTTCGGTGATCAGCGCTTTACCTTCAAGCGCGCCAGCACGGCGTTCCACTACCTGTACGCCACCGGCCTGGTGCTGGCCATCGCAGGCGCGCTGCTGGCCGGCCTGGTCATGGCCCTGGTCTTCAGCACGCGCGCAAGCGGGTCGTCGGCGCAGGACTCGCTGCGCCATGTGCTCACCGCGGCCGGCACCCTGCTGGTGATGTGGATCGCGGTGTGGCCCTTCTCCGCCGCGCGGACCCAGCAGATCGTGTGGAGTCGCACGCGGTGGGGCGATCAGCTGGGCTTTGCCGGGCACATGCAGGGCTGGGCCCTGTAGAAGCTCGTGCTCGGGCAGACTTCGCTCACGCTGCTGACGGCGGGCCTGTATTGGCCGTTTGCGGCGGTGGCCATCGCCCGCTACCGCATCGAGGCCATCGAGGCCCTGGCGGTGCTGGCCCACGAGATCGGCCATGTGGTCCACCGCCACGGCATGAGAGGCCTGGTCCTGTCGCTCGGGCTGCCGTCCGTGGCAGGCACGGTGCTCGGTGACTTTTCGACCGTGGCCGCCTCGGCCTTGGGCACGGTGCAGGGGTTGCGCTACTCGCGCGAGGCCGAACGCGAAGCCGACCTCTTCGCCAGGCGCTGCTTGCTGCGCGTGGGCGTTGATCCCCGCGTGATGGCCACCCTGTGGAGCAAGCTGGCGGCTGAAAGCACGCGACAAGGCGCGGACGCGATACCCGCCTGGCTCAGCACCCACCCGGGGTTCGACGAGCGGCTGCGGGAGGCGCAGCAGCCCTGAAGGCCGCCGCCCTTGGCGCCTGGCGGGCCCGGGAGCTCGCGCGATTCACGGGGCCCGGCACCGCCCTGGCAGGCGCTCCCCCGCGCCAACACCAACCCAGTCAGTGCCCACAGCGTCTAGCTTGCCAAAGGGCGCAAGTGCGGCGTGCTTCAACGCGCCTGCTCGGCCAGT
>JBMLPD010000621.1:0-37985 GCA_049242285.1 Rubrivivax sp.
CACACCCTCACTTGTTCACCAAAAGAGTCATCAATCATCCGGGACCTGACACCTACCGAATCGGGCAGAAAAAGGACGTGCATGTCTACTACCCGGTTGTTGTGGGTGGAGACTTCACGACATTCGATGAGAAGCTGGACCTGCTTTTAGAGCGAAAGCGCGCACTGTCCCATGACATGCTTAATGGGTCTGGAGACATCAACCCGGCGGACTTTGCGGATATCGAATCGCCAGGCGGAGGTTCGCCCTTC
Source organism: Rubrivivax sp. (assembly GCA_049242285.1). Lineage (GTDB taxonomy): Bacteria > Pseudomonadota > Gammaproteobacteria > Burkholderiales > Burkholderiaceae_C > Rubrivivax. The sequence continues at coordinate 252 of JBMLPD010000621.1, forward strand.
AGTGACGAACCTTTCGAACCAGCCTTTGTTGGCTCTCTTAGCCCTGATGCGTTCGAGGCATTCTGCGCTCTGATTTGGAGCAAGCAGGGATTCTCCCGAACGATCAAAACGCCAAAGACTCGCGATGGTGGAGTAGATGTCGTCGCTATCGATGGAAATCGTGGAGCCCTCATTCAGTGCAAGAGTTCAGGGGTCGAAGGCAAGGAGATGGGATGGGAGGCCATCAAAGATGTATCCGCCGGCGCTGCAGCCTATGCCGCAAGGTATCCAGGCGTCGAATTCGAGTTGATAGCCGCAACCAATCGCACATTCAATCAATCGGCCAAGCAACAAGCATCGTTGCTCAACGTCCGGCTGATTGAAGGCAAGGATTTGATTGAACTTCTATCAAAGCACCCCACCAAACGAGGCGAGCTTGACCGGTTCATCATGGCAGGCTGGGCACGCTAGAGGGTGAGGGGCAGGATCGTTGGTCTTTCCCATGCCCACACCGACACCCCAAAAACGATCATGCCCACACTCTCCGCAGACGATCTGATCGCCTTCCACAAGGCAACGGGCTGTCCGTTATCCGAGGCGCGGCGCACCCTCATGAACCTTGAGCCGGAACTGCGAGAGCGAATCCTCATCGCGTCAAGGTCAGAGAAATCGGACGACCTCTGTCTGACAGATCCCATTGAACAAGACGCAGTCATCCGTCGAAAGGTGCGACAGGCGGGAAGAAGGGCCGAGGCGCTGGTGAACGGCAAGGGCCTTGGCCGGTGCCATGCTGTTTGGGAACAACAAGCTCAAATCCTGTGGGACGATCATGGCATCCGTTGGTACTCGCCAGCACAGATGAACCCGCTCACAGACTTTGACTGATCTTGACCCCAAGAGCCCCTTGACGACGAACAGGATACCGACGACAACATTTGCCCCGTACCGAGCACCAAAAAGTCAGGATGTCCAGAGAAAACGGGCCCCAGAGACACCCTTTCGGGGCATCCGGCCGAGACCGCAGTCAGGAGCCCATAACGCAAAGCCCCGCATGGTGCGGGGCTCTGGGCGCCTTCGAAGCCCGCTGAGCAGGTTCGAAGGTCTTGTTCTGGCGGGGCGGCAGTGATGGGTTTGAAAACAGTCCCCGGTGAGGAGGTGTTACCTCCTGGGGTACTGATGAGACTCGCACTTGCTCAACTCATTCATTCTCTTGCTGCGTGTGGCGCTACGCGCTACACTTCGCCCATGATCAGGAGATTCCGGCACAAAGGGGTCGAGCGCTTCTTCCGCTCGGGGTCTCGAGCCGGCATCCAGGCCGCGCATGCGCCTCGCCTGGCCCGACAACTGTCTGCGCTGGATGCCGCCCAGAGGCCCGAAGACATGAATCGCCCTGGCTGGGATTGGCACCCCCTGAAGGGAAGCCTGTCCGGACACTGGTCGGTCAGCGTCAACGGAAACTGGCGCCTGACCTTCTCGTTCGAAAACGGCGATGCCGTCTTGGTCGACTACCAGGATTACCACTGAGGTGAATATGAGTTCGATGTTCAATCCCCCCCACCCTGGACTCACTCTGAGGGACGACATCCTGCCTGCCTTGGGCCTACAGGTCGGCGAAGCTGCTGCGCAACTGGGCGTCGACCGGACCACGTTGTCCAAGGTGCTCAATGGACGGGCTGCAGTCAGCCCTGCGATGGCCCTGCGCCTTGAGCGTTGGTTGGGGCGCGACCACGGTGGTGCCGCTGAAGTTTGGCTGGCGCAGCAGGCTGCGTACGATCTCTGGCAGGCACGTGCGGAGGTGAAGGCAAGTAGAGCGCTGTCAGGCGTCAAAGTACTCAAACTTCAGGCCACTTGACAACCTTGCGCAAGTCAACGATGAGCTCACCCGAACAATTGATCCAACGCCAGCTCGACGCGTACAACGTTCGGAGTCTCTGACGTGGCCGTGCCCGTACAGCCCAAGATCTTCCACATCTGCCATGTGGACCGCCTGGCTCCGATCGTCGCCGCCGGCGGGTTGCTGTCGGATGCGGCTGTCGTACAAGCGGCCGCGCCTGGCACGGTGATTGGCATGAACCACATCAAGCAGCGCCGGCTGCAGGAGCTGCGGCTGAACAGTCACCCCGGCCTGTACGTCGGGCAATGCGTGCCGTTCTACTTCTGCCCGCGCTCAGTGATGTTGTTCTTGATACACCGGCAGAACGCTGATCTGGCCTACAAGGGCGGCCAAGGCCCGATCATCCACTTGGAGGCCGACTTGCACGCCACCGTGGCCTGGGCCAACGCACAGCCCCGGCGCTGGGCTTTCACGCTGTCAAACGCTGGTTCTTGCTACTTTGAGGACCGCGCCGACTTGGCTAGGCTGGGGGATGTGGACTGGGACGCCGTGGCGGCCCGAAATTGGAGCGCATGCCGGGAGGCCAAGCAGGCAGAATTCCTGCTGGAGCACAGCTTTCCCTGGCATTTGGTGGAGCGGATCGGCGTACTTTCGCAGCCGATCGCAACACAGGTAGCCCAGAGTTTGCCCGTGGGCGGACATCGCCCGCCGGTGCAGATCCTGCCGGCCTGGTACTACTAGACAGGAGACCACCATGATCGAACTGACCAGCGGCGACATCCTCAAGGATGACTCCGAAGCCATCGTCAACACCGTCAACTGTGTCGGCATCATGGGCCGAGGCATCGCCTTGCAGTTCAAGAATGCCTGGCCCGAGAACTTCAAGGCGTATGAGGCCGCCTGCCTCCGCGAGGAAGTACAGCCGGGACGCATGTTCGTCTTCGAGACAGGCCACCTGACGAACCCGCGCTACATCATCAACTTCCCGACCAAGCGCCATTGGCGTGGCAAGAGCCGCATTCAGGACATCGAGTCTGGTCTGACTGCGCTGGTCGCGGAGATCCGCAATCGCGGCATCACATCCGTGGCCATCCCACCGCTCGGTAGCGGCTTGGGTGGACTGGAGTGGAATGACGTACGCCCGCGCATTGAAGCTGCACTGGCTGTTGTGCCGGAGGTGCATGTCCGCATCTTCGAGCCCAAGGGAGCACCCCAAGCCGACAGGATGCAGCACCAACGCGAAGTCCCGAAGATGACGCCAGGGCGCGCGGCGCTCATCGAGCTGATGTCGCGCTACATCCGGGGGCTGCTCGACCCCAGCGTTACCCTGTTGGAAGTCCACAAGCTCATGTACTTCATGCAGGCGGCCGGCGAACCCCTGCGCCTGAACTACGTCAAGGGTCCGTACGGACCCTACGGGGGAAATCTTCGCCACGTCTTGAAGAAGATCGAGGGGCACATGGTGGCGGGGTACGCCGATGGAGGCGACGCGCCCGACAAGCCGCTGACGCTGGTTCCTGGCGCAGAAGATGAAGCCGCGCAGTTCCTGAGTGACCACGGCGACACACGCGAACGACTGGCCCAAGTGGGCGCACTGGTTGAGGGCTTCGAGTCGCCCTATGGCCTTGAGCTCTTGGCCACCGTTCATTGGGTGGTGACCCAGGGCGGCTCCGGAATGAACGTGGACGACGTGGTCAACCACACCCACAGCTGGAACGAGCGCAAGCGCCAGTTCACGCCGCGACAGATCGCGATTGCCCTGGACACGTTGCACGCCAAAGGCTGGTTGCACTGACGAATCGCCGATGAAGCTTCACTTCTAACCCAACCTGGATTACCAACTCCAGGCCATCGAGTCCGTCTGCGACCTGTTCCGGGGCCAGGAGATCTGCCGCACCGAGTTCACGGTGACGATGCCCCGCCAGGCGGCCATCGCCGGTGAAGAGGTCTCCGACCTGGGTCTGGGTAACCGGTTGACGCTGCAGGATGACCAACTGCTGGAAAACCTGCAGGGCATACAGATTCGCAACGCCCTCGCGCCAAGCGGCCATTTGGCAAAGCTCGCTTTCAACTTTACGGTCGAGATGGAGACCGGCACCGGCAAGACCTATGTCTACCTGCGCACGATCTTCGAGCTGAACAAGCGCTACGGCTTCACCAAGTTCGTCATCGTGGTGCCGTCGGTGGCCATCAAGGAGGGCGTCTACAAGTCGCTGCAGATCACCGAGGAGCACTTCAAGAGCATGTACGCCGGCGTGCCGGTGGACTTCTTCCTGTACGACTCCAGCAAGCTGGGCCAGGTGCGCAACTTCGCCACCAGCGCCACCGTCCAAATCATGGTGGTGACGGTGGGCGCCATCAACAAGAAGGAGGTGAACAACCTCTACAAGGACAGCGAGAAGACCGGCGGCGAGAAGCCCATCGACCTCATCCGCGCCACACGGCCCATCGTCATCGTGGACGAGCCGCAGAGCGTGGACGGCGGCCTCAGCGGCGCGGGCAAGGCCGCGCTGGACGCGATGAACCCGCTGTGCACGCTGCGGTACTCGGCCACCCACGCCAACAAGCACCACATGGTGTATCGGCTGGACGCCGTGGACGCCTACGAGCGCAAGCTGGTCAAGCAGATCGAGGTGGCTGCAGCCACCATCGAAGACGCCTTCAATAAGCCCTACGTGCGCCTGCTGGAGGTCAGCAACAAGAAGGGCATCGCGGCCAAGGTCGAGCTGCACGTGCAGACCGCCACTGGCGCCAAGCCGCAGGTGCTGGCCGTCAACGACGGCGACGACCTGCAGCAACTGGCCAAGCGCGCGGTGTATGCCGACTTCCGCGTGGGCGAGATCAACACCGCCAAGGGCGAAGAGTTCATGGAGCTGCGCTACCCCGGCGGCGAGGTCTACCTGGCGCTGGGCCAAGCCCACGGCGAGGTGGACGCCCTGGCCGTGCAGCGCGAGATGATCAGGCGGACCATCAAGGAGCACCTGGAGAAGGAGAAGCTGCTGCGGCCCAAGGGCATCAAGGTGCTGTCGCTGTTCTTCATCGAGTCGGTGGCGCGTTACCGCCAGTACGACAAGGACGGCAACCCGGTGAAGGGCGACTACGCCCGCATCTTCGAGGAGGAGTACCGGCGGGCCGCGAAGCTGCCGGCCTTCCAGGGCCTGTTCGACCGACCTGACGCTGGGGACCTGGCACAGCAGGCCGCGGCCGTGCACGACGGCTACTTCTCGATCGACAAGAAGGGCCGCTGGGCCGACCCCGAGCTGGACAAGGAAGGCGGCCTGAAGAACGAGACCAGCCGCGCCGACGCCGAGCGCGGCTACAACCTCATCATGAAGGAGAAGGAGAAGCTGCTCAGCTTCAGCACGCCGCTGAAGTTCATCTTCTCCCACTCGGCGCTGAAGGAAGGTTGGGACAACCCCAACGTCTTTCAGATCTGCGCCCTGCGCGAGATGGGCAGCGAACGCGAGCGCCGCCAGACTCTGGGCCGTGGCCTGCGCCTGTGCGTCAATCAGGACGGGCAGCGCGTCTATGGCCACGACGTGAACCGGCTGACGGTGATTGCGACCGAGTCGTACCAGGAGTTCGCCGACCAGCTGCAGAAGGAGATCGAGGCGGACACGGGCATCCGCTTCGGCATCGTCGAGCAACACCAGTTCGCCACCATCGCCATCACCACGCCCGACGGCAAGGTGGCCCCGCTGGGCGTGGACCAGTCCAAGGCCCTGTGGGACCACCTGCGTGCTGCCGGCCACATCGACGCCAAGGGCAAGGTGCAGGACTCGCTGAAGACCGCCCTGAAGGACGGCAAGCTGGCCCTGCCCGAGGCCTTCGAGCCGTACCGGGGCCAGGTGGCCGAGCTGCTGCGCAAGGTGACCGGCCGCGTGGAGGTGAAGAACCGCGACGACCGCGAGACCGTGCCGCTGCGCAAGGGCGCCGACGGCAAGGCGGTGACGCTCAGCGAGGACTTCAAGGCGCTGTGGGACCGCATCAAGCACAAGACCACGTACCGCGTGCAGTTCGACAACGACAAGCTCATCCGCGACTGCACCGCCGCACTGACCCGTGACCTGCACATCGCCCGCGCCCGGCTGCAGTGGCGCAAGGCGGAAATCGGCATCGGCAAGGCAGGCGTGGAGGCGCGCGAGAAGGAAGGCGCCTACACCGTGACGCTGGACGAGGCCGACATCGAACTGCCCGACCTGCTGACCGACCTGCAGGACCGCACGCAGCTGACGCGGCGCACGCTGGTCAAAATGCTGACCGAGTGCGAGCGGCTGGACGACTTCAAGCGCAACCCGCAGCGTTCATCGAGCAGGCGGCCGAGATCATCAACCGCTGCAAGCGCATGGCCCTGGTGGACGGCATCCGCTACCAGCGCCTGGGCGACGACGCAGTCTGGGCCCAGGAACTGTTCGAGACCGAGGAGCTGACCGGCTACCTGACGAACATGCTGCGGGACACCAAACGCTCGATCTACGAGCACGTGGTCTACGAATCGGCCACCGAGCGCGACTTCGCCGATGCGCTGGAGAAAGACGACGACGTGGTGCTGTACGCCAAGCTGCCAGGCTGGTTCAAGGTGCCCACCCCGCTGGGCAGCTACAACCCCGACTGGGCGGTGCTGGTCAACAAGGACGGCACCAAGCGCCTGTACTTCGTGGTCGAGACCAAGAGCAGCCTGTTCACCGATGACCTGCGCAACAAGGAGAGCGCCAAGATCGAGTGCGGCAAGGCGCACTTCAAGGCGCTGGCTGTCGGCGAGAACCCGGCGCGTTACGTGGTGGCGCGATCCCTTGTCGACGTACTAACTGGGGGGAACTGAACCCGAGCGCTAGGAGAGCAATGCCAACGGGCCCCGCACCAACGTAACACTTTCAATCGGCCCCGTACCGACCCCCCAAAAGTCAGGAGGTCCTGAGAGAAAGCCCGTCTCAGACGCCCTTCCGGCCCACCCGCCCGAAGTCGCAGTCAGGAGCCCATAGCAAAAAGCCCCGCATAGTGCGGGGCTCTGAGCGCCTTCGAACCCCACTCAGCAGGTTCGAAGGTCTTGTGCTGGCGGAGTCGGAGGGATTCGAACCCTCGATGCAGGTTTTGCCCACATACTCCCTTAGCAGGGGAGCACCTTCGGCCTCTCGGTCACGACTCCGGATCACCCGGATTCTAGTTCAAGCCGTCGGTGCCTCGAGCTCGAATGCGCGGTGCAGGGCACGCACTGCCAGTTCCATGTACTTCTCGTCGATCACGACGCTGGTCTTGATCTCGCTGGTGGAGATCATCTGGATGTTGATGGACTCCTCGCTGAGGGTACGAAACATCCTTGCGGCCACGCCGGCATGGCTCTTCATGCCGATGCCCACAATGCTGACCTTGCAGATCCGGGGGTCTCCCGTGACGGCTGCCGCGCCCATGGCCGGCACCACCTGGCCCTTGAGCAGGTCCATCACCCGGGCGTAATCGTTGCGATGCACCGTGAAGGAGAAGTCGGTGCGGCCGTCGTGCGAAACGTTCTGGATGATCACGTCCACATCGATGTTGGCGTCTGCCACAGCGTCCAGAATCTGGTAGGCCACGCCGGGCTTGTCGGGCACCCCCAGGACGGTGACTTTTGCTTCGTCGCGGTTGAACGCAATGCCGGAAACGACGGCCTGTTCCATTTTTTCGTCCTCTTCGAAAGTGATCAGGGTGCCCGAGCGGGCCTCTTCGGCCAGATCGATGTCCCAGGCGGTGAAGCTCGACAGCACGCGCAGCGGCACGCGGTACTTGCCTGCGAACTCCACCGACCGGATCTGCAGAACCTTGGAGCCCAGGCTGGCCATCTCCAGCATTTCCTCGAAGCTGATCGTGGCCATGCGCCGGGCTTGCGGCACCACCCTGGGGTCCGTGGTGTAGACGCCGTCCACATCGGTGTAGATGAGGCACTCGTCAGCCTTCATGGCCGCGGCCACCGCCACAGCGGAGGTGTCGCTGCCTCCACGGCCCAGGGTGGTGATGTGGCCCGCTTCATCAATGCCCTGGAAACCGGTGACGATGACCACCCGGGCCTGCTGCAGGTCTGCGCGAATGCGGGCGTCGTCGATGGCGGTGATGCGGGCCTTGGTGTAGGCCGAATCCGTCCTCACGGGGACCTGCCAGCCGGTGTAGCTGACGGCTTGCACGCCTTCAGCCTGCAACGCCAGCGCCAGCAAGCCCACCGACACCTGTTCCCCGGTGCTGGCGATCATGTCAAGCTCGCGCAGGGCCTGGGGCTCCCGCGGATCGGGCATCAACTCCTTGGCCAGACCCAGAAGACGATTCGTCTCCCCACTCATGGCAGAGGGCACCACCACCAGCTGGTGGCCCGCACGGACCCACTTGGCCACACGCTTGGCGACGTTTCGAATGCGTTCGGTGGAACCCATGGAGGTCCCGCCATACTTGTGAACGATCAAGGCCATGAGAGGGGGATCGCTGTGCCTGGGGGGCCATGCGACGGTCGGAGTGGACCGCGGATTTTATGTGCTGCGGCGCAGCATGTCAGGGCAACCTTCATCTGCGAACACCAGACGCTCCTTGTGCCGCAGGATGTGGCCGCCTGGAGCGGGCCATCGGCTGCCGTTGCGCGTGCGGCTGGCTTCGCGCAGCAACCGGGCCACCAGGGTTTCAGGCATGCCACCCGGGCCCCAGCGGGCACCCCAGTGCCGCAGCAGGTTGGCCCGCCTGGCATCCGACAGGCGTGACCAGGGGGCGATGGCCAGCGCGCCCTGGCGGTCGACACAGGCGGTCATGTCGATGTCCGCCAGCTCGGCGTTGCAGGCGGCCGCCTCCTGCATGCGTCTGGCCGTGCCGGCCAGGGCCACCTCCGCGTGCGCGAAGGCCTTCTCGAACGCGTCCCACGCCTGGGCTCGCAGGCGGCTGCGAGCCAGCCGCACGTCCTCGTTGCTGGGGTCGTTCACATGGCGCAGGCGGTAGCGCCTGACATAGGCCTCAATGGCGGAGCGCGGATGGTCAAGCCACGGGCGAACCCATTGAATGCCGTCACGCTCGATGGCCCGTGGCATTGCCGACAGGCCGGCAGGCCCGCCTGAGCGCAGCGCCTGCAACAGCACGGTCTCGGCCTGGTCGCGCCGGTGCTGCGCCAGCAGCATCAGACGGATCTGCCGCTCATGCGCCATGCGGGTCAGCGCTTCGTAGCGCCCTGCCCTGGCCCAGGCCTCGATGCTCTGGCCCGCCGCGGGCGCCCCGGCCAGCCGATGCCCGGCAAAGCGCACGGGCAGGCCCCGGCGTCGCCAGCGCGCGCATTGCTGTTCGATCGCACGCCACCAGTCATCGGCCTGAGACATCAAGCCGTGATGGACGTGCAAGGCCCAGACCTCCAGCCCGGAAGACACCGCCGCGGACGCGGTGGCGTGCAGCAGCGCCATGGAATCGCGGCCGCCGCTGACCGCCACGCCCACGCGCGGGGCGCACGGCGCCGTCACGCGGGGCTCAGCGCTCCCGGGTATCGGTGAATCGACCGTAGGACTGCAGGCGTTCATAACGACGCTGCAGCAAATCCTTGGGTTTCAGGTCCGACACCTGGCGCAGCGCATCGTTCAAGGCCCGCTTGAGCTGCGATGCCATCTGCTTGATGTTGCGATGGGCGCCGCCCACCGGCTCGCTCACGATCTTGTCGATCACGCCCAGCGCCTTGAGCCGATGGGCCGTGATGCCCAGGGCCTCGGCAGCGTCAGAGGCACGCTCGGAGGTCTTCCACAGGATGGAGGCACAGCCTTCCGGAGAGATCACCGAATAGACCGAGTACTGCAGCATCAGCACCTGATCGGCCACGCTGATGGCCAATGCACCGCCCGAGCCGCCCTCCCCGATGATGGTGGTGACGATGGGCACCTCCAGCTGGGCCATCTCGAAGATGTTGCGCCCGATGGCCTCGCTCTGGCCGCGCTCTTCCGCACCGATACCGGGGTACGCGCCCGGCGTGTCCACGAAGGTGAAGACCGGCAGGCGGAACTTCTGCGCCAGCTTCATCAGTCGCAGCGCCTTTCGATAGCCCTCGGGACGCGACATGCCGAAGTTGCGCAGGGCCCGCTCCTTGGTATCGCGCCCTTTCTGATGCCCGAGCACCATGCAGGGCTGCCCGTTGAACCGGGCCAGGCCTCCCACGATGGACAGATCGTCGGCGAACGCGCGGTCGCCGTGCAGTTCATGGAAATCGGAGAAGATTTCCTGCACGTAATCCAGCGTGTAGGGGCGCTGCGGATGCCGTGCGATCTGCGTGACCTGCCATGGTGACAGGTTGGCGTAGATGTCCTTGGTGAGTTGCTGGCTCTTCTGGCTCAGGCGGTCTATCTCTTCGGAGATATCGACTGCGGATTCGTTCTGCACGTAGCGCAGTTCGTCGATCCGGCTTTCCAGTTCGGCGATGGGGTGCTCGAACTCCAGGAAATGCTTCTTGCTCATCGGTGGGAGGCGACAGGCCAGATGTTCATGCTCAGTAGTCTACCGGCAGCGGATCAAGGCTTCGCCACACGTACCAGGTGGCCACGGAACGAAACGGCGCCCAGGCCTCGGCCACCTCGCGGGCTTCAGCCCGCGAAACGGTTTCCCCGCTGAAGTAGTTCAGGCTGATGCCCTTGATCAATCCCAGATCGTCCAGGGGCAGCACATCGGGCCGCATCAGGTGAAAGATGAGGAACATCTCGGCCGTCCAGCGGCCGATGCCCCGGATGGCCACCAGTTCCTCGATGATGGCCTCATCATGCATCGTGTCCCATTGGGACACATGCACCTGCCCGCTGGCGAAGTGATTGGCCAGGTCCTGCAGGTACTCTGCCTTGCGCGCGGACAGCCCGGCCGAGCGCAGGGCCGGTACCTCCAGGCAGACCACGTCTTGCGGCAAGAGCCGCCCGCCGTGCGGGCTGGCCAGGGCCACGAAGCGGTTCCAGACCGACTGCGCCGCCTTGACCGAGATCTGCTGGCCCACGACCGAACGCGACAAGGTGGTGAAGGCGTCGCCGCGGCTGTGCAGGCGGGCCTCGCCAAAGCGCGGAATCAGCCGCTTCATGACGCGGTCGTTGCGCTTGAGGTGCTTGCAGGCGGCTTCCCAGTAATCTGGCGACACCATGGGCGCCTGCCCGGGCGGGGCGGCTGCTTCAGCAGGTGCGGTCGTCACGGGACAGTTCTCGGCTGCAGCGGGCACCCGGCGCAGGACATCACCACGCGCCAGGCAGCATTCATGCCCGCACCCAGGTGGTGCCCTGGGGGGTGTCCTTCAACTCCACGCCCATCACAGCCAGCTCGGCCCTGATGGCGTCCGCAGCGGCGAAGTCGCGCGCTGCCTTGGCTGCGGCCCGGGCCTCGATGCGCTTCTCGATGGCAGCCGCATCCAGCCCCGTGGCCTTGTCCTGCGGCGCTCCAGCCTGCAGAAAGCTGCGCGGATCCTGTTGCAACAGGCCCAGCACGCCCCCCAGCGCCTTGAGCTGGCCTGCGGACGCCGTATCGCCGGTGCGATGCACCTCAGAGGCCAGCTCGAACAGCACGGCCAGAGCCGCCGGGGTGTTGAAGTCGTCGTCCATGGCAGCGCGAAAACGAGCCCCCGGCCCAGCCGTCCAGTCGACAGACGGTGTCTGGGTGACCGCCGTGGCATCCAGGGCACCGTAAAGCCGGCGCAGGGCGCTGCGGGCATCGTCAAGATGGGCATCGCTGAAATTGAAAGGGCTGCGGTAGTGGGTACGCAGCATGAGGCAGCGGACCGTCTCGCCGTCGTAGCGCTGCAGCACCTCGCGGATGGTGAAGAAGTTGCCCAATGACTTGGACATCTTCTCGTTGTCGACGTTGAGGAAGCCGTTGTGCAGCCAGTAGCGCACGAAGGGTTTGCCTGACGCCCCTTCGCTCTGGGCGATTTCGTTCTCGTGATGCGGAAACTGCAGGTCCAGGCCCCCACCGTGGATGTCGAAGCAGTCGCCCAGGAGCGCGCGGCTCATGGCCGAGCACTCGATGTGCCAGCCGGGTCGGCCCGGGCCGAAAGGGCTCTCCCATCGGGCGTCTTGCGGCTCATCGGCCTTGGCAGCCTTCCACAACACGAAGTCCAGCGGGTCTTCCTTGCCGTCGGCCACCGCCACACGCTCGCCGGCACGCAACTCGTCCAGGGACTTGCCCGACAAGCGGCCATAGCCCGGAAAGCGCCGCACCGCGAAATTCACATCACCGCCCGAGCCGCCATAGGCCAGCCCCTTTTCACGCAGGGTGCCGATCATCGACACCATCTGCGGCACATAGTCCGTGGCCCTGGGTTCGTGCGTGGGCGTCTCGATGCCCAGGGCGCCGATGTCCTGACGCATCGCGGCGATCATCTCGTCGGTGAGTTGCCGAATCGATATGCCACGTTCAACCGCGCGTCGGATGATCTTGTCTTCGATGTCGGTGATGTTGCGCACATAGGTCACCCGCCAGCCGCTCACGCGCAGCCAGCGGTACACCACGTCGAAGGCCATCATCATGCGGGCATGGCCCACGTGGCAGAGGTCGTAGATCGTCATGCCGCAGACATACATCCGCACATGCCCGGGCTCTATGGGATGAAAGGGCTCGACGCGCCGCGTCAGCGAGTTGTGGATGTGCAGGCTCATGTGCGGGACGTTCCTTGCGGGCATGGCAGGGGCTCTGCGACGGAGCCGTCAAAGGGAAGAACGGGCACACGTGGCATGCGCAAAACAGGCGACAGAAAAGCCGACCAGACCCCTGCAAATCAGTATAGCGGCCCCCCTGCGGATAGACTTCTGCGCTGCTTTGGCCAGAGGACCCTTTTCAGAGGTTGAATACGATCATGATGTCATTTCTCATTTCCCGGTGCGCCGCCCTGCTGATCTGCGCCGCCCTGCCCTGGGCGGCCTGGGCACAGAAAGTGGTGCTGGCCACCAGTGAGGGGAACATCGTCCTCGAACTGGACCGCGAGAAGGCGCCGCGTACCGTGGACAACTTCGTCCAGTATGTGCGCGCAGGCCACTACGACGGCACCATCTTCCACCGCGTGATCGACAACTTCATGATCCAGGGCGGCGGCATGCAGCCCAACATGGCGCAGAAGGCCACGCGGGCGCCCATTCCCCTGGAATCTCGCAATGGCCTGCAGAACCTGCGCGGCACCGTGGCCATGGCCCGCACGATGGTGCCCGATTCAGCCACTGCGCAGTTTTTCATCAACGTGAGGGACAACGCTTTCCTGGACGCCGCGCAGTCACGGGACGGTCATGGCTACGCGGTCTTTGGCAAGGTGGTGGCCGGCATGGAGGTGGTGGACCGCATCAAGGCGATGCCCACCACCACGCTCGGGCCTCATCAGAACGTTCCCACCACCCCCGTCCTCATTCGCAAGGCTACTCTGGAGAATTGACATGGCCAAGACCGTTGAACTGCACACCTCCGCCGGGGTGATCCGGCTTGAACTGGACGATATCCAGGCGCCGGCCAGCGTGGAGAACTTCCTGCGCTATGTGGCGGACGGACATTACGACGGCACGGTGTTCCACCGCGTCATCAAGGGGTTCATGATCCAGGGTGGCGGCATGGATGTCGACATGAAGCAAAGAGGCACCCGCCCCCCCATCCGGAACGAGGCTGACAACGGGTTGCTGAACGAAAAGTACACCGTGGCCATGGCCCGCACCTCAGACCCGCACAGCGCCACGGCGCAGTTCTTCATCAACGCGGCCGACAACGGTTTCCTCAACTTCCGGTCGGCCGACCCGCAAAGCTGGGGCTATGCCGTGTTCGGCCGCGTCGTCCAGGGCCACGATGTCGTGGATCGCATCGAGTCGGTGAAGACCGGCCGCCGCGGTTTCCACGACGATGTACCCCTGGAAAGCGTGACCATCGACAGGGCCCTCGAGGTGGCCTGAGCCGCGGCGCTTTGCGCGCTTCGCATGGAAAGGCTTGGCGTGAAACCGCAGGACATGGCCGCTGAAGACAGGGCGCAGGGGGCGCCTGCGGTACAGATCTCCAGCTTCGTGGCGCCGGCCCATTGGCGCGCGATCGACATCGTCTCGGACCTGCACCTGTGCGAGGCCTTGCCGCTGACATTCCAGGCCTTCAAGAACCACCTGGACAACACCGGTGCGGACGCCGTGCTGATCCTGGGCGACCTGTTCGAGGTGTGGGTAGGCGACGACCAGCGGCACCGCCCCTTCGAGCAGGCCTGTGTCGAGATGCTCAAACGCCACACCCACCGGCTGTGGCTGGGGTTCATGCCCGGCAATCGCGATTTTCTGGTCGGGCCTGCGCTGCTGCAGGCCGCGGGCCTGCACCCACTGGCCGACCCCACCTGCCTGGCGGCTTTCGGGCAGCGCTGGCTGCTGACGCACGGCGACGCACTGTGTCTGCAGGACGTGGACTACCAGGCCTTCAGGCGCATGGTGCGCGGCCCTTCCTGGCAATCAGACTTCCTGCAGCGGCCCTTCGATGAACGATGGATGATCGCTGCGGGCATTCGGAGCCAGAGCCGTTCGCGCAAGACGGAGGCACCTGACCCGTCGCTGTGGGCTGATGTGGACCGTTGTGCCGGATTGCAGTGGCTGGCACAAGCCGATGCAAGCGTGCTGATCCACGGCCACACCCACCGCCCAGGCGATGAAGCCTGGGGCAATACCGCCACGCGTCGCGTGCTCAGCGACTGGGATGTGGATCACCCCAGCCCCCGTGCCGAAGTGTTGCGGCTGGACGCCAGGGGCCTGACGCGACGCGCTCCTGACCCGGCCGCCGGGCCACGGCCTTTGCCGCTGCGCACCTGACAACCGCCGGGCGATGTGGGCGCGACTGATTCAGCACCTGACCCAGCGCCGGGAGGATGCCGCGGCGGCCCGCAGGGCGATTCCCGATGCCCTGTGGCGCCGCACCCTGAAGCGGTTTGCCTTCCTGCCGCGCGCGGGCACGCCTGACGAGGCGGTCCTGCGGCGCCTGACCAGCCTCTTCCTGGACAGCAAGGAGTTTTCAGGCGCCCATGGCCTGGAGGTCAGCGATGACATGGCGGTCGCCATTGCGGCACAGGCCTGCCTGCCCGTGCTCGGCCTGCACTTGTCGGTCTACCAGGGGTTCGTCGGCATCGTCGTGCATCCGGGCCTGGCCCGCGTGCGAAGAACCATCGCGGACGATGACGGCGTGGTGCACGAGTTTGACGAGACCCTGTCGGGCGAGGCGGTCCAGGGTGGGCCGATCATGCTGTCGTGGCGCGACGTACGCGCTGCCGGCGCCAAGGCGTCGCAGGGCTACAACGTGGTGATCCACGAATTCGTGCACGTTCTGGACATGGCCGATGGCCTCGCGGATGGCACGCCCTTGCTGCCCGCGGACATCGGCCGCCAGGAGTGGGCCGATACGCTGGTCGCCGCCTACGAGGCCTTGTGTGCCGCGGCGGACTCCGGTCAGGCCACCGCGCTGGACCCCTACGCCGCCGAATCGCTGGAAGAGTTCTTCGCCGTGGCCAGCGAGGCGTTCTTCGTGGCACCCGCAGCCCTGCACGCCGAGCACCCGGCGGTGTACGCCATGTTCAGACGCTATTTCAGGCAGGACCCGCTGACCCGGCTTGCGTCGTCAAGCGGGGCCGGTGCCGGCCTGGCCTGAGGCCAGCGCGCGGGCCTACACCGTGGCCGGTTCGGCCTTGGACCGGTCGCTCTTCTTCGGGGGGCGGATGTCCAGCAGCACCTTTCCGGTCTCGTCCACGTCCACCTTCAGGCGGCCGCCGTCGACCAGCCGGCCGAAGAGCAGCTCGTCAGCCAGCGCACGGCGTATCGTGTCCTGGATCAGGCGCTGCATCGGTCGCGCGCCCATCAGGGGGTCGAAGCCGGTCCGGGCCAGATGCTGGCGCAGGGCGTCGCTGAAGGTGACATCCACCTTCTTCTCGGCCAGTTGGCTCTCCAACTGCAGGAGGAACTTGTCCACCACGCGCAGGATGATCTCCTGATCGAGCGCCCTGAAGTTCACGATGGCATCCAGCCGGTTGCGGAACTCTGGGGTGAACAGCCGCTTGATGTCGGCCATTTCGTCGCCCTGCTCGCGCTTGTTGGTGAAGCCGATGGTGGCCTTGTTCATGGTCTCGGCGCCCGCGTTCGTGGTCATGATGACGATCACGTTGCGGAAGTCGGACTTGCGCCCGTTGTTGTCGGTCAAGGAGCCGTGGTCCATCACCTGCAACAGCACGTTGAAGACATCCGGGTGAGCCTTCTCGATCTCGTCGAGCAGCAGCACGCAGTGGGGCTTCTTGGTCACCGCCTCCGTCAGCAGTCCGCCCTGGTCAAAGCCCACATAGCCCGGAGGCGCGCCGATGAGGCGGCTGACCGCATGGCGCTCCATGTACTCTGACATGTCAAAGCGGATCAGTTCGATGCCCAGGATGTAGGCCAGCTGCTTGGCCACCTCGGTCTTGCCCACGCCCGTGGGGCCGCTGAACAGGAAGGAGCCGATGGGCTTCTCCGGCTTGCCCAGGCCCGAGCGGGCCATCTTGATGGCGGCCGCCAGCGCGTCGATGGCAGGTTCCTGGCCGAACACCACGCTCTTCAAGTCGCGGTCCAGGGTCTTGAGTTTGCCGCGATCGTCACTGGAGACACTGGCAGGCGGAATGCGGGCGATCTTGGCCACGATGTCCTCCACCTCGGCCCGGTTGATCGTCTTCTTCTGCCTGGTCTTGGGCAGGATGCGCTGTGCCGCGCCGGCCTCGTCGATCACGTCGATGGCCTTGTCCGGCAGGTGCCTGTCGTTGATGTACTTTGCCGACAGCTCGGCCGCGGCCTGCAAGGCACCCAGCGCGTACTTGATGCCATGGTGATCCTCGAACCGGGACTTCAGGCCCTTGAGGATCTCCACCGTCTGCTCCACCGAGGGCTCGACCACGTCGATCTTCTGGAAGCGCCTGGACAGGGCAGCGTCCTTCTCGAACACGCCCCGGTACTCGGTGAAGGTGGTGGCCCCGATGCATTTCATGGTGCCGTTGGACAGAGCCGGCTTCAGCAGGTTGCTGGCGTCCAGCGTTCCGCCAGAAGCCGCACCGGCCCCGATCAGGGTGTGAATCTCATCGATGAACAGCACCGCGTTGGGCTGGTCTTTCAGCTGCTTGAGCACGCCCTTCAGGCGTTGCTCGAAGTCGCCCCGGTACTTGGTGCCGGCCAGCAGCGCGCCCATGTCCAGCGAATAGACGGTGGAGGCACGGAGAATCTCGGGTACATCGCCCTGCGTGATGCGCCAGGCCAGGCCCTCGGCGATGGCGGTCTTGCCCACGCCGGCTTCGCCCACCAGCAGCGGGTTGTTCTTGCGGCGGCGGCACAGCACCTGGATGACACGCTCCACCTCGTGCTCCCGGCCGATGAGGGGATCGATCTTGCCGTCGCGCGCCATCTGGTTCAGGTTCTGCGTGAACTGATCCAGCGGCGTGCCCTTGCCGTCGGCAGGCTCTTCCCTGTCGCTGCCGTCCTGCGAGGCGCCATCGCCTGACTTGGCGGGCTCCGGCGGGTCGGACTTCTTGATGCCGTGCGCGATGAAGTTCACCACATCCAGCCGCGTCACGCCCTGCTGATGCAGGTAGTACACGGCATGGGAATCCTTTTCGCCGAAGATGGCCACCAGCACGTTGGCACCGGTGACCTCCTTCTTGCCGCTGCCCGTGGACTGGACGTGCATGATGGCGCGCTGGATCACGCGCTGGAATCCGAGCGTGGGCTGGGTGTCCACTTCCTCCGTGCCGGAGACCGTGGGCGTGTTCTCCTTGATGAAGGAGGTCAGGCTCTTGCGCAGATCCTCGATGCTGGCTGCACAGGCGCGCAGCACTTCAGCAGCGGTGGGGTTGTCCAGCAGCGACAGCAGCAGGTGCTCCACCGTGATGAACTCGTGCCGCTGCTGCCGGGCATCCACGAAGGCCATGTGCAGGCTGACTTCCAGTTCTTGCGCAATCATGCGGACTCCATAAGGCATTGCAACGGGTGCTGGTCGCGCCGGGCTGCTGCCAGCACCAGCTCGACCTTGGTGGCCGCGACATCACGGGTGTACACCCCGCAGACGCCGCGCCCTTCGTGGTGGATCTTCAGCATGATCAGCGTGGCCGTCTCGAGGTCATGCTGAAAGAACTGCTGGAGCACACGGATGACGAACTCCATCGGCGTGTAGTCGTCATTGAGCATGACGACCTGGAACAGCGAGGGAGGTTTCGTCCGCGCCGTCTGGCGCTCGACCACCGCAGCGCCATGCCCGCCAGTGCCGGGCAGATGGGGTGCAGGCGCTGAGGCGTCGTCAGACCGATGAGGCATGAACCATTCTATGCACAGCAGCCCCCGGTTGCTGCGCTGCACGAGACGGCCCTTACAACCGGAAACCAGGCAGGCCCCAAGCCCGCAACGGCTCGGGAAACCCACACAGGTCCGACACGTACTGCGCGGCCGGACCGGGGCCCGATGTCCGGGGTTCGGCAAAGGGGCCCGGCGCCTTTGAGGGCGCGCGGGCCAGCGGGCGCGCGGGTGCGGCAAGGGCCTGACATGCGGCCCCGAAGGGCCGTCAGGCAGGCGTTCTACATGTGGTCGATCATGACCTGGCCAAAGCCGGAGCAGGACACCTGCGTGGCCCCCTCCATGAGACGCGCGAAGTCATAAGTGACCTTCTTGCTCTGGATGGACCGCTCCATCGAGGCGATGATCAGGTCGGCAGCCTCCACCCAACCCATGTGACGCAGCATCATCTCGGCCGAGAGGATCTCCGAGCCGGGGTTGACGTAGTCCTTGCCGGCGTACTTCGGTGCCGTGCCATGCGTGGCCTCGAACATGGCCACGGAGTCGCTCAGGTTGGCGCCCGGGGCGATGCCGATGCCGCCCACCTGTGCCGCCAGCGCGTCGGATACGTAATCGCCATTGAGGTTCAGGGTGGCGATGACCGAGTACTCGGCCGGACGCAGCAGGATCTGCTGCAGGAACGCGTCCGCGATGGAATCCTTGATCACGATCTCGCGACCGGTCTTGGGGTTCTTCATCTTGCACCACGGCCCGCCGTCGATGGGCTCGGCACCGAACTCACGCTGGGCCAGCGCGTAGCTCCAGTCCCGGAAGCCGCCTTCGGTGAACTTCATGATGTTGCCCTTGTGGACGATGGTCACCGAGGGCCTGTCGTTGTCGATGGCGTACTGGATGGCCTTGCGCACCAGGCGCTCGGTACCCTCACGCGACACCGGCTTGATGCCGATGCCCGAGGTGTCGGGAAATCGGATCTTCTTCACCCCCATCTCTTCGATCAGGAACTTGATCAGCTTCCTGGCTTTGTCGCTCTCGGCCTCGTATTCGATGCCGGCGTAGATGTCCTCGGAGTTCTCCCGGAAGATGACCATGTTGGTCTTTTCCGGCTCCTTCAGCGGGCTGGGCACGCCCTTGAAGTACTGGATGGGGCGCAGGCAGACGTAGAGGTCGAGTTCCTGGCGCAGCGCCACGTTCAGCGAGCGGATGCCGCCGCCCACCGGGGTGGTCAGCGGGCCCTTGATGGAGACAACATACTCGCGCACGATGTCCAGCGTCTCCTGGGGCAGCCAGACGTCGGGCCCGTACACGCGTGTGGACTTCTCACCTGCATAGACCTCCATCCAGTGGATCTTGCGCGCACCGCCGTAGGATTTGGCCACTGCCGCATCCACCACCTTGATCATCACGGGGGTGATGTCGAGTCCGGTGCCATCGCCCTCGATGTAGGGGATGATGGGATGGTCAGGGACGTTGAGGGAAAAGTCCGCGTTGACGGTGATCTTCTTCCCGCCCTCGGGAACCTTGACGTGCTGGTACATGTGATGGGTCTCCGCCTCTGGCTTGGTGCTGCTGTTGAAAACAGGAGAAATTCTAGTGGAGCGTCCTGTCAACCGACTGACCGACCCGCGCGTTTGTCGTCTGCCATCCCTCGAAGGATGGTGAATTCAAAACTTTCGAAAGGTTGATTCCATGTCCAAGATCCTGGCCGCCCTGATCGCCGCTGCTTTCTCCTTCGGCGCCTTCGCCCAAGCACCGGCCCCCAAGAAGGAAGAGAAGAAGGCAGAAGCCGCCAAGCCGGCCGCCTCTGCTGCCAAGAAGGAAGAGAAGAAGAAGTAATTCTTCGGATCTTGCATCTGCACGCTCGGCGTGCGGATTCGTCAGAACGCCCGGCCACGCCGGGCGTTTTGCCTTCCGCAGCCCTCAGACCCCATCAACCGAAGCAGTAGGCCCACACCTGGCCCCAGACATCATGTCCCAGGGCCCAAACCGAACCCCATGCCAGGAAGGCCCCCGTCAGGCGCACCGCCAGCCGGTTCCACCGAACCGTACGCGTGCCAGCGGCGGCGCCCCGGGCCTGTGACCACGACCACCAGGCGGGGGCCAGGTGCAGCCCCAGGGCGGATGCCGTGGCGAAAGCAGCCATGACCAGCGCGCCCGCGGCTGGGGTGTTGGCCAGGCCGGCCACCACCAGCGCGGATTGCAGCAAGCCACACGGCCAGGCCACCCACAGCCCCCCTGCGACGCCGGCTTGCAGCGCACGCGTACCGGCCTTCCATCTGACAGGGTGCACCGCTGCGCCCGCGGGCGAGTCTGCGGCGACGCCGCTGTCGGGTCGTGCGCGACCGATCCGGGTCATCCAGCCGGGCTGTCGCGCGGTGAAGGCCAGCCACAGCCCCAGCGCCAAGGCAGCCCCATGCAGCAGCGTCCACACCGGGCGAAAGATGGGCGCTGCCTGACCGGCCCAGGCCAGAACGCCGACCCCGGCGGCCACCAGCGCACCGGCCGTGGCATATCCGGCCACACGCATGCCGTGAAACAACCATGCAGGCGTGCCCTGACAGGGCAGTGCCCGCACACCCGCACCCGGCGCCGCAGAGCGCCCCGCCCCGCCCAACAAGGCGGCGCAGGCCGGGCCGCACATTGCCGTGCAGTGCGGCGCGCCCGCCAGACCCATCAGGAGCCCGGTGAAGGTCAGGGTCAGGGCGAGTTCCATGCCTGAAGGACGCAAAGAAACCGCGCCCGGTCCACAACGGTCTGGAGGTGTTTGTCGGTGACCTTGACAAGCGCACGCACAAGGTACTGCAGCCCGCGCACGGTCGGCCGGAGCCCATGTTGCAGGGCCCATCCGCCCTGTCTGCCCTGTCTGCCCTGTCTGCCCTTTCTGCCCTGTCTGTCCTGTTTGGCGCCTCCGCCCTCTCCGCAGGCTTGCACCGTCCTGGCGTTCCGGGCGCAAACGGCCCCTGCCCTGTCGATGGCCGACATACCCAGGGCGGGCAGCCCACTGTCGGGCGGGGTGGGGCTGCCCTGCAGGGCCCTGCACAGGCGGGCGAGCTTTGCCCGGGTGGCGGCAAAGCGCACGGCGGTCTGCAGCGGCAGTCCGCAGCGGCGGTCGGCGTCGATGCAGGCGAAGCCCACTCGGCGCGCTGTGTGCACCCGCGCACCCGCGGGGAGGACCCTCATGCGCCCGTCCCGTTCCTTGTCCGCCACAGACGCGGGGGGTTCCCCACCCAGGCGCAGCCGGGCGACCGCCTGCGCCCGGCCGACGACAGCTGAGCGCAGCCCCATTCCCTGCCGCAAGGCCTGCAGGCAGGGCGCGGACCGTTCATGGCGTCGTGTCACCACCTTGTGGCACGCGCAGCGGTACCCGAGTGCCTCATGCGAATACACTTTGATACAGGCAGACCTGAGCGGGCTTGACTTGGAACAAGCCCCAGCGGGCCCGAGGGCCTGCCTGAGGAAAAAGACAACAAGCGGCGCGCCTGCTTTGAAGGCTGCAGCCAGCAACGAGGCCGGGCCCGGTCGCCGGAGGACCAGATTCATGACCGTTGCCACCCCGGTTCGCATAGGCCCCATCAAGGCGGCCTGCTCGAACTGCAACCTGCGTGAGTTGTGCTTGCCAGTGGGCCTGTCGGCCGATCAGGTGGTCCACCTGGATGAACTGGTGGCCAACCGGCGCAGCGTTCCCCGGGGAGAGACCCTTTTCCGCACGGGAGACCCGTTCCACTCGCTGTTTGCGGTGCGCACGGGCTTCTTCAAGACCTGTGTCTGTGCCGAAGACGGCCGAGATCAGGTCACCGGCTTTCAGATGTCGGGCGAACTGCTGGGCCTGGACGGCATCAGCACGGAACGCCACGCCTGCGATGCCGTCGCCCTGGAAGACTCGACGGTCTGCGTCATTCCCTTTCATGATCTTGAGGGCCTGTCGCTGCAGATCTCTGAGCTGCAGCGGGTGTTCCACAAGATCATGAGCCGCGAGATCGTCCGTGACCACGGCGTGATGCTGCTGCTGGGCAGCATGCGGGCCGAGGAGCGCTTGGCGGCCTTCCTGCTGAACCTGACGCAAAGGCTGCACGCCCGGGGGTTCTCGCGCAGCGAGCTCGTGCTGCGCATGACGCGCGAGGAGATCGGCAGTTACCTGGGTCTGAAACTGGAGACCGTGAGCCGGACCTTTTCCCGGCTGCAGGACGACGGCGTGCTGGAAGTCAAGCAGCGCCAGATCCGCATCATCGACCAGAGCGCCTTGCGGCAGATCGTCAACGCCAGCAGCTGCTGAGCGGGTGCCCCGCTTGGGGCCGCCATGGCGAGCCCGTGCCTCATGGCGCAGTTTGAGCGGTCGCCGCGTGGTTGCGGCCCTGAACGGCCGGCCTGTCGGCAAATTTCTCCACTGGTTGCGAAGTCAGGACAGGCTCTGCCCCCCTGACCGCGATCACGGCCGTGGCAATGCCCGCCACCACCACCGCGAGCGGACCGCCCAGAACCAGCCAGACCATGCCCACCCGCCACCAGGGCGGTGAGTGGGCGGGCGATGCAGAAGTGTGGGGTCGAATGGTCATGATGTCACCTCGGAATCACAAACGTGGAGCGCTCTGACACCGTGGTCGAGGGCTGGCCGGGGCTGGCCAGGCGCTCGATGTCAAAGGACAGACCATGGGCACCGGCCCCGACGCGGGCTGCCACTTCGGCAGGCACCTGCACCGCCAGGGGCAGCCAGCGGGCTTGCGCCGGCCCCAGATCGACTTCGGAACGCCCGATCACGCGCGCATCCTGCAGTCCGCTGGCGGTGATGCGGTAGCGCTGCGCATGTTCGGTGGCGTTCATGAGCTGGATGCGGTAGCCGTTCTCGACACGGCCATCGTCCACCAGGCGCGCGAGCGCGCCACGGTCTCGCAAGACATCCACCTTGAAGGGGTCCCGCAGCCAGAGGCTGACTGCCAGGGCGGCACAGATCAGCCCGAGGATGGTGGCATAGATCAGCACCCGCGGACGGAACACGCGCGACCACATCTGGCGCGCCGGCCACCCCTGGGCCATGCTGTTCTGCGTGGCGTAACGCACCAGCCCCTTGGCGTAACCCATCTTGTCCATCACCCCGTCACACACATCCACGCAGGCCGCACATCCGATGCACTCGTACTGCAGACCCTTGCGAATATCGATTCCGGTGGGACAGACCTGCACGCACAGGCCGCAGTCGATGCAGTCGCCCAGGCCCAGGCTCTTGGGATCGGCGCGCCGGCCCCGAGCACCGCGAGGATCGCCCCGCGCCGCGTCGTAGCTGATGATGAGGGTGTCCTTGTCGAACATCGCGCCCTGGAACCTGGCATAGGGGCACATGTACTTGCACACCTGTTCACGCATCCAGCCGGCATTGCCGTAGGTGGCAAAGGCGTAGAACAGCACCCAGAACCCCTCCCAGGGGCCGAAGTCCAGCGTCAGGGCCTGCGACCACAAGGACTGGATGGGCGTGAAGTAGCCCACCAGGGTGAAGCCGGTCCACAGCGCGATGAGCAGCCAGGCCGCATGCTTGGCGCCCTTGCGCCCCAGTTTGTTCAGCGTCCAGGCGCCGCCGTCCAGTCGCATGCGGGCCGCGCGGTCGCCCTCGATATGCCGCTCCACCCACATGAAGATCTCGGTGTAAACCGTCTGCGGACAGGCGTAGCCGCACCACAACCGTCCCGCCACGGCGGTGAACAGGAACAGCGCACAGGCACTGACCACCAGCAGGCCCGTCAGGTAGATGAAGTCCTGCGGGTACAGGACCAGGTCAAAGATGTAGAACCGCCTGCTGGCCAGGTCGAACAGGACGGCCTGTCGATCGTTCCATTGCAGCCACGGCAGCCCGTAGTAAAGAAACTGCGTGGCGAACACCAGGGCCCAACGCCATCGAACGAACCATCCCGTCACCGATCTGGGATAGATCTTGCGCTGGGTCTGGTACAGCGAGACGATGGCGCCTGAGGCGTCACCTTCTGGCGGGGCAGCGACGTGGGCAGCCTGGTTCACGGACGCGCTCGGGCCGCCAGGCCGCTTGACCCACCAGGGCTCACCGGGACGCCACGGCCATCGACCGGGACAGGCTCAGGACGTAGGCTCCCAGCACGTGCACCTGCTCAGGCGTCAGTCGCGACGCCTGGGCCGGCATGGCGTTGTTCTTGCCGTTGGTGATGATGTTCACGATGGCCTGCTCGCCCCAGCCATGCAGCCAGATGTTGTCGGTCAGGTTCGGCGCCCCCAAGGCCTGGTTGCCCCTGCCGTCAGCGCCATGGCAGCCTGCGCAGGCCGCGAACTTCGGCTTGCCCAGCGCGGCGGCAACGGAGTCGTGTGTGCTGCCGGACAGGCTCAGCACGTGATGGGCCACATCACGCACATCGTCTGCGCCGCCCAGCGCTGAGGCCATGGCGGGCATCACCCCGTTGCGCCCATGGGTGATCGCTTCCTTGACCGCGTCATGGCTGCTGCCCCAGAGCCAGTCTCCATCGGCCAGATTGGGGAATCCCTTGCTGCCCCGGCCATCTGAGCCATGGCAGGCCGCGCAGTGGTTGAGGAACAGACGCTCCCCGATGCCCATGGCCTGCGGCTCCTGGGCCAGGTCCGCGGCGCTCATGGAGGCGTACCGGGCATACACCGGCGCCATGGCGGCCACGGCCTTGTCGGTCTCGGCCTGAAGCTGACCGCTGCTGCTCCACTTCAGTGAGCCCGGGTGGCTGCCCAGCCCGGGGTACAGGGCCAGGTAGGCGCCGGCAAAGACCACCGTGATGACGAAAAGCCCCATCCACCAGCGCGGCAGCGGGTTGTTCAGTTCCTTCAGGTCCTCGTCCCACACGTGTCCGGTGCTGTTGTCGTCTGACATCACCTTCCGCCTGCTGGCAATGATCAACAAGGCCAGGCAGGCCAGCAGCGCCACGATGGTGGCCGCGGCGACGTAGACGGACCAGGCGCCGGAAATGAAGTCGCTCATGACCGGTCCTCCCGGGACAGGTCTTCCGCAAAGGGCAGCCGCGCCGCCTCCTCGAACTCGCTGCGGCGCGAACGCTTCAGGGTCATCGCCACCAGCCCGACGAACAGCAGCAGGCTGATGACGGTGACAGCACTGCGAAGGTCATTGATGTCCATGGGTCACCTCACTTCACCGCGGTGCCCAGCACCTGCAGATAGGCCACCAGCGCGTCCAGCTCCGTCTTGCCCTTGACCGCTTCACCTGCGGCATTGACCTCATCGTCGGAGTACGGCACGCCCAGTGCGCGCAAGGCCTTCAGGCGCGGTGCCATGGACGCGGGATCGAGCGCCGCCGTCTCCAGCCAGGGGTAGGCGGGCATGTTGGACTCGGGCACCAGCGAGCGCGGCGAGATCAGGTGCAGACGGTGCCACTCGTCGTTGTACTTGCCCCCTACACGGTGCAGGTCAGGGCCCGTGCGCTTGCTGCCCCACTGGAACGGGTGGTCGTAGACGAATTCGCCGGCCTTGGAGTAAGACCCGTAGCGCAAGGTCTCAGAGCGGAACGGGCGGATCATCTGCGAGTGGCAGTTGTGGCAACCCTCGCGGATGTAGATGTCGCGCCCGGCCAGCTGCAGCGCCGTGTAAGGCTTCAGGCCTTCCACGGGCTGCGTGGTGGAGCGCTGGAAGAACAGGGGCACGATTTCCACGAGACCGCCCACGGCAACCGCCACAAGGATCAGGACGATCATCAGGAAGTTGCTGGTCTCGATGCGCTCGTGGCCTTGCGGGGTATGGTGGGTTGGGGCCATTTGGAGCCTCCTTCTTCTCAGGCGTGCGCCACGTTGACCACCGGAACCTGGGCGAACTCCGGCCGCCCGGAGCGCACCGTCATCACCACGTTCCAGGCCATGAGCAACATGCCCGACAGGTACAACACGCCACCGAGCAGGCGGATGACGTAGAAGGGATAAGTCGCCTTCACGCTCTCCACGAAGCTGTGGACCAGCGTGCCATCGGGGTTCACCGCTCGCCACATGAGACCCTGCATCACACCCGCGATCCACATGGCTGCGATGTACAGCACGATGCCGACGGTGGCGATCCAGAAGTGCAGCTCGATGGCCTTGACGCTGTACATCTGCCGGCGCCCGTACATGCGGGGAATCAGGTAGTACAGGCAACCCATGGAGATCAGGCCCACCCAGCCCAGCGCGCCCGAGTGCACGTGGCCCACCGTCCAGTCGGTGTAGTGGCTCAGCGCATTGACGGTCTTGATGGACATCATCGGCCCCTCGAAGGTGGACATGCCGTAGAACGACAGCGACACGATGAGGAACTTCAGGATCGGGTCATCCCGCAGCTTGTGCCAAGCGCCCGACAGCGTCATGATGCCGTTGATCATGCCGCCCCAGCTGGGCGCCAGCAGCACCAGCGAGAAGATCATGCCGATGGACTGCGCCCAGTCCGGCAAGGCGGTGTAGTGCAGGTGGTGCGGGCCGGCCCACATGTACGTGAAGATCAGCGCCCAGAAGTGCACGATGGACAGGCGGTAGCTGTACACCGGGCGCTCGGCCTGCTTGGGGATGTAGTAGTACATCATCCCCAGGAAGCCGGCGGTGAGGAAGAAGCCCACCGCGTTGTGGCCGTACCACCACTGCACCATGGCGTCCTGCACGCCGGCGTAGGCCGAGTAGCTCTTGGTCAGGCTGACCGGGATGGCCGCGCTGTTGACGATGTGCAGCAAGGCCACCGCGATGATGAAGGCACCGAAGAACCAGTTGGCGACGTAGATGTGCCGCACCTTGCGCGTACCCACGGTGCCGAAGAACACCACCGCAAACGCCACCCACACCACCGCAATCAGCAGGTCGATGGGCCACTCCAGCTCGGCGTACTCCTTGCCGGAGGTCAGGCCCAGGGGCAGGGACAGTGCTGCCAGCACGATCACCAGTTGCCACCCCCAGAACGTGAACAGCGCCAGGCCGGGCGCGAAGAGTCGTGTCTGGCCTGTGCGCTGCACCACGTGGTACGCGGTGGCGAACAGCACGCACCCGCCAAAGGCGAAGATGACGGCGTTGGTGTGCAGCGGCCGCAGGCGGCCGTAACTCAGCCAGGCAATGCCCAGGTTCAACTCGGGCCAGGCCAGCTGGGCGGCGATGATCACGCCCACCAGCATGCCCACCACGCCCCAAAGCACCGCCGCGAGGGCGAACCACCGAACCGGCGTGTCGAAATAGGCGACGCCTGCGCCGCGCTGGTCAGTCTTCATCGAGATCCTCCTGCCCTCAGCCGAGATGCCACCTCGTGCCGCCCTGGCGAGTTCTCGGGCTCGCCCGGCACCAGCGCCCTGTGCAGAGCACCAAGACCCGCTATCCGGGCCTTCTGGAGAATTGTTGCGGTGCACCCTCGCTGGGGGCTTGACCTTCATCAAGCGCTTCCGGGTCTTCGACGATAAGACGCTGGCCCTCGCGCTCCAGGTCGTCGAACTGGCCCCCATGCACGGCCCAGCCGAAGACCGCCACGATGCCCAGCACCAGCACGGCCGACAAGGGAATCAGCAGGTAGAGGATGTCCATCGGCAAGGGGCTTGACGGCTCAAGCCGGTGTCAGCCTCGCGACCCTGCGCGCTGGGCATTGAGCATGACCAGCAGCGAACTGGCCGCCATGCCCAGGCCCGCAGCCCAGGGCGGCAGCCAGCCCGCCAGCGCAAGCGGAATGCAGGTGGCGTTGTAGGCCACCGCCCATGACAGGTTCTGCCGGACGATGCCCATCGTCCGGTGCGCCGTGTGATGAAGGTCTGCCAGCGCATCCAGCCGCCCTGACACGATCACGGCATCCGCCCCTTCGCGGGCGGCCAGTGCGCCGTGGCCCATCGCCACCGACACCTCAGCCGCTGCCAGCACCGGTGCATCGTTCAGCCCATCGCCCACCATCGCGCAGCTCAAGCCATGAGCCTGCGTCTGACGCAACAAGGACAGCTTGTCCTCGGGCGACAGGCCTGCATGACACGCCTGCAGGCCCAGGCGCTGCGCCAGCCCCTGAGCACGCCCTGCACTGTCGCCCGACAGCAAAGCCAGGCGCAAGCCTGCGCTCGTCAGGCGCGACACTGCATCTTGAGCGCCGCTGCGCATGAATTCCTCGAAGCTGAAGGCCGCCACGGGCCGACCACTGCAGGACAGCACCACGCCGTGCCCGTCCCCATCGCCGGCACCCGGCCCTGCATCCTCCACCGCCCACGCCCAGGACCCCAGGCGCCAGCGCCTGCCCTGGGCATCCATGGCTTGCAATCCTGCACCGGGGGTTTCGGACACGTCCTGCCAGGAAGCGTTGACCGTCGGGTCTGCGTGTGGCTCGGTCCCTGGCACGGCTGCGCTGTCCGGGGTGCGGCCGAGGGCACGGGTTTCGGCCAGCGCGCGGGACAGCGGATGAGCGGACCAGTGCCCCAGCCCCGCAGCCAGCATCAACGCCTGTGCTTCGGTGGCCACGGTGCGGGTGTCCAGCAGCCTCACCTGGCGCAACTGCAGCCGGTCCTCGGTCAAGGTGCCGGTCTTGTCCAGAAAGATCTGCTGCACGCGGGACATCGCCTCCAGGGTGTCCAGACGGCGCAGCAGCACCCCTCGTCGTGCCAGGCCTGCGGCGGCCGCCACCAGAGTGGAGGGCGTGGCCAGCGACAGGGCACACGGACAGGTCACGATCAGCACGGCCACCACCACCCCCAGGGCGCGTGCGGGCTCGATGACCCACCAGGCCAGCCCGGCCAGCGCCGCCAGGGTCAACACGGCCCACAGGAACGGGCCCGCCCAGCGGTCGGCCAGACGCACCGACGCGGGACGCGAGGACAAGGCCTCGCGCATCAGCGCCACGATGGCGTCGTGCCGGGTGTCGGCGCCGAGCTTGAGCACCCGCATGTCGAAGGGCGCCCCCAGATTCAGGCTGCCGGCCCACAGGTCTTCACCCCTGTGGCGCGACACCGCTGCGGATTCCCCGGTGATCAGGGCCTCGGAGACGTCTGCGGCGTCGGCCAGCAGCTCGCCATCAGCAGGCACGACGCCGCCGCGCGCCACCCGTACCCGATCACCCACCAGCAGGCGATGCACGCTCATCTGCAGGGTGGAGCCGTCTTCCGAGACCCGCCAGGCCGTCTGCGGCATGGCCCCCGCCGTGGACTCCAGCGTTTCGGCTGCACGATGGCGGGAGCGCACTTCCAGAAACCGCCCCAGCCACAGGAAGGCCAGGAACATGGTCAGCGAGTCGAAGTACACCTCCTCGCCGAAAGGGCCCGACGGATCGAAGGTGGCGGCCGTGCTGGCCACGAAGGTCACCAGCAGGCCCAGCGCCACGGGCACGTCCATGCCGATGCGCCGTGCACGAAGCGAAACCCATGCGCCGCGCAGGAACGGCATGCCCGCAAACCACAGCACCGGCACCGACAGGATCCAGCTGCCCCAGTTCAGCAACCGCCTCAGGTCGTTGCTCAGTTCTCCCGGCGCGGCGACATAGGACGGCGTGGCCATCATCATGACTTGCATGGCAAGAAAGCCGGCGACGAACAGCCTCCACAGCGTTTGCCGATGTTCCTGTCGGCGAAGATCCCGCGCGGCAAGCGCGGCGTCCGGCGCCGCTTCATACCCCGCGCGCCGAACCGCCTCGACAAGCCGGGAAGGACGGGTGCGTGTGGGGTCCCAGTGCACGGCGGCCCGCTGCGCACTGGCGCTGACGCGCACCGCATGAACCCCGTCCAGCTCCGCCAAGGCGTCTTCGATGATGCCCGCGCAAGCCGCGCAGTGCATGCCCGACAGCTGGAACGACGACACCCCGCGCCGCGCCCCGTCGGCATCCGTCTCCCACCTTGTGAAGCGCGCCACCTCTTCCGGCTCGTCCACCGCAGGCCCAGGGGCCTGCGCTCTCGCGGACGCAGGCCCAGGGGCCTGGGTACTCGCATGCGCAGGCCCAGGGGCCAGCGCCGCGGCCGGCTTACAGGACGGAAGTACCGGAAGGACCGCAAGAGTTTCGGCGGAATTCATGTCGAGCGGCGTGGCGGCTGCAGCGGGTGGCCCGCCGTCACGAAGCACTGCCTGAGGAGATTCCATAATCATGGGCCGCAACCCGCCTTCACGTCATGACCTGCGTCAAGCACTTCCCAGGGTCTACTATGCCCGTGGCGAACCACCAGCCCGCCATCCACCGGGGCCGCCCCTTCGGTGCATGGGCCGCCGTGACGCTTGTGCTGTGGGGTCTGACGGTGGGTCCGCCGGTGCAGGCCCAGCAGATGCCTCAGCCCCGCCTGCCCACCGTGCAGCTGCAAGCCGGCATGCACAACATCGTCGCGGAATGGGCCCAGACCCCTCAGCAGCAGCAGATCGGCATGATGATGCGAACCGAGATGGCCACCCATGAGGGCATGCTGTTCGCGTTCGACGACGTGGCACCGCGCTGCTTCTGGATGAAGAACACGCTGCTGCCCTTGTCCATCGCCTTCATCCAGGACGATGGCACGGTGGTCAACATCGCGGAGATGAAGCCCAGGTCCGAGGCCTCGCACTGTTCGGAAAAGCCCGTGCGCTACGCGCTGGAGATGAACCAGGGCTGGTTTGGCAAACGCGGCATCAAACCCGGCTTTCGTCTCAAGGGCCCGCCGTTCAAGCCCTGAGCGCGCCGGCCCCGGATTCCATCGCGCCAAAAACCAAGGCCGGCATGACCGGCCTTCGTCGCAATGTCGCCGGCATGGCCGGCCTTCGTTGCAATGTCGCCGGCATGGCCGGCCTTTGCTGCACGAGCGCCGGCATGGCCGGCCTGTGTCGTGGGCCGCGCTGGGCGCCTCAACCGAAATTCTTCTCGGCGAAACCCCAGTTCACCAACTTGTCCAGGAAGGTCTCGACGAACTTCTGGCGCAGGTTCCGGTAGTCGATGTAGTACGCATGCTCCCACACGTCCACGGTCAGCAGCGCCGTGTCGGCGGTGGTCAGCGGCGTGCCGGCAGCCCCGGTGTTGACGATGTCCACAGAGCCATCGGGCTTCTTGACCAGCCAGGTCCAGCCGGAGCCGAAGTTGCCCACGGCTGACTTGACAAAGGCCTCGCGGAACGCTGCGTACGAGCCCCACTTGGACTGGATGGCCGCAGCCAGTGCGCCGCCAGGTTCACCGCCCCCGGCGGGCTTCATGCAGTTCCAGAAGAAGGTGTGGTTCCAGATCTGGGCGGCGTTGTTGTACACGCCGCCGGAGGACTTCTTGACGATCTCCTCCAGCGTCATGGATTCGAACTCTGTGCCCTTCTGGAGATTGTTGAGGTTCACCACATAGGCGTTGTGGTGCTTGCCGTGGTGAAACTCCAGTGTCTCGCGGCTGTAGTGCGGCGCCAAGGCATCGATGGCAAACGGAAGGGCGGGAAGGATGTGTTCCATGAGGATCCTCGATCGGGTGAGTGTGATGGATGACGGGCGCCCCGAGGCTGCGGACCGCCGGGATGCACGGCGACCGTCCGTCGCCAAAGTCGCACCGATTGTAGGCAGGCGCCCGATGTCGTGCCCTGTGTACGGTCAGGCCGTCTCGGGGTGCGTTGCTTCGGGAAGCACCGTGTCCACGGTAGCCTTTGCCAGCCCGTCGTCGAAGACGGCTTCGATGGCATCTCCGGGGCGAAGGTCGCGTGCACGGCTGACCGGCTGCCCGTCGGGGCGCGCCACCCATGCGTAGCCCCGCTTGAGCACTCCCCGAGGGTTTGACGCCTCCAGCCGGCTGGCCAGTACCTGGAGGCGCCAGTGCCGCTGCTCCAGGGCGGCAGCCATCGCGCGCTGCCAGCGGGCCTCCAGGCCTTGCAATGTCAACACCGACTGGCCGGCGCGGCTGCGCATGCCCAGCCTCAGCCGGGCCTCCAACGCGCCCAGGCGCTGCGCCTGGGTGGCCAGCGCATGACGTGGGCGCTGCGCACGTTCGGCCAGCAGGTCCAGCCGCTGCGCCTGGCGCTCCAGCGTGCGCCTGCAGGCCCTGAGCAGCCGCACTTGCAGGGAGTGCAGCTGCCCCAGCAAATCATCACGCAGCGCAGCGGCCAGCTCTGCCGCCGCAGTGGGCGTGGGCGCGCGCAAGTCGGCGGCCAGGTCGCAGAGCGTGACGTCGGTTTCGTGTCCCACCCCGCAGACCACGGGCAGCGGTGACGCCGATACCGCCCGCACCACCCTCTCGTCGTTGAAGGCCCAGAGATCCTCCAATGAGCCGCCGCCACGCACCAACAGCAAGAGATCGGCCTGCGCGTGCTCGGCCGCACGGCGCAGGGCCTGCACGATGGTCGGCGGCGCCTCGCTGCCCTGAACCTGACAGGGGTAGACCACGACGCGCACATGCGGCGCCCTGCGGGCCAGCGCCGTCAAGACATCCTGCAAAGCGGCCGCGCCCAGGGAAGACACCACCCCGATCACGCGCGCGAAGGCCGGCAGGGGACGGCGGCGCTGCGGGTCGAACAGCCCGGCCGCCTCCAGGCGCGCCCGCAGCCGCAGGAACTCCTCGTACAGCGAGCCCGCTCCCTGGCGTCGCATGGACTCGACAATGAACTGCAGCTCGCCTCGCGGCTCATACAGCGCCAGACGCCCTCGCACCTCCACCCGCTGGCCGTCCGTCGGCGCGAAGTCCAGCAGGCTGGCGGCTCGTCTGAACATTGCGCAACGCACCAAGGCCGGGGCGCCATCGGCGTCCTTGAGCGAGAAGTAGCAATGCCCGCTGGCTGCGCGGGAGAAACCCGACAGCTCCCCCGCCACGGTGAGGCCACCCCAACGCGCTGTCAGGGCATCGGAGACCGCCAGCAGCAGCGCCGAGACGCTCCAGCTCCGATCCAGCGGGCGAGAGTCTGTGAGGTCCATCAGCGCACAACGGCCGCCCGGACCGCGCTGCTGCAGGCCCATTCATCCACAGGGCTCATTTCGTGAGGCCTTGCGGGCCCACATCCCGTGAAAACCCAGATGTTGTCGTGCAAGTCATTGTCACACCATGGTTTTTGGCTGCTGGAGTTGGGGTGACGCGGGCTGCTGGGGAAGCAAGAACTTGCAGCACCTTCGCAGGCCCCCAAGATGTCCACAAAGTTATCCACAGATCGGGCGATGCATCCGGCCAGCCGTCGGCTCGAAGCCTCTGCAAGCCAGGGCATCGGCCATAATCGGGCGCAACGTTGTCACGGTCTTCGGTGTCGGGCCCCTTGTCTGCGCAGGCTGCCCGGGCAGGCCCAAGGCATCACACAGGCATTCCCTTGATTTCCATCATACAAGCCGCCGGCTGGCCGATCTGGCCCCTCATCGTGTGCTCGGTGCTGGCCCTGGCGCTGATCTTCGAGCGCTTTTTCAGCTTGCGCGCGCCGCAGGTGCTGCCGCCCACCCTGGTCGACGAGGTCATTGCGGTCTCGCGCAGGGGCGTTCCGCCGGCTGACGTGGTGGACAAGCTGGCCAGCAGTTCCGTGCTGGGCAGCATCCTTGCGGCGGGCTTCACTGCGCTGATGGCGGACCCGCGGCTGACCGAGCAGAACCTGCGCCAAGCCTTCGAAAACGCGGGTCGTGCGGCCGTGCACCGCCTGGAGCGTTACCTCAACGCGCTGGGCACCATTGCCACGGCGGCACCCTTGCTGGGGCTGCTGGGCACGGTGGTGGGCATGATCGAGATTTTCGGTTCCCAGGCACCGGGCACCGGTGGGCAGAACCCGCAGCAACTCGCCCACGGCATCTCCATCGCCCTC
Source organism: Rubrivivax sp. (assembly GCA_049242285.1). GTDB lineage: Bacteria > Pseudomonadota > Gammaproteobacteria > Burkholderiales > Burkholderiaceae_C > Rubrivivax. Next base: position 33,946 of record JBMLPD010000621.1, read on the forward strand.
TACAACACGGCGTTCGGCCTGATCATCGCCATCCCGGCCCTGATGTTCCACCGCTACTTCCGCGGTCGGGTGGAAAGTTACCGCCTGGGGATGGAACTGGCCGTCGAACGCATGGTGCCGCACCTGCTGCGCCTGGGCCACGGCGGCCGCGCAGGAAAGTACTGATGAACTTCAGACGCGCCGCGGTGACGGATGAGCCGGAGATCAACCTGATCCCGTTCATCGACGTGCTGCTGGTGGTGCTGATCTTCCTGATGCTGTCGACCACCTATTCCCGGTACACCCAGCTTCAGGTCACCTTGCCGACCGCAGACGCCGAGAAGCTGAAGGAGCGCCCGCAGGAACTGGTCGTCTCCGTGGGCAGCGATGGGCGCTACGCCGTGAACAGGCAGCCCCTGGACGGGCGCAGCGTCGAGTTGCTGACCGCGCGCCTGGTGGAGCTGTCCATCGGCAGGCCCGAGACGGTCGTGGTGGTGACGGCCGACGCCCTGGCCGCCCACCAGTCGGTGGTGAACGTGCTGGACGCCGCCCGCCGTGCCGGGCTGGCCCGCATCACCTTCGCAGCCCAGACCCCTCAGCGCGGGCGTTGAGCCCCGGGCCTGGTGCGCCATCGTGCTGCGTGACGCGCTGGAAAGGGCCTGGTGGCAGCCCGGCCCCAGCTGGTCCACAGCGCTTCTCGCACCCTTGAGCGTGCTGTACGGCCTGTTGCGTTGGCTGGCCCGATTGGGCTGGAGGCGCGGCTGGCGGCAGCCCTGGCGTGCCCCCGTGCCTGTGCTGGTGGTGGGCAACCTGGTGGTAGGCGGCGCAGGCAAGACCCCTACGGTCATCGCGTTGGCCCAGGCGCTGGGGCGGCGTGGTTGGCGCGCCGGGATCGTTTCGCGCGGCTACGGCGCAAGCCAGGCCGATGTTGATGGACCGCGGCAGGTGCACGCCGACTCCAGCGCCCATCAGGTGGGCGACGAACCCCTGTTGATGGCGCGCAGGACCGGCCGCCCGGTGTGGGTCGGCGCCCGTCGGGTCGCAGCCGTGAAGGCCTTGTGCGCACACCACCCGGAGGTGGACCTGATCATCAGCGACGACGGGCTGCAGCATCTGGCGCTGCAGCGCGACGCGCAGCTCGTGCTGTTCGACGACCGCGGCACCGGCAATGGCCGGCTGCTGCCGGCCGGGCCGCTGCGCGAGCCGCTGCCTGAACACCTGCCCGCTCGAACACTGGTGCTGTACAACGCAGCCCGCCCGAGCACTTCTCTGCCGGGCGACTGCGCCGGACGCCGCCTGGCGGGCATCCAGCCGCTGGCCGCCTGGTGGCGTCAAGAGCCGGTGCCGCCCTCCATGGATGCCTGGCGGGGCCGCCGCGTGCTGGCCGCAGCAGGTATCGGCCACCCGGAACGCTTCTTCACCATGCTGGAACAGGCCGGGCTGCAGGTGGAGCGCTTGCCCCTGGCCGACCACGCCCCCCTGCACCCCCTGCCCTGGCCACCGCAAACCCCTGTCGTGGTCGTCACGGAAAAGGACGCCGTCAAGCTGCCCCTCAGCCCGCCCAGCGGGGCCAACCAGCCTGACACATCGGCCATTCAGGTGGCCACGCTAGACTTTGTGATTCCCGACAGCACTGTCGATGCCTTGGAGCGCCTGCTCCTGCCCCTGCGCAAACACTGACCATGGACCACCGCCTGATCGAGCTCTTGGTATGCCCTGTGTGCAAGGGACCGCTGGAGATGCTGCGCGACGAGGACGCCCGCCCTGCGGAACTGGCCTGCCCCGCCGACCGCCTGGCGTTCCCCATCCGCGACGGCATCCCGGTGATGCTGGAGAGCGAGGCCCGCAACCTCGACGCTGCGGCAGGCGACAAGGCCCCGGCGTGAGCGTGTCTTCGTTCACGGTGCTGGTGCCGGCCCGGCTGGGCTCCACCCGCTTGCCGGGCAAGCCGCTGCTGGACATCGGCGGCCTGCCCATGGTGGTGCGCGTGGCGCGGCAAGCCCAGCGCTGCGGCGCTGCCGATGTGGTGGTGGCCACCGACGCGCAGGAGGTGGCCGCCGCCTGTCAGGCCCACGGTGTGCGCCATGTGATGACGCGGGCCGATCACGCCAGCGGCAGTGACCGCCTGGCCGAGGCCTGCGAATTGCTGGGCCTGGAGGGCGAACACATCATCGTCAACGTGCAGGGCGACGAGCCCCTGATCGAGCCCGGCCTGATCCAACGCTGCGCGCAACTGTTGGACGAGCATCCCGATTGCCCGGTGGGCACCGTGGCACACCGCATCGACGACTGGGCCGACTGGCTCAACCCCAACGTGGTGAAGGTGGTGCTGGATGCCGCCGGCCGGGCGTTGTATTTCACGCGGGCGCCCGTGCCCTTCAACCGCGATGGCGCACCCCACCAACTGCCCACGCAACCGGCTCCGCTGCGCCATCTGGGGCTGTACGCCTACCGGGCTGGCTTTCTGCGGCGCTTCCCCAGCCTGCCGCAAGCGCCCGTTGAGCACACCGAGGCCCTGGAGCAACTGCGCGTGCTCTGGCATGGCGAGCGCATCGCGGTGCATGTGACCGACCAGGCCCCTGGCACGGGGGTGGACACGCCCCAGGATCTGGAACGGGTGCGCGCGCTGTACAAGGCAGTCGACAACCCGGGCGTGTGAAAGCTCTGGGAAGGGCGCGCATGGTAATCTGCCCGCAGGGCATGTCCACGATGTGCTCCTGGATCCAACACACAACAGAGACAAGCGCGCAGGCCGCCTGAGCCCGTGCGCCCCACCCCGAGACGAGGACCGCGATGAGACTGATCCTTTTGGGCCCGCCCGGCGCCGGCAAGGGTACGCAAGCCACCCAGATCTGCAAGAAGTTCGGCATTCCGCAGATCTCCACCGGTGACATGCTGCGTGCGGCAGTGAAGGCGGGCACGCCTCTCGGGATAGAGGCCAAGAAGGTGATGGACTCCGGCGGCCTGGTCAGTGACGACATCATCATCGGCCTGGTCAAGGAGCGCATCACGCAGCCTGACTGCGCCAACGGCTTCCTGTTCGACGGCTTCCCCCGCACCCTCCCGCAGGCCGATGCCATGAAGGCTGCGGGCGTGAAGCTGGACGCGGTGCTGGAGATCGACGTGCCGGATTCGGCCATCGTCGAGCGCATGAGTGGCCGGCGCTCCCACGTGGCCTCAGGCCGCACTTACCACGTCAAGTTCAACCCACCCAAGGTGGAAGGCATGGACGACGTGACGGGCGAGCCCCTGATCCAGCGCGACGACGACAAGGAAGAGACCGTTGCCAAGCGCCTGTCCGTTTACCAGGCGCAAACGCGCCCGCTGGTGGGCTACTACTCGGCCTGGGCCGCGGCAGGCGATGCCTCCGCGCCGCGTTACGCCAAGATCTCCGGCCTGGGCACCGTGGATGAAATCACGGCGCGTGCCTTGGCGGCTCTGGGCTGACTGCGGCAGGCCGCGCCTTCTACACCCACTTCACCATCTTCCCGTAACGGGCCAGCAGGCGGTCGCTCGTCAGCAACGTCAGCCCTTCGACCAGCGCCTGCGCGACCAACAAGCGGTCAGGACAGACTGCCGTCCACAAGACCAAGTTGGTATCCAGCAGGTACACCCCAAGGCCTCGCCTACTTCTTGGTCTTGGTCGGAGCCCTCAAGTGGGGCTTCGTCGAAGCGAGCGCCGCTTCACCCACCGATCCGCCAAGTTCGAACTGCGCAAGCATCTCTTCCTCAAAGGCAGACTTGACGTCGATGGAGACCACCGCCTGCCCGGAAAGGAAACCCAACCGCCGTTGCGTCCCTGGCTCATCGACAGGCATCACCCTCACCATCGGCTTACCCGCCGCGGCGATCACAAAACTTTGGCCACGCGCCGCCTGCTCAACAAGCCGCGACAAGTGGGTCTTTGCATCGTGGAGGTTGACTTGTGCGGTCATGGTCGTGGACTCCCATTCGAACCGGCTCTCTTGAACCAACTGAACTGAACCAACTTCAGTGAACCAAATCTAGCAAGCACCCTTCACCTCATCCCCATCCCATCACTCATCCAAAGGAGAAACATC
>JBMLPD010000622.1:0-1140 GCA_049242285.1 Rubrivivax sp.
CTGGAGTTCCAGGTGCAGGTCAACCGGGCCACGGGGCAGTACTCGGTGAGCGCCGACGAACTGCTGGAGATCAAGAAGCGCGCCGCGGCGCTGTTCGCGGCGCCGCCCAAGGGCTGAGCGTCCGTGACGCCGTTCGTCGCCCCTGGGAACGGGCGTGAGCGGCCCGCTTGCAGCGCGCCCTGGACGCGCCGCGCCTTGTTGGCCGCCCTGGGGACGGCCTGCCTGCCTGCTGCTGCGGCCGGCGCGGACGCCGTGGCCACCGTCGCCGCCGCCTCCGACCTGAAATTCGCCCTGGAGGCCGTGGCCGCTGATTTCGAGCGCCGCGGCGGCCAGCGGCTGCGCATGGTGTTCGGCTCCTCCGGGCAGTTCTTCACCCAGATCCGTCAGGGCGCGCCGTTTCACCTGTTCATGTCGGCCGACGAGGACTTCGTGTTCCGGCTGGCCGACGAAGGCCGCACGGCGGACCGCGGCAGGATCTACGGCACCGGCCGCATCGGGTTGTTCGTGCCGCATGGCTCGCCGCTGCGCGCTGACGGTTCCTTGAAGGACCTGGCCGCCGCGCTGGCCGACGGGCGCCTGAAGCGCCTGGCCATCGCCAATCCGGCGCACGCCCCGTATGGCGCCCGCGCCCGTGAGGCGTTGGTGCATGCCGGCCTGTGGGGCGCCATCGAGCCCCGCCTGGTGATCGGCGAGAACGTCTCGCAGGCCGCGCAGTTCGCCAGCACGGGTGCCGCGCAGGGCGGCATCATCGCGTGGTCGCTGGCGCTGGCCCCCGCCCTGGCGGCCCTGGGCCGGTTCGAACTCATCCCGGCGCATGTGCACCAGCCCCTGGTGCAGCGCATGGTGCTGCTCAGGGGGGCGCCACCCGCGGCTCGGGCCTTTCACGAGCATCTGTCACAGGCGCAGGCACAGCAGGTGCTGGAGCGCTTCGGGTTCACGCTGCCGGCGGGGGTGCGGTGATGGACTGGCAGGCCGTCAGGCTGTCGCTGGAACTGGCCCTGGTCACCTGGCTGGTGCTGTTGCCGGCCGGCCTGGCGCTGGGGCGCTGGCTGGCCACCACGCGCTTTGCGGGCAAGTCGGCCGTGGAGGCGCTGGTGGTGCTGCCGCTGGTGCTGCCGCCCACGGTGCTGGGCTACTACC
>JBMLPD010000623.1:0-1888 GCA_049242285.1 Rubrivivax sp.
TGCCGATGCCGTTGGCCTTGGCGAAGATGGGGAAGCCGCGCCGCCCGGCGTCAAACACCGGCGCGCCCAGCTTCTTGCCGTTCAGGTCCGCGGGGGTCTTGATGTTGTTCTTCTTGAGGCTCAGCACCGCGGCCGGGGTGTTGTTGTAGACCATCATCACGGCCACCGGCTTGTTGGGCGCATCCGGGTTGTTGGCGTGGAATTCCATCAGCGCGGCCAGGTCGGCGAAACCCATGTCGTAGGTGCCCGAGGCCACGCGGGTGACGGTACCGCCCGATCCGTTGCCGGAGTCGATGGTCACGTCCAGGCCGGCGGCCTTGTAGTGCCCCTTGGCCGCGCCGGCCAGGAAGAGTGCGGCCGGCCCTTCGAAGCGCCAGTCCAACTGGAACTTCAGGGGCGTCTGGGCGTGTGCGGGCAGGGCCGACAGGCTGGAAGCACAGGCCAGGGCCAGCAGGCCGCGGCGGGTCAGGGTGTTCAGGTTCATGGGCAGACTCCGGTGGGTGATTTCGAGTGATGGGACATTGTGCAAGGACTGTGCGCGCCGGAACACCTGGGCTTGCACCATTCTGGCGCCCGGATCAGCTCAGCAGGTCCAAAAGGGTGCGCGCGATCACCTTCGTGGCGCGTCTCAAGTCTTCCAGCACCAGATGTTCGTCGGCGCGTTTGGCATTGGATTCCAGCACGGTGCGCGGGCCGGCGCCGTAGATCACGGCGGGCACACCGCGCTCGCCATACAGACGCACGTCGGTGTACAGCGGCGTGCCGCTTTCCGGGAGGGGCTCGCCGAACACGGCCTGGCCGTGGCGCTGGAGGGCCTCGACCAGTACGCGGTTGCCGGGCAGGGGCTTGAGGGCATTCGCCAATACCAGGCGGCGGATTTCCAGACGGATGCCTGGGCTCCGGGCCACGGTGGACTCGATCAAATGCCGGACTTCCGCCTCCACGGCAGCGGAGTTCTCCTCCGGGATCATGCGGCGGTCGAGCTTGATCACCACCTTGCCGGGCACCACGTTGGTGTTGCTGCCGCCCTCGATGCGGCCCACGTTCAGGTAGGGGTGGGTGATGCCCGTGACCTGCGAGCGCCGGGTGCGCAGCACCTCGTTGTGGGCGTACAGGGCGGTGAGCAGCTTGTTGGCGGCCTGCAGCGCGTCCACGCCGGTGTGCGGGTAGGCGGCGTGCGAGGCGGTGCCGTGCAGGGTGACCTCCATCTGCAGGCAGCCGTTGTGGGCGGTTACCACCTGGTAGCTGAAGCCGGCGGCGATGAGCAGGTCAGGCTTCGTCAGGCCCTGGGCCAGCAGCCAGCCCGGGCCCAGTTCGCCACCGAATTCTTCGTCATAGGTGAAGTGCAGTTCGACCCCGCCCTTGAGCGGGATGCCGCCCGAGCGAAGCGCCTCCAGCGCCCGAACGGCGAAGGTGAAGCTGGCGAAGTCGCTCTTGCTCACCGCGGCGGCGCGCCCGTAGAGCTTGCCGTCCTCGACATCGCCGCCGTAGGGGTTGTGCGTCCAGCCGTCGCCAGGGGGCACCACATCGCCATGGGCGTTCAGGGCGATCACCGGGCCCGAGCCGGGCGCGCCGTAGGGCCGGCGGACGATCAGGTTGGTGATGCTTTGCAGGCCACAGGCTTTGACCTCTGCCTCGGGAACGGCGTGCGCCTCGGCGACCATACCCATGGCCGACAGCAGTTCGGCGGTGCGCGCGGCATGCGGCGCGTTGTGCCCCGGCGGGGTGTCGGTGGGCACGCGCACCAGTTCCTGGAGGAAGCGCACCTCCTCGTCGAAGTGGGTGTCGATCCAGGCGTCGAGGGTGTCGTAAGTGGTCATGCGGTCAAGGGGTCAAGGGGCTTCGACAGGCTCAGCCCGAACGGGGGTGGGGGGGCTTCGACAGGCTC
>JBMLPD010000624.1:0-2013 GCA_049242285.1 Rubrivivax sp.
GCCGAAGACCTGCCGCACGCCAGCTTTGCCGGCCAGCACGAGAGCTTTCTGAACGTGGCCGGCGAAGACGCGGTGGTGGACGCCGTGCGGCGCTGCCAGGCCTCGCTGTTCACCGACCGTGCCATCGCCTACCGCATCGACCAGGGCTTCGACCACTTCCAGGTGGCCTTGTCGGTGGCCGTGATGAAGATGGTGCGAAGCGACCTGGCCGCCAGTGGCGTGGCCTTCACGCTGGATACCGAATCAGGCCACCCCGACATGGTGCGCATCGACGCCGCCTGGGGCCTGGGCGAGGCCGTGGTCCAGGGCAGCGTGGACCCGGACGAGTTCGTGGTGCACAAGCCGACCTATCGGCTCGGGTCGCGCTGCGTGCTGAGCCACCGCATCGGCGCCAAGCTGACCCGTGTGGTACTGGGCGCCGTCGGGGCTGCGGGCGGTGGGCCGGGCGGGGGCGAAAGCATCGTCACCGAGCCCGTGCCGGAACCGGACCGCCTGCGGCCCTGCCTCAGCGACGAGGACGTGCTGGCCCTGGCGGGCATGGCCCTGCGCATCGAGGAACACTACAGCCAGCGCGCTGGCCACTGGTGCCCCATGGACGTGGAGTGGGCCCAGGACGGCCCGGGCGGGCCGATCTGCATCGTGCAGGCCCGGCCGGAAACGGTGGTCTCGCAACAGGCCCCCTGGGACATCGAACGCCACGAGTGGGAGGCCCCCGGCCCGCCCGCCAGCGCCACGCTGCTGCGCGGGCGTGCCATCGGCGAGCGCATCGCGCAGGGCAGCGTGCGCCGCATCGCCCACCCGCGCGACCTGCCCACCTTCCGCCCTGGCGAGGTGCTGGTGGCCCCCACCACCACCCCCGACTGGGAGCCGGTGATGAAAACGGCCGCGGCCATCGTCACCGAGCACGGCGGGCGCACCTGCCACGCCGCCATCGTGGCGCGCGAGTTGGGCATCCCGGCGCTGGTGGGGGCGCCGGGGGCGTGCAGCACACTGACCGACGGCCGGCCCGTCACCGTCACCTGCGCCGAAGGCGACACGGGGCGCGTCATCGACGGGCGCTGGCCCTTCCGCATCCAGCGCACCACCCTCGAACAACGGCCCAGGATCAGGACCCGTCTGCTGGTGAACCTGGGCAACCCGGGCCTGGCCTTTCGCACGGCGCGCCTGCCCTGCGACGGTGTGGGCCTGGCGCGCATGGAGTTCATCATCAGCGAGCACATCGGCGCCCACCCCATGGCGCTGCTGCACCCGGACCGGATCACAGACCCGGCCGAGCGCAAGCGGGTGCTGACCATGTGTGCCGGTCATGCCGACGGGGCCGGCTTCTTCGTGGAACGCCTGGCCGAGGGCATCGGCACCATCGCCGCCGCCTTCTGGCCGCGCCCGGTGACGGTACGCCTGTCGGACTTCAAGAGCAGCGAGTACGCCGCGCTGGCCGGCGGCCGCGACTTCGAGCCGCCCGAGGAGAACCCGATGCTGGGCTTGCGTGGCGCGGCGCGCTATGTGCACCCCTCCTACCGCGAGGCCTTCGCGCTGGAGTGCGAGGCCCTCCTCAGGGTACGCGAGTACATGGGCCTGAAGAACCTGCAGCTCATGGTGCCCTTCGTGCGCCGCCTGCAAGAGGCACGAGAGGTGCTTTCATCGCTGGCCGCACACGCCCTGGCGCGGCAGGCGGATCTGCAGATCGTGATGATGTGCGAAATCCCGAACAACGTGATCCTGATCGACGAGTTCGCGGAGCTGTTCGACGGCTTTTCCATCGGCAGCAACGACCTCACGCAACTCACGCTGGGCGTGGACCGCGACAGTGCTCTGGTGGCCGAGGCCTTCGATGAGCGCGACCCGGGCATGCTCAAGATGTACCGGTGGGCCATCGAAGGCGCGCACCGTCACGGGCGCACCATCGGCATCTGCGGCCAGGCGCCGTCGGATCACCCGGACCTGGCCGCTCGATTGGTGGCCATGGGCATCGACAGCATGAGCCTGTCGGCCGACCGGTTGCTGGTCACCTGG
>JBMLPD010000625.1:0-19191 GCA_049242285.1 Rubrivivax sp.
CGCCAACAATTCGGCGTAACGCCGAACATCCACATTGCCCCCTGAGAGGATGACGCCCACGCGGCGCCCTCTCAGGTCGGGCAAGCCCGCCACGCGCGACATCAGCGCCGCGGCACCCAGGCAGCCCGTGGGCTCCACCACGATCTTCATGCGCTCGGCGAAAAAGCGCATGGCCTGCACAAGTTCTTCGTCGCTGGCCGTGACGATGCCCTTGACCAGGGCCTGGATCACCGGGAAAGTCAGCGTGCCGCTGTGCTGGGTTTGCGCTCCGTCGGCAATCGTCCTGGGCGTATCGATGTGCACGATGCGCCCTGCAGCCAGGCTGCGCTGCGTGTCGTTTCCCGCCTCGGGCTCCACACCCCAGACCTCGATGCCGGGCAGCAGGCGGGCGGCCGCCACCGCGCAGCCCGAGATGAGGCCGCCGCCACCCACGCAAACCAGCAGCGCATCCAGGCCGCCGCCGTCCATCTCGCGCACCTGCTCCACCAGTTCCAGCGCCGCCGTGCCCTGCCCCGCCATGACGTCGGCGTGGTCGTAGGGCGGCACCAGCGTCATGCCGCGCTCCTGCGCGAGCCTGCGGCCGATGGCCTCACGGTCTTCGGTGTAGCGGTCGTACAGCACCACCTCGCTGCCGGATTGCCCGGCCTGGTAGCTGCGCGTGGCCGCGAGCTTGGCCGCTGGGGCGTCCTGCGGCATCACGATCACGCTGGGCATGCCCAGGATGCGCGCCGCCAGGGCCGTGGCCTGGGCATGGTTGCCCGAAGAGAAGGCGATCACCCCGCGCTCGCGCTGCGCCGGGCTGAACCGGGCCAGCGCGTTGAAGGCCCCGCGGAACTTGAAGGCGCCCATGCGCTGGAAGTTCTCGGCCTTGAAGAAGACACGGGCGCCCGTGAGCTCGTCGGCCGTGCGCGAGGTGAGCACAGCCGTGCGGTGGGCGTGGCCGGCCAGGCGTTGCGCAGCGGCGGCCACATCGTCGAAGGTGATGGCAAGCGTCATGGCGGTTCAGAAGGGTTCACCGGGCTGTGCACGGGGGATGACCGGGCGCTTCACCGGCTGCGGGTGTCAGGGCCTTGCCTCAGGCCCCTGGAAGCCGTGCTGACGCAGCGTCAGCACCAGCGTGTCGCGCCAGGCCGCCTGGGACGGTTCCAGAGGCTGGATGGGGGTGCTCTCGTGGATCACCCGTTCGTCGTCCAGCAGCAGCACGCTCCAGGGCTGGGTGAGCGTGAAGCGCATGCCCTGCGGACCGCGGGCGTCGAAGACGCGGGTCTCCGCGCCCTTGACGTTGTGGCGGGCCACCAGCACCACGGCCACCAGGTCCACGCCGTCGCGGTGGGCGCCTTCGGGCGTGGGGCGGCCGATGCCATCGGTGCAGTCGATGCGAAAGGGGTGCGCCTCGCAGTACCAGCGCCCGACCTGCGGGCGAAGACCTGTGGCACACGCCGCCAGCGCCTGCAGCAGCGCGGCAAAGGCAGGCGCCTGGGCCATCGCCGGGGTCATGGGCTCGAACCAGCGCTCGATGCCACCGTGCAGGGCGTTGTATTCCACGGGCTGCCAGTGGGCACGGTGCGGCACCTGGGCCATCTGCCCGCCCTCCACCACAAAGCAGCTGTGACGGCGGCGCCGGTAGCGGCCGCCATCTCGCAAGTGCGCGTCAGGCGAAAGATCTTCCCAGAACGCCTGCAAGGCCCGCAGATCGGGCAGCGCAGCACCCGACCAACGGCTGAGCGAGGCTGCATCCAGCACGGCAAAGCCGGCCGAGGCCAGTTGCGGCTGCAGGTCCGCCAGCGCGGTCAGCGGCGGCGGGGGCGTCATGCGGTGGCGTAGCGCTCGCGCGCGAGGGCGGCGCCGGCCGCCAGGGCTTGCAGCTTGCCTTCGGCGGCCGCCCGCGTCATGGGCGCCAGGCCGCAGTTGGTGCATGCGATCAGGTGCTGCCGGGGCACGAACCGCAGGGCGCGCCCGATGGTGTCGGCCACCTCTTCGGGCGTCTCCACCTGCTCGCTGGCCACGTCGATCACCCCCACCATCACATCCTTGCCCTTGAGCAGCGCCATCAGCTCGGCCGGCACCTGCGAGTGGATGCACTCCAGGCTCACCTGGTCGATGGAACTGGCCGCCAGCGCCGGGAACACCTGCTCGTACTGGCGCCACTGCACGCCCAGCGTCTTCTTCCAGTCGATGTTGGCCTGGATGCCATAACCGTAGCAGATGTGCACGGCCGTGGTGCAGGTCAAGCCCTGCGCGGCGCGCTCCAGCGCACGCACGCCCCAATCCGCCGCCTCGGCCATGTAGACGTTGAAAGCCGGCTCGTCGAACTGGATCACGTCCACGCCGTCGGCCTGCAGGGCCAGGGCTTCCTGGTTGAGCAACTCGGCAAAGGCCATGGCCATCTTCACGCGGTCGCCATAGAAGCGGTCGGCCACGGTGTCGACGATGGTCATGGGCCCGGGCAAGGTGAACTTGATGCGGCGCGTGGTGTGGGCGCGCAGGAAGCGCGCCTCGGTGGCGTGCACGCGGCCCTTGAGCTTCAGCGGCGCCACCACCTGCGGCACCATGGCCTTGTAGCGGTCGTTGCGGATGCCCATCTCCACCTTGTGCTCGAAGTCGATGCCCTCGACCTGCTCCAGGAAACCGTGCACGAAGTGCTGGCGCGACTGTTCGCCATCGCCAATGACGTCAAGCCCGGCGTCCTCCTGGGCCTTGATCCACAGCAGCGTGGCGTCCAGCTTGGCCTGCGCCAGTTCGGCACCCTGCGCCTTCCACTGGGGCCAGAGCTTCTCGGTTTCCGCGAGCCAGGCGGGTTTGGGCAGGCTGCCGGCGATGGTGGTGGTGAACATGTGAGGACTGCAAGGTGGGGGTGAAGAACATGGTGACCGCAGGACAGAGCGGGTGAATGCAGGCGAAACAACGGCTGCCATCGCGGATTGTCCTCACCCAGGGGGCCGGGTCAGGGCTTCGCGCCATGCGCGCGGCATCCAGAACTGCCAGCGCCGCGCCCAGCCGTGCGCGCGGGGGAACATCCAGACCAGCAGGCCGGCCACCAGCATCAGCCAGACCAGCCACACGCCCGCGGTGACCCCACTGGAGCCGGCCATGGCGCCCACTCCCAGAGCTCCCTCAAGGCCCGCGATGGAAAGAGCCAAGGCCACCAGCGAGGGCCTGGACACGGAAAGCGCTGCGACCAGGAAGAACAGCCAAGCGGCATATCGTGCCAGGCCCAGGGCCAGGGGCCCCGGCACGGCAGAAAGCGACAGCCACCCCGCCCCCAGCAACGCCGCGCCGCTGAGGTACGGCCAGCGCGCGAAGTCCGCCAGGCCTGCCGGCCGGGCCTTCAGGTCGATGTAGAAGCCGCCCAGCAGCGTCATGCCGCCCAGCAGCAGCATGAACGCCGTCATGCCATGGAAGGCCAGGCCCATGGCCTGCAGGACCCCGGCCACGGCCTGAAAAGTCACCACCCACAGCAGCGTGATCACCACGGCCAGCATGGCCGGGCGGCGCAGGCGGATGAGCCAGTGCACGGCAGCCGCCAGCGGCACGCCCGCCAGGGCCATCCAGCGCCAATCCAGATGCAAACCGGGGGCGGCGCCTGCCAGGGTGCCCAGCGGCGGGTCGGCAAACATGTCCAGGGGCTTGGCGGGGGGCCACCAGCCGGCGGCCTCCTGCACCTGCCACACGGCGATGGCCAGCAGGGGCAGGACCAAATGCGCTCCCAGCAGCGCACGCACACCCTGCCCCTCGGCATGAAACCGCACCGTCTTGCGCCACACCATCACGGCCCAGAACACGGCTGCCAGCGCAGCCCCGAACGGACCGAAAAGCACATGTCCCAAACCCGCCGACACTGCCGCCACCGCACCCGCCAGCACGGCGATGAGGCACTGACCCACGATCCAGCCAGGAGCGGGCGGGCGCGCCGACTTCGCCGGCAAGGCATGGATGACATCGGTCACCTGGATGACAGGCGCAGGCTGAGCCGCTCTTTCCGCAGTTCGGCGCGCCTGGGCGTCCTCCAAGGGCTCCAGCACCTCGACGTCGATGACCTCGGGTTGCGCGGCGGGAGGTGGCACGGGCGCTGCGGCCTCGGACGCTTGCGGCGCAGGCGATGGATCGGTGGCGGGTGGCGGCTCTGCAGCGTGATCTGGCGGCAGCGATGCGGCCGGCGGGCGGTCCGCCAGGGCCTGCGGCGGCGCACCAGGGGGCTCCTGGGCGGCGGGCGGCGCAGCTGACGCGGCGGTGGCGGTCGCGGCAGGTGCCGGCGATGGGGCAGCGGGCGGCAGCGGCGCCGGGCGCTCGTCGGTATCGGCCTGCGGACCTGCCGATTCCGATGCAGCGCCCCCCTCTGGCGGCAATGGCAAGGGTGGCAGAGGCGTCTGCGGCCCGCCGTCGTCGTCCACATGGGTGAGCGGCTTGCGCGCCAGCCAGCGGGCCCACAGCGCGTGCGCCGCCTCCTGGCGTATCCAGCCGGCCTGGACCGCGGCGTCCAGATCCGCCCAGGCCACGTTGAAAGCCGGTACTGTCTTGCGGGCGGCCGCCTCCCGGCCAAGGGCGGCTGGACGGGCTGCAGGCGCAACGGCGGGGGGCGTCGGGCCGCGCGCCAGGGGCGCAGCAGGCGTCAGGGGCGTGTCAATGGGGCCCGCAGGTCGGGCCGCCCGTTGCGTCTGAGCCTGCATCGCGGCGCGCCGTGCCACCTCGGCCTGCCTTGCCGCAGCCAGGGCCTGCTCCCGCGCGCGGGCCAGCGCCTGCTCCTGCGCACGGGCCGCGGCCTGCGCCCTTGGGTCGGCATCCGGCCTCGGGCGAGCAGGTTCCGCCGCGCGCGGGGCCCGTGACGGTGCCACGGCGGGCAGCGGTCGGGCCGGCGCGGCGGGCTCCACGCTTGGGGCTGCGGAGCCGGGCGGCGGTGCAGCCTGGGCCGGCTTGCTCAAACCCCGGAGATCTTCCTCGGACAGGCGTCCAGAGCGGCGGGGCGGCGGCGGACCAGACACCCCATCGAAGGCCCCCAGTTCCGCCAGGCTGGGCAGCGGTGCGCGTCTGGGCGCCGGAGCCGGGGCGGCGGTGGGCTTGGCGTCTGGCGGCGCCGGTCGGTCTGCCGCGGCAGCGGCTTGCAGCGGGGTCGCCCTCGGGGGCGTCCAGGGTCGGGCAGCCCCCGTAGAAGAAGGCCGGGTGGATGGAGCACCGGGGCCGGGCGTGGCCGGACCGCGCTGCGACGGCTCGGTACCGGGCGGCCCCGTGGGCGTCGGCCCTCCGCCCAGGTCGGGGGGCTTCGAGGACGTGGCCATCGTCAGCGGCCCCGGTCCGACATCCCAGGCTCCGCCAGTTGCGCGCGAAGGTTCACGGCAGGCATCGTCCGATCACCCCAACACGTTGGCCAGCGTCAGCAAGGCCACCAGCAGCATCCACAACACCACCGAGCGCCAAACCAGGCCCACCATGCTCTGAAGGTGCCCGGCCTGCGGGGGCAGCAAGCGGGGCTCGCTTCTCGCGCCGGCGGGCTCCGAGAGACCGTCGTCCGGGGCATCAATGGAATCACTGGAATCGCCGGCCATCGACGCGGGGCCGATCTGAACGCCTACCGCACCGGCCGCGGCGGCAAGGATCACACCCTCGTTGCGCTGCGTGCTGCCAGAAGCCTGGCGACGCCAGGCGTTCACGGCCTCCTCGAAGTTGCCCACCACCGCAAAGCCGGCCGCCGTCAGGCGCGAGGGCACGAGGTCGATCGCGGTGAACAGCGTTCTGGCCAAGGCCGGCAGATGCTCGTTGAGCTCGGTGTCGTGGCGCCGTTGCAAACCCGTCCAGTGACGGCTGACGAAGTCGGCCATCCGGTACAGCACCGCCCCAGCCGGGCCCAGGCCCAGCGCGGACACGACGACGAACCAGAAGAACACCCCGAAGACATGCCGGTGCGCGGCCAGCAGGGCATGCTCCAGCACCTGCCTCAGCAATTCGGTGCGCGGAAGGTCCGAGGCCTCGACTTGCTGCCACTGCGCCAGATACGCCCGGGCCTGCGCCTCATCACCGCGGTCGATGGCGTCGCGTATGTCGGTGAAGTAGTGACTGAACTGGCGAAATCCGAGCGTCAGGTACAGCAGCGCCACATCCAGGGCGATGGCCAGCAACAAGCTGTACTGGCGCACCAGCAGGTACAGCAGCGCTGCCAGGGCCGTGGGCACCAGCACGGCAACGACCCACACCATCCGGGCATGGCGGCGCCGGCCCGCGTCCAGGGTACGTGCCACCCAGGACACCCATGCCCGCATGACATGACCGACACGGTTGCTGCGAGGCAGCGGCTTGACCTGCTCGATCAGCAGGGCGAGGAGCACGGCGAAGAAGCTCATGGGCCGCAGATGATAGCCACTGGCGGGCGCCAGAGCGCCCTGGCCAAGCCTCACGGGCTGTAGGGCTCGCGCAGAAAGGCGTACAGGTTGCGCAACATGGCCGCGGTGGCACCCCAGATGAAGAATTCGCGCACGCCGCCGCCGGGCTGCGCGGCGTGCCAGGGCATGGACAGAAACTGCCGTGAAGCACCCGGCACCTCGAACACGTGCCGGTGGTGGTGTGCCGGATTCATCAGGAACGGCAGCGGCACCTCGAAGGCCTCGGCCACCTCGAACGAATCCAGGTGCAAATCGAAAGGCGGATGCACCAGCGCCACCACCGGCGTCACCACGAAGCGCGTGACCGTGGTGTAGACCGGCAAGCGGCCCAGCACTTCCACATGCTGCGGCTGCAAGCCGACCTCTTCGCGGGCCTCACGCAGCGCTGTGGCGGTTTCGTCGGCGTCCTCGGGCTCCTGGCGCCCGCCAGGAAAGCTGATCTGGCCGGCATGGTCGTGCAGGTGCTCGGTGCGACGGGTCAGCAGCACGCGAAGCCCATCATCCCGCTGTACCAGCGGAACCAGCACCGAGGCCGGTGAAGGCGTTCGCTCCTGCTGGATGCCGTCGCCCACGATCTCGGCCGGCCACGCGCCAGCAGACGCGAAGCGGCTGCGCAGAAGTTGTGCAGTCAATGCGCGCGCGGGCACGGCGGGCAGATGCGCATCGGTCCCCAGGACCGGTACGGCCTTGGGATCGATGATTCGGGACCGGGAGACCGGTGAAGCGGGGTGCACAGCGGTCTCAGGCGCATGGCGCGCCGATGGCGCGCCCAAGCTCAGTCCAGCTTCGCCTTGATGCGCGCGGACTTGCCGCTGCGCTGGCGCAGGTAGTACAGCTTGGCGCGGCGAACATCGCCACGACGCTTGACCTCAATGCCGGCGATCAACGGGCTGTAAAGCTGGAAAGTGCGCTCCACACCCTCACCGCTGGAGATCTTGCGGACGATGAAGCTGCTGTTCAGACCCCGGTTGCGCTTGGCAATGACCACGCCTTCGTAGGCCTGGACGCGCTTTCGCGTGCCTTCCACGACATTCACGCTGACGATCACGGTGTCGCCGGGGGCGAAGGGCGGAATGGTCTTGCCCAGGCGGGCAATCTCTTCCTTCTCGAGGGTCTGGATCAGGTCCATGAGGGCTCCGTTGCGCGATCTTGCACGGGGATGTTGGAATGATGTGAGACGCTGCAAGCAGTGCAAGCCGCACCAGCCGACAGCGCCTCAAGCAGCGGGAGGCAGCCCATGAGCGCCTGTCCGCAACCCGTCAGAGGATCGCAAAGCCGAACATTATAGGCCGAGCCCAGCGATGAACTGCTCGTCCTCCAAGCTCAAACGGCCAGCGTCGCGCGCAGCCTCGATGAGGTCCGGGCGGCGCCGGGCGGTCCACTCCAGGGAGCGCTGGCGTTTCCAGCGTGCAATGTCGCCATGATGGCCCGACAGCAGCGCACCCGGCACCGCCCGCCCATCGGCCAGCACCTCGGGGCGGCTGTAGCTGGGCCCTTCCAGCAGCCCGTCGGAGAAGCTGTCCTGCTGGTGGGAAGGCGCCTGCAAGACGCCTTCCTGAAGTCGCGCCACGGCGTCCAGCAGCACCAGGGCCGGCAACTCCCCGCCCGACAGGACAAAATCGCCCAGACTGAGCTCCAGGGTCACGTGCCGGTCGATGACGCGCTGGTCCACGCCTTCGTAACGCCCGCAGATCATGATGGCTCCCGGCCCTTGCGCCAGAGACGACACCTGCGACTGGTCCAGCCGACGTCCCGACGGCGTGAAGTGCAGCACAGGGGCAGCCTCGCCACGTTCGGCCCTGACCGCCTCCAGGGCTCTTTCCAGCGGTTCGGCCAGCATCACCATGCCGGGGCCGCCGCCATAGGGCCGATCGTCCACGCGTCGGTAGGTGTCCAGCGCAAAGTCACGCAAGGGCCACAGGCGCACCTGCACCCGGCCGGACGCGAACGCGCGTCGCGTGATGCCGTGCACGAGATGCGGCGCGAACAGTTCCGGAAACAGGGTGACGACGTCAAAGCGCATGGCGACGTGGTCAGTAATCCAGACCCCAGTCCACAGTGATGCGGCGCTGCGCCTGGTCCACGTCGTCCACGTAGGCGGCAACGAAGGGGATGAGGCACTCCGGCGGTTGCGCCGCGCCGCCGCCGGAAGCTTGCACCCTGAGCACGTCATGGGCGCCGGTTTCCATCAAGCCGACCACCTCGCCCAGCACGACGCCCTGCCGGTTCACCACCGTCAGGCCGATGAGGTCCACCCAGTAGAACTCGTCCTGAGCTGCCGTGGGAAAGCTGGCACGCGACACGTACACCCGGGCGCCCCGCAGCGCCTCGGCGGCGTCGCGGGCTTCCAGCCCCTGTGCGCAGGCCACCACGGCCCCGCCCTGCTCCTTGGCGTGGGTCAGCATCAGGACAGGATGCGCCGCACAGGCAGACAGCGTCACTGCGGACGCGCCCGAGGGCGCCCGCAGGAACCAGCGCCTGGTGGAGAACAGCGCCTGCGGATCCAATGAAAAAGGCTGGACCTTGATCCAGCCTTTGACTCCCCAGGCCCCGGCCACGCGACCGACCTCCACCGCATCGTCAGGAAACGGGAGATCCATGCGGGCTCACGGGTGGGCGCAGACTCAGACCCGCCTCGACAGGGGCGGCAGGGCCGGCCGTCAGGCCGCCTTGCGGGCTTGGTCGACCAGACGTGCCACGGTGGGCGAGAGCCTGGCACCCACGCCCGACCAGTAGGTCACACGGTCCAGTGCCACGCGAAGGGGTTGCTCAGCGCCGGCGGCCATCGGGTTGTAAAAGCCTACGCGCTCGATGAAGCGGCCGTCACGGCGCTCACGCGCATCGGCCACCACGATGTTGTAGAAGGGACGGCCCTTGGCGCCGCCACGAGCAAGCCGGATCACGACCATGTTGAACTGCCTTTTCTCGAGTGTTTCTCGAATCGTCGGTGACCGCCGCACCAGGAGACACGCAGGGGCTGGCAATCGGGGTGGCGCCGGGCCCGCCATCGGGCGGACATGGAGCCGGGATCGGCGTCGTAGATACGCCCTGTCAGGGGCCGCCGCCGAAAACCGCGCATTATAGTCGGTGCATCGCCCTGTCCGGCGATTCGCGGCTGTGCACACCGCAAGCGGGTGCGGCCCCTGCGCGACAACACCCCATCGGATCCAGACCGCACCATGCTTGCCTCGCCCGCGCGCTACCGCTCCAAGACCCTGGCCACCTGGCTGGCCGTGCTGGGCGGCACCCTCGGGCTGCATCGCCTGTACCTGAAGGGCCCGTCCGACGCCCTGGGGTGGCTGCACCTGGCGCCTACCGCGCTGGGTTGGGCAGGCGTGATCCGCATGCGCCAATTCGGCCAGGACGACACCGTGGCCTGGCTGCTCATCCCCCTGCTCGGCCTGATGATCGCCATGGGCATGTTGTGCGCCATCCTGTACGGACTGACGCCCGACGAGAAGTGGGACGCCCGACACAACCCCGGCCAGCCCGGCGTGCGGACGGCCTGGGCTCCGGTGCTGGGTGTCATCGCCGCGCTGATGGTGGGTGCGGCCGTGCTGATGGGCACGGTGGCCTTCAGCATCCAGAAATTGTTCGAGTGGAACCTGGACCCGGCGCGTCACGGCCGTGCCGCCACCTCGATACCGGCCAGACCCTAGGCCCCGGACACGAGGTCAGGCCGCCCGGAAGATGCAGATGTCGAACGGCAACAACGGGCCGAAGGTCTGCACGGGCACCGACCAGAAGGACGGGGGCACGGCCTCAGTCGACTGACGTGGCGCCGGAACTGCCGGACGGGCCTGCGCCAGAGCCTCCACCCTCACCTGCGCCAGCCGAACGGCCCCCGCGACGACGACGACGGCGGCGGCGAGGCTCCGGCGTGTCCCCCGCTTCAGCATCGGCGGCTTCGGCAGCAGGAGGCTCCAGCGCCGTGGAGGGTACGGCGGCGGGCGCGGCCTCTCGGGATGCGGCAGTGCGCGAACGTACAGGGGTCACGCGCCGCTTCTGCGTGGTCTTCAGAACCTGCAGCAAGGCCTCACGCTCTTCCTCGGTGCCCAGCGAATAGTCTTCCCACCACTCGGCCAGCTCCTGCGGCAGCTCGTCCACATCGGCGCGCAGGCGCAGGAAGTCGAACCCGGCACGGAAGCGGGGCTGCTCGATCATGGCGGGCGCGGACGAGACCGTTCGGCGCTCCAGGCGGGGCTGCATCTGCCAGATCTCGCGCATGTCGGCGGCGAGCTTGCCGCGGCCGGAGATGTCGCCAATGCGGGCCTCGAATACGGCATCGATGGCCTGCTGCAAAGCCGGGAAGGGCGACTCGCCGCCCTCTTTCAGCGCCGTCCAGCGCCCCAGCACCTCGTGCCACAGCAGGCAGGCGAGCAGGAAACTGGGCGCCACCGGCTTGCCTTCGCCCACGCGGCGGTCGGTGTCCTGCAGGGCCAGTTCGATGAACTGTTTGCGGCGCGGGTCCTGTGCAGCGCCGTCCAGCGCGGCCTCCAGCACCGGAAACACGCCGCTGACCAGGCCCAGGCGCTGCAGCACCTCCAGGCTGGCCACGGCGTGGCCCGTCTGCAGCAGCTTGATCATCTCGTCAAACAGGCGCGAGCCGGGCACCTGGGCCAGGCTCGCCGCCATGGACTGCACCGGCTTGAGCGTCTTGGGCTCGATGGTGAAGCCGAGCTTGGCCACGAAGCGGGCCACGCGCAGCAGCCGCACCGGGTCTTCGCGGTAGCGGGTCACGGGGTCACCGATCATGCGCAGCACCCGGCTCCGGACGTCGGCGAAGCCGCCGTGGTAGTCCACCACTGTGCGGGTGACCGGGTCGTAGTACATGGCATTGACGGTGAAGTCGCGCCGCGCCGCATCCTCGATCTGCGGGCCCCAGACGTTGTCGCGCAGCACCCGCCCGCTGGCATCCACCACGTGCGTCTTGCCCGCCAGTTCGGCGCGCGAGGTCTTCTCATTGCCCCCCACCTGCTCGGCAGCCTCGGCCGCCAGCAGAGCCCGGAAGGTGGAGACCTCGATGACCTCATGCTCGCGCCCGCGACCAAACACCACGTGCACGATGCGAAAGCGTCGCCCGATGATGAAGGCCCGGCGGAACAGCGCCTTGACCTGTTCGGGCGTGGCGTTGGTGGCGACGTCGAAGTCCTTGGGGCGCCGCCCCACCAGGAGATCCCGCACCGCGCCGCCCACGACGTAGGCCTCATGGCCCGCCCCCTGCAGCGTGCTCACCACCCGCACGGCATGGTCGTCCAGCAGGTCGGGGTCGATGCCGTGCTGCGCCGCGCCGATCTCCACCCGTTGACCCAGCGGGGTCGCCTTCAGCACGGGTTCGGTGGGCGGACTGGGCTTGCCCAGCAGCCGATGGATGAGTTTCTTGATCATTCGAAGAGGTTCAGGACGGTCCAGCCCCGATCGGCTGCGATCTTGGCCAGGTCAGGCGCCGGATTGGTGGCCACCGGGTGGGTGACGATCTCGAGCAAGGGCAGATCGTTGGTGGAATCGCTGTAGAACGTGACTTCCTCGAACGCCTCCAGCCGGGTTCCCTGCTGTGCAAGCCACTGACCCACGCGTTCGATTTTGCCTTCCCGAAGGCAGGGCGTGCCGCGTATCCGGCCGGTCACCCGGCCCTGGGCGTCGCGCTCCAGTTCGGTGGCGATCAGCGTGTCGATGCCAAAGGCCTGCGCGATCGGGCCGGTGATGAACTCATTGGTGGCCGTCACGATGGCCAGGCGGTCGCCGCGCTGACGATGCCGGGCCACCAGCGCGAGGGCGGGCTCGCGCACCTGCGGCGCGATGACCTCGCGCATGAACCGCTCGGACATGCGCCCAAGCTCCGGGGCTTCGCGATGCCGCCAGGCGGCGGTGGCGAAGTCGATGTAGGCGTGGACGTCCAGGCGGCCGGCCTGGTAGTCCTGGAAGAACTGGTCGTTGCGGCGCGCGTGCTCCCGGGCATCGGCCCAGCCCAGGCTCACCATGAACGCGCCAAAGGCGTGGTCGGAATCGGTGGGCAGCAACGTGCCGTCCAGATCGAACAGGGTCAGTCTCATGCGTCCAGCTCCAGGCCTGCCTGGAGTTCCTGTCCGGGGGGTATGGGGCTTTCGGCCAGCATCTGCCTGAGCAAGGGCACGGTAACTGCCCGGGCATGGGACAGCGCATAGACGTCCAGCCGATCGAGCAGCTGCATGAGGTGGCCCAGATCGCGGGCAAAGCGGCTCAACAGGTAGTCGATCACCTCGTTGCTCAGGAAGATGCCACGCCGGCCTGCCTCGGTGCGCAGGGCCAGGCGGGTCTCGGCTTCCGGCAGCGGCTGGACCGCATGGACCTGTCCCCATCCGAGCCGGCTGCGCAGGTCGTCGCGCAGGGGCAGGTCCACGGGCGGCACCGGCCCTGCCGCGGCCCAGGGAACGCCGTGCGACTGCGCCTCCACCAGCAGGGCGAAGGCGGCGCGCTGGGCCTGCGGCTCGAGCAGGTGAACATCGTCCAGGATCACCAGGCCAAGACCTTCATCGAAGCCCCAGGGGCCGGGCACATCGTTGTGGAAGGACGCCACGCGGGCGCCCGACTGGGTGCAGGCCAGGCCCAGCGCCTGCAGCAGGTGGGTCTTGCCGCTGCCACCGGGACCCCACAGGTACAGCGGCGAGCGCGGCGGCACCGCCGCACGCAGCTGCGACAGCAGCAGCCCGTTGACCCCGGCCACGAAGGACTCGAAACTCGCCTGCGGCTGCGGGAACAGAGGTAACGGGACCTGCCTCATCCGGTGAACAGCCGGCTGGCCAGGTAGGCCGAATGCAGGCGCTTCAGGGCCACCAGTGCCACCGCACTGAGCGGCAAGGCCACCAGCACCCCCACGAACCCGAACAGATGCCCAAAGGCCAGCAACGCAAAGATGACGGCCACCGGGCTCAGGCCGATGCGCTCGCCCACCAGTCGCGGGGTCAGCAGCAGACTCTCCAGCACCTGCCCCACGCCGTACACCACCGCCACCGCCACCAGACCGTGCAGGCTGGCGAACTGCAGCATCCCGGCCATCAGGGCCAGCACGAGGCCGAGCCCGAAACCCAGGTAGGGAATGAAGATGGCCAGGCCGGTGAACACACCCACCGGCAAGGCGAGGTCGAAACCGAACAGCCACAGGCCCACCGCGTAATAGATCGCCAGCACCAGCATCACCAGCAGTTGGCCACGCAGGTACTGCCCGAGCAGCACATCGCACTCTTCGAAGAAGGCATTCACGGCAGCGGCCTGCCGGGGCGGGATGAGCCCCTGCACGCGCGAGACGATGCGGGGCCAATCCATCAGCAGATAGAACAGCACCACTGGAATCAGCACCAGGTTGCCGGCAATGGTCAGCGCCACATTGCCACCGATGCGCGCAGAACTCAGCAGTGCGGCCAGCCCCTCTTCGGCATTGGCGTTGAGGTACTTCAGCACGAAAGCCTTGATGCTGGGCACATCCAGCGCCACATGGATGCCCTGCTGTGCGAGCCAGGGCGACACGCTCTGATTCAGGCGCTCGGCCAGCAAGGGAATCTGGGCCTGCAGCAGCGGAATCTCCTTGGACAGGATGGGCACGATCAGCAGCACGGTGGCCAGCAGCGCCAGCACCAGGGCCACCTCGACGACGAGGACGGCCAGCAGCCGCGGCACGCGCCGGGCCGCCAGCCTCTCCACGGCGGGATGCAGCGCGTAGGCCAGGATCGCACCGATCAGGAACGGTGTGAGCACCGGGGCCAGCAGCCACAGCAGGGCCAGGCCGGCCAGACCGATGGCCAGCCACCCCAAGAGCCGGCGTTGGGCAGGTTGCAGGTTCATGGGGTCCACCGCCCTGTGCCCGCGGGCCCCATGCGGGCCATGCGCTCACGCAGCGCCGGGGCATCCTCGGCCTCGGCGCAATGCTCCAGGTAGGTCTGCAGATCGGCCAGCGCCAGCTCGTCCATGCCAAGTTCAGCATAGGCCAGCCCGCGATCGCGGTGCTCCTGCCAGGCCAGCGGCATCAGGCGAACCAGCCGCTCCTGCACCTGCAACAGGGCCGGCCAGTCCTCGGCGCAGAGGTGGATCTCCTTCAGGTTGCGCAGCAGCCGCGCCAGGAACTCCCGGGGCGTGGCCTCCTGCAGGAACAGCCCCAGCGGCACCTCGAACTCGCCCAGCAGGCCGCGGTGGCGAAGGTACGGGCCCAGCCGCTCTTCCAGGTCCTCCCGGGACAGCGACTGTCCCGTGAAAGGGTCGATCACGACCTCGCCGCGCGGCAGGCGCAGCTTGACGAGGAAGTGGCCGGGGAAGCCGATGCCGCGGGCCTTCAGGCCGGCGTGTCCGGCCAGCTCGATGTACAGCAGCGCCAGGGTGATGGGGATGCCCCGGCGCGAATCCAGCACGCAGTGGAGGTAACTGTTGTCGGCAGCGTGGTAGTCATTGACGTTCCCACCGAAGGCCAGTTCGTCAAAGAAATAGCGGTTGAGCCAGCGCAGGCGCTGCAGGGGCACCGCGTCAGAGGGAATTCGGCGGGCCAGGCGCGCGCCCAGGCGGTCCAGCGCCACCATCACGGCCTGTGGGTCCAGATCCGGGTCTCGGGCCTGGCCCACCGCGATGGCCGCCTCCAGCAGCGGAAAGCCCTGATCCTCGGCCACCAGCGTGGCGAAGTAGTCCAGGTTGGACGGCACCTCCAGGTGCGCACCGCTGCTCACGGATTTCCCTCAACCATCGCGTTCATTTCGGCGAGTCTATTGCAGGGTCACGGCGAGCGCCTCATGTAGGCCCACCATTTCAGACCCAGCATGCGCAACATGGTGAAGTACACGACCGCAGAAGCGGCCACGGCCAGGGCCAGCCACAGGGCCCGGGCCCAGGGCGTGGCCTGCAGGGCGAGCCAATCGTTGCGCGCATTCACGGCATCCAGCCCCAGGCTCAGCACGCCGCAGGCCACTGTGACGCGCAGCAGGAACCCAACCCAGCCCGTGCCGGGACGGTAGACGCCGGCCCTGAGAAGGCTGATCAGCAACCAGGCCGCATTGATCATCGCCGCCAGGCCAATGGACAGCGCCAACCCGGCATGGCCGATCCACGGCACGAACGCGGCGTTCAACCCCTGCGTGAGGACCAGCACGACCACGGCAATCCGCACGGGCGTGCGCACGTCCTGCCGCGCGTAGAAGCCCGGCGCCAGCACCTTGATGGCAATCAGGCCCAGCAGGCCCACGCCGTAGCCCTGCAGGGCCAGCACGGTCTGGGCTGCGTCATGGGCCGTGAAGCGGCCATAGTGGTACAGCACGGCCACCAGCGGTTCGGCGAACACCAGCAAGGCCGCGGCGCAGGGCAGCGCCAGCAGCACCACCATGCGCAGGCCCCAGTCCAGCATGGCCGAGTAGGCCGCGGCGTCGGCGCCGGCCTGCGCTGCCGACAGGCGCGGCAGCAGCACCACGGCCATGGCCACTCCGAGCAGGCCCGTGGGAAACTCCATCAGCCGGTCGGCGTAGCTCAACCAGGATACCGACCCCACTGCCAGGTGAGATGCGATCTGGGTGTTGATCAGCAGGGACACCTGCGCCACGGACACCCCCAGCAGCGCCGGAGCCATCTGCCGCAGGATGCGCGCCACGCCGGGATGGGCCCAGGCCCGGGCAACTTGGCCCGGCTTCCATGCCAGGCGCGGGGCCATGCCCAGGCGGTGCAAGGCGTACCACTGCACGGCCAGCTGAAGCACCCCCCCGATCATGACGCCGGCAGCCAGGGCATAGATGGGCTGCAAACCCAGGGACCGGAACCAGGGCGCGCCCCACCATGCAGCCGCAATCCAGGACAGGTTCAACAGCACCGGCGTGGCGGCCGGCACGGCAAACCGCTGCCAGGTGTTGAGCACACCGGCGGCCAGCGCCACCAGGGACATGCAGGCGATGTAGGGGAACATCAGCCGCGTCAGCAGGACCGCCTCATCGAAGGCCGCCAGCCCCGAGGCCATCAGCCAGACGATCACGGGCGCGCCCACCACCCCCACGGCGACGGTGCCGAACAGCGCCCAGAACAGGACGCTGGCCACGGCGTCCACCAGACGCCGGGTGGCGTCATCACCGTCCCGCTGGCGCGATGCCGCCAGCAGAGGCACGAAGGCCTGGGAGAACGCACCCTCGGCAAACAGGCGTCTCAGCAGGTTCGGGATGCGAAAGGCGACGTTGAAAGCGTCGGTGACGGCACTGGCCCCGAAGGCCGCCGCCATGAGTTGTTCCCGCACCAGGCCGGTCACCCTCGATGCAAGCGTCAACAGGGAAACGGCCGAAGCCGCCTTGAGAAGGTTCACGACATGACGGGGGGGCTGCGCCGGGCGCGCGCCGCGGCGGTGAGGCAGTACCCCAGTTTACGGGAGCCCCTGAGCAGCCAGATGCGCAGCCCCTGCGCGGTCAGATGCGCCCGGTGCAACCGGCGCAGCCGCTGTGGGCACCTTGCGCAGCCAAGCGCGGCGCAGGGGTGCGGACAGCGAATCTTGATATACTCGACGGTCTTTGGGCATCTTCGCCCACTGATCTGCAGATCAACCTCGAGCGCGGCGGCGCCGCCCAAGCAACACATGGCCACCTCGTCCAAAGCCAAGAAGAAGACCGTTCGTATCGCCTCCGGCCGCAAGCGTGCGCGCCAGGATGTCCAGTTGAACGCGCACAACTCGGCACTGCGGTCCCAGTTCCGCACGGTGGTGAAAAACATCCAGAAGGCCGTGACGGCCGGCGACAAGGCCAAGGCCTCTGACCTGTTCAAGAACGGGCAAGGCGTCATCGACTCCATCGCCGACAAGGGCCTTTTCCACAAGAACAAGGCCGCTCGCCACAAGAGCCGCCTGTCGGCCAAGATCAAGGCGCTGGCTGCCTGAGATCGGCGAACTGTCCACCCGCCCGAAGGCCCGCGGACGCGGGCCTTTTTCATGCCTGCGCCCTTCGCCGACCCCGGCCTCAGCCGGCAGGCCCCACCGGCGGCCCCGGCGCGGGCGGCACCTGCGGCAACAGGCAGGCCTCGAACACCTGCAGTTCGTTGTCGCGCGCGAAGTTGATGACGAAGTCCCAGGCCATGGGCTCGATGGCCCGCAACTCCTCGCTGACGATCACGCACTTCACGCCGTCGATCACCCGGGGAAAGCAGTAGGGGGAGTAGCCGATGAAGGCCCCGATGCCGCCCACGCCGCCACCGGGCCTGAATGACGACATGGCACCGGCCAGACGCTCGGCCCAGTCGCTGGGGCGGAAGGCGCGCCCTTCTCGGGTGATGCCCTGGATGAAGACTTGACGTTGGGAACTCATTCCATGAAGACGGACAGGCTGACAGCAAGCGGTTGCAGGTCTGACGGCACAGCCCCGCAACCCACGGGGCGCCAGCGCCGTGGCAAGCCTCGGTGCCATTGTGCCCGGGGCGTGTTGCATTGCAGCATCGCCCGAGCTTCCCGCTGCGGGCTGGCCGGGTGCTGACACCGCTGCCCGAACCTAGAATCCGTCCCGGCCGGGGCAGCGCCGCAAGCTGCCTCCGGCCCTTTTTCTTTGCTCACGCCACTGCCTGACACGAGGACCCGAGACCATGAACGCCGTCGCCGATCCCGCCGTCACCCGGCCCATGCCGCACGTGATGAACACCTACGGCCGCCTGCCGATCGCGCTGACGCACGGCAAGGGCTGCTGGGTCTGGGACACCCACGGGCGACGCTACCTGGATGCACTGGGCGGGATCGCCGTCAACACGCTGGGCCACGGCCACCCCAAGCTGGTGCCCGCCCTGCAGGACCAGGTGGCCAGGCTGATCCACAGCAGCAACTACTACGAGGTGCCGCTGCAGGAGCAACTCGCGGCCGCGTTGTGCGAGCTCTCCGGTCTGGACAGCGTGTTCTTCTGCTCCACGGGTCTGGAGGCCAACGAGGGCGCGCTCAAGATCGCACGCAAGTACGGGCACGACCGCGGCATCACGCGGCCCGAGATCATCGTCTACGAGAAAGCCTTCCACGGACGATCCATCGCCACGCTGTCGGCCACGGGCAACCCCAAGGTGCAGAAAGGCTTCGAGCCCCTGGTTGAAGGTTTCGTGCGCGTGCCGCTGAACGACCTGGACGCCGTAGAGCAGGTGGCCCGCGCCAACCCCAACGTGGTGGCCGTGTTTTTGGAAACCATCCAGGGTGAGGGTGGCATCAACCCCTCGCGCTGGGAGTACCTGCAAGGCTTGCGCAAGCTCTGCGACGAGCGCAACTGGCTGCTGATGCTGGACGAGGTGCAGTGCGGCATCGGTCGCACGGGCAAGTGGTTCGCCCACCAGTGGGCCGGCATCGTGCCCGACGTGATGCCCCTGGCCAAGGGCCTGGGCTCGGGCGTGCCCATCGGCGCCGTGGTCACGGGCCCCAAGGCCTCGGGCGTGCTGGGCCCGGGCAACCACGGCACCACCTTTGGCGGCAACCCGCTGGCCATGCGCGCGGGCGTGGAGACGCTGCGCATCATGCGCGAGGACGGCGTGATGGAAAACGCTGCCGTGGTGGGTGCGCGCCTGAAAGCCGGCCTGGAGCGGGAACTGGGTTCGTTGCCCGGCGTGAAAGAGATTCGAGGGGCCGGCTTGATGCTGGGCATCGAACTGGACAGGCCTTGCGGCGTGCTGCTGGGGCGTGCGGCCGAGGCCGGCCTCATGATCAGCGTCACCGCCGACCGCGTGATCCGCCTGGTGCCGCCGCTGATCCTCTCGGCCGATGAAGCCGACCAGATCGTGGCCCTCCTCAGCCCGCTCGTGAAGGCCTTCCTGGCCGAGCCTGCGGCATGAAGCCGGGACACTCCCTCATGAAGCACTACCTGCAGTTCAAGGACCTGCG
>JBMLPD010000626.1:0-2371 GCA_049242285.1 Rubrivivax sp.
AACTCTGGCCATTCACGCCGACGTGGCCTGACAGCTTCGGCTCGCCGGAGTTGCGAAAGGGCTGCGTGCTCTGGAGGCGTCGCAATCCAGTGGGCCACGTTCTGACGATGTGCAAGGCGTTGGTGCTTGTGCTGCCCGAACTGCCGCCGCCGCGTCAGCTGACTGGGCCGGGCGGGCAGAGAACCGAGCTGCCTGTGGATCAGATCGAGATCCCGGCGTTTCTGAGGAAGCAGGCGGACTGACTGCGGGGCCCGGCTGGGGCGTAGCAAGGCTCTGACGCCGGACAAGCGACCAGCGACCCACCGCCGCCCAGGCCGCGCAGGACTCCCCTGATTGACGCCGAAGCGCAGAGTGTCTATCCTGATTGACATCACGGATTGACAGGTTTGCATGACATATCGGCATGCGCCCCAGTCCAGGGAGACTGCCGATGGCCTCGAACGCCCGAATTGAGAATGCCCTGGGGGCTGCCTTGGCCCAGGCCGGGGGGGCGGGTTGCCCACCCCAGCTGACGGCCGCGGTGCGGCATGCCGTGTTCCCGGGCGGCGCGAGGATACGCCCCCAGCTGTGCCTGGCGGTGGCCCGGGCCTGTGGGGATGACCAGCCGGCCTTGTCGGACGCGGCGGCCACGGCCATCGAGTTGCTGCACTG
The DNA here is from genome assembly GCA_049242285.1 of Rubrivivax sp. GTDB lineage: Bacteria > Pseudomonadota > Gammaproteobacteria > Burkholderiales > Burkholderiaceae_C > Rubrivivax. The sequence continues at coordinate 652 of JBMLPD010000626.1, forward strand.
TGCCTCGCTGGTGCACGACGACCTGCCCTGCTTTGATGACGCGCCCGTGCGGCGTGGCCAGCCCTCGGTGCACAGCGCCTTTGGCGAGCGTCTGGCGGTGCTGGCAGGTGACGGCCTGATCGTGGTGGCTTTCCAGGTGCTGGCCCGCGCTGGCGCGCAGGCGCCGGACCGCCTGGTGCCTCTGCTGACCACCATCGCCGGCTCGGTGGGCATGCCCGGGGGCATCGTGGCCGGGCAGGCCTGGGAGTGCGAATCCCGGGTGTCCGTCAGCCAGTACCACCGGGAGAAGACCGGTTCGCTCTTCGCCGCTGCCACGGTGGCGGGTGCGCAGGCCGCCGGCGGCGACGCCGAGGCCTGGCGCGGGCTGGGCGAGTGGCTGGGCGAGGCCTACCAATCTGCCGACGACATCCGCGATGTCGTGTCGGACGCTCAACAACTGGGCAAGCCGATAGGCCGGGATGCGGCGCTGGGCCGCCCCAGCGTGGCGCGCGAGCGCGGCCTGCCCGCGGCCATGCGGCACTTCGATCAGCTGGTACGCAACGCCGTGGAGGCCGTGCCCGAGTGCCGCGGCGCCCCCATGCTGCGCGCCCTGGTGCGCAGCGAGTCCGAGCGCCTGGTGCCCACCCATCTGGCGGCGCCCCTGCGCGCCGCGGCCTGAGCGTGGAGGGTTTGGCGTGTCACAGCTCTCTTCCGATGCCGCACCGCCACTGGGCCACAGGCCCGGCGATGCACCTTCACCGGGCCCGGGCCCGGGGCGCGGCATGAGCTGGCGTGACACCTTGGCCGCCTGGCGCGACCGGCTGGTGGCCAGTCACCGCTTCCAGCGCTGGGCGGCCGGCTTCTGGCTGACGCGGCCCATCGCGCGGCGCCGGGCCGCAGAGCTCTTCGACCTGGTGGCCGGTTTCGTCTACACCCAGGTGCTGGCCGCCTGCGTGCGGCTGGATCTCTTCGAGCATCTGTCGCGCAGCGGCCCGCAGACCGTGGACGAACTCGCACGGCGCGGGGCGCTGTCGGTGCGTGCCATGCAGCGCCTGCTGGATGCGGCGGTGTCCATCCGCTTGCTGGAGCGGCGCAGCGCAGGACGCTACGGCTTGGGCCCGCTGGGGGCGCCCTTGGTGGGCAACGCCGGGCTGAAGGCCATGATCGAGCACCACGCGGCGCTGTATGCCGACCTGCGCGACCCCGTGGCGCTGCTGCGCGACGAGGGCGCGGGCTCGGCCATGTCGGCCTACTGGCCGTACGCCGCCTATCCCACCTCGGACACGTTGCCCGAGCAGCGCGTGGCCGAGTACTCGGCGCTGATGACGGCCTCCCAACCCATGGTGATCGACGAAGTGCTCGACGCCTGGGGCTTTCACCGTCACCGCCGCGTGCTGGACGTGGGCGGCGGCGAGGGGCGCTTTGTCAGCGCCTTGGCGCAGCGCGCCCCGGGCCTGGAACTGATGCTGTTCGACCTGCCGCCCGTGGCGGCGCTGGCACGGCAACGCTTGGCGAGCCTGGGGCTGGCCGACCGCGTGCAGACCTTCGGCGGCAGTTTCTTCGAAGACCCGCTGCCGCAGGGCGCGGACCTGGTCACCCTGGTGCGGGTGTTGTTCGATCACGACGATGAACATGCCCTGGCTATCCTGAAGGCGGCACGGGCCGCCTTGCCCTCGGGCGGCACGGTGCTGGTGGCCGAACCCATGGCGCAGACGCCCGGGGCGCACGCCATGGGTGACGC
>JBMLPD010000627.1:0-22920 GCA_049242285.1 Rubrivivax sp.
GCTGGCTGCACCGCTTCGTGGCCTATCCCGGCCTGCAGCAGCACGGCCGCTCGCAGCTGGCCTGCACCTCCGGCGCCATGGGCTACGGGCTGCCGGCGGCGGTGGCCGCCTCGCTGCTGCAGCCGCAGCGCATGGCCATCAACGTGGCCGGCGATGGCGACCTGCTGATGACCGGCCAGGAGATGGCCACGGCCACCGGCTACGGGGCAGGGCGGCTCATCAGCATCGTGGTGGACAACGGCACCTACGGCACCATCCGCATGCACCAGGAACGCGAGTACCCCGGCCGCGTCAGCGGCAGCGACCTGTTCAACCCTGACTTCGCCGCCCTGGCCCGGGCCTACGGCTGGCAGGCCGAGCGGGTGGAGGCCACGGCCGATTTCGAGCCCGCCTTCGCCCGCGCGCTCGCCTCCGGGCGGCCCACCTTGCTGCACCTCAAGCTCTCGGCCGATGTCATCACCAGCCGCACCACCTTGACGGCCATTCGCCAGGCGGCCGTGGCCCAGGGGCGTTGACGCGGCGTGCCTGAGGCGCCTCAGGCGCGATCGCTACAATCATCGTCTCGTCGGGGTGTAGCGCAGCCTGGTAGCGCAACTGCTTTGGGAGCAGTGGGTCGGATGTTCGAATCATCTCACCCCGACCATCTCCAGCCTGGCACCTCTGCCACGCTCTGCCCGTAGCTCAACTGGATAGAGCAGCTGCCTTCTAAGCAGCAGGTCGGGGGTTCGAGTCCCTCCGGGCAGGCCAACTGGCGGCACTCGAACCGAGCCCCGCACCATGTCGCTCTGTCTGATCCGTACGTGCTTCTTCGTGGCCTCGCTGCTGAGTGCCAGTCTCGCCTGGTGCCAGCCCAGTTTGACAGCCTCGCACAGCGGTGGCACGCCGCCCGCTGCCGGGGCCGCGCCTCACGGCCCCGGCAAGGCGTCAGCACTGTCCGCGTCGCCCCTGCTCAAGCAGGTGCGCAGTGTCGAGGGCATCACCGAGTACACGCTGCCCAACGGGCTGCAGGTGCTGCTGGCGCCGGACGACTCCAAGCCCAGCACCACCGTGAACCTCACGCTCAAGGTGGGCAGTCGGCACGAAAACTATGGCGAGACGGGCATGGCCCATCTGCTGGAGCACCTGCTGTTCAAGGGCTCCAAGCGCCACCCCACGGCCTGGGCAGAGTTCAGCAAGCGCGGGCTGCGCTCCAACGGCAGCACCTGGCTGGACCGGACCAACTACTTCGCCAGCTTTGCAGCCTCGGATTCCAACCTGGACTGGTACCTGGACTGGCTGGCGGACGCCATGGTCAACAGCTTCATCGCGCGCAAGGACCTGGACACCGAGATGACGGTGGTGCGCAACGAGATGGAGATGGGCGAGAACAACCCCGGGCGCATGCTGTTCGAGAAGACGCTCTCGGCCATGTACGCCTGGCACAACTACGGCAAGTCCACCATCGGCGCCCGCACCGACGTGGAGCAGGTGGACATCGCCCGCCTGCAGGCCTTCTACCGCACCTGGTACCGTCCGGACAACGCCACGCTCATCGTCTCGGGCAAGTTCGATCCGGCGCAGGTGCAGCGCCTGGTGGCCCGGCACTTCGGTCCGCTGGCCCGCCCGACGCAGCCCCTGCCGCGCCTGTACACGCTGGACCCGGTGCAGGACGGCGAGCGCGAACTGACCCTGCGCCGCGCCGGCGGTGCGTCAGCCCTCATCGCCGCTTACCACACGGTGCCCGGTGCCCACCCTGACCATGCCGCCGCCGAGTTGCTGGCCCTGGTGATGGGCGAGGCCCCGGCCGGGCGGCTGCACCGGCAATTGACTGAAAGGCAGCTGGCAGCGTCCACCTGGAGCTGGACGCCGGCGCTGCATGACCCGGGCTTCATCACCTTCGGGGCCGATCTGGCACCCGGGCAAGATGTCGCTGCCGCCCGCCAGGCCCTGCTGCACACGCTGGAGTCGGTGAGTGCCGAGCCCATCACGGCGGCCGAACTGGAGCGTGCCCGGGTGCGCTGGCTCAAGAACTGGGACCAGATCTACGCCGACCCCGAACAGGTGGGCGTGGCCTTGTCCGAGTCGGTGTCGCTGGGCGATTGGCGCATGTTCTTCCTGTTGCGCGACCGCGTGCGCGATCTGCCCCTGGCCGCTGTGCAGCGTTTTGCCCAGGAGCGCCTGGTCCAGGCCAACCGCACCCTGGGGGTGTTCGTGCCGGTGGACAAGCCCGTGCGCGCCCCCGCGCCGGCCAGCGTCGACGTGGCCGAGCAGATGCGTGGTTTCAAGCCGCAGCAGGCCGCCGGCACGGCCGAGGCCTTCAGCGCCACGCCGCAGGAGATCGAGCGCCGCACGGTGCGGGGCCGCATCGGGGCGGCGGGTACGGCCGACGGCCTGCAGTTCGCCCTGCTGGCCAAGTCCACCCGGGGCTCGGTCGTGCGTGCCACGCTGCAACTGCGCGTGGGCGACGAGGCCAGCCTGCGCGGCATGTCCGCCACGGCAGATGTGCTGACGGCCTTGCTGGACAAGGGCTCGCGCACCCTGTCGCGCCAGCAGGTGCAGGACCGGCTGGACGAGCTGAGGGCCGAGCTGGCCTTCGGTTTCCGGCAGGGCGTGCTCACGGCGCGCCTCCAGGCCCGGCGCGACACCCTGCCGGCCGTGCTGGATCTGGTGGGGCAGCTCCTGCGCGAGCCCCGGCTGGAGCCCTCGGTGCTGGAAGAGCTCAAACGTCAGGCCCTGACGGGCCTGGAGCAGGCCCGCAAGGAGCCCGAGGCCATCGTGGCCAACGCGCTGGAACGACACGGCAACCCGTATGCGCGCGGCGATATCCGGCACGGGCGCACTTTCGATGAGATCACCCAGGACCTGCAGGCCGTGTCGGTGGAAGGCGTCAAGGACTTCCATGCCCGGCTGCTGGGGGCCGGGCAGGCCCGGTTCTCCGCGGTCGGTGACTTCGAGATCGAGCCCGTCAAGGCCGCGCTGGAGAAGTCCTTCGGCGGCTGGCGCGCCGTCACTGCACCTGAGCGAGTGCCGCAGCCGCTGTGGGCGGGGGCCCCCACGCGGATGGTGTTTGCCACGCCCGACAAGCAGAACGCCACGCTGCTGGTGCGCCAGCCCCTGGCCCTGACCGACCGAGACCCGGACTACCCGGCCCTGTTGCTCGCCAACTACCTGCTGGGCCAGGGTGGGAACTCGCGGCTGTGGGTGCGCATCCGTGAGAAGGGCGGGCTGTCCTACGACGTGCGCAGCGGCATCGCCTGGAACCCGCACGAGCAGGCGTCCATCTGGCAGGCCAGCGCCATCTTCGCCCCAGCCAACCGCGACGCCGTGGAGAAGGCCTTCCGCGAGGAAGTGGACCGGGCCCTCAAAGACGGCTTCACCGACCGGGAACTGGCCGAGGGCAAGACCGGCCTGTTGAACCTGCGGCGCTTGGCGCTGGCGCAGGACGACGCCCTGTCCGGCCTGTTGTCATCGCACCTGGAACTCGGCCGCACGATGGACCACACCGCCCGCCTGTTCAGCGCCTTGCAGGCCTTGACCAAGGAGCAGGTGAATGCCGCGCTGCGGCGGCATCTCAAGCCCGAGACCTTCGTCACCGCCGTCGGCGGCGACTTCAAGTAGCCTTTCGCGGCGCGGCCCGCGCTCAGGCCGCGTGGCGGCCGAGCTCGATCTTGGCGATGGCGTTGCGGTGCACCTCGTCCGGGCCGTCGGCGAAACGCAGCGTGCGGGCCTGGGCGAAGAAGTAGGCCAGGGGGAAGTCCTGGCTCATGCCGGCGCCGCCATGCACCTGCATGGCCCAGTCGATGACCTTGAGCGCCATGTTGGGCGCCACCACCTTGATCATGGCGATCTCGGCCTTGGCCGCCTTGTTGCCGGCCACGTCCATCATCCAGGCGGCCTTGAGCGTCAGCAGGCGGGCCTGCTCGATCATGCAGCGGGCCTCGGCAATGCGCTCCTGTGTCACGGTCTGCTGGGCCACGGTCTTGCCGAAGGCCACTCGGGCGGTGGCCCGTTTGCACATCAGCGCGAGGGATCGCTCGGCCAGGCCGATGAGGCGCATGCAGTGGTGAATCCGGCCCGGGCCCAGCCGGCCCTGGGCGATCTCGAAGCCCCGGCCTTCACCCAACAGCATGTTCGAAGCCGGCACCCGCACATTCTGGAAATCGATCTCCATGTGACCGTGCGGCGCATCGTCGTACCCCATGACCTGCAAGGGCCGAAGCACCTTGACGCCCGGGGTGTCCATGGGCACCAGGATCATGGACTGCTGTGAATGCCGGGGCGCCTGCGGGTCCGTCTTGCCCATGAAGATCATGATCTTGCAGCGCGGGTCGCCCGCGCCGCTGGTCCACCACTTGCGGCCGTTGATGACGTACTCGTCCCCATCGGGCCGGATGCGGGCCTCGATGTTGGTGGCGTCGGAAGACGCCACGGCCGGCTCGGTCATGGCAAAGGCGCTGCGGATCTCCCCAGCCAGCAACGGCTCCAGCCAGGCCTTCTGGTGCTCGGGCGTGCCGTAGCGCACCAGCACCTCCATGTTGCCGGTGTCCGGCGCCGAACAGTTGAAGACCTCGCTGGCCCAGGGCACCGCGCCCATGATCTCGGCCAGGGGTGCGTACTCCTGGTTGCTCAGACCGGCGCCGCGCTCGCTCTCGGGCAGGAACAGATTCCACAGGCCCTCGGCGCGGGCCACCGGCTTGAGATCCTCGATCACGCGCAGCGGCGACCAGCGCTTGCCCGATTGCGTGTTGTCCTCCAGTTCGGACCACCAGCGCTCCTCGGCGGGATAGACATGGCGCTCCATGAAGCTGCGCAGGCGTGCCTGCAGTTCCTTCGTCTTGGCAGAGTAATCAAAGTCCATGGTTCACCTCTTGTTTCAGGTTCAGTGGCGTCTTGCGAATGACCAGCCCAGCTCGGCCAGGGGCCGGGCGGATGCCCCGGCCTCGCGGGCCTGCGCGCTGGCTGCCGTGCCGTCCACCACGCGCTTGGCGATACCTTGCAGGATGGCCGCGATGCGAAACAGGTTGTAGGCCAGGTAGAAGTTCCAGTCCTGCGCAAGGGTGTCGGTGTCGGTTCTGCCGGTTCGTTCGCAGTAGCGTTGCAGGTACGCCGCCTCGGCTGGTATGCCCAGGGCCTGCGGGTCCAGGCCGCCGATGCCCCGGCCCATGGCATGGGGAATGTGCCAGGCCATGCAGTGGTAGCTGAAGTCCGCCAGCGGATGCCCCAGCGTGGACAGTTCCCAGTCCAGCACGGCCAGCACGCGGGGCTCTGTCGGATGGAAGATCATGTTGTCCAGGCGGAAGTCACCATGGACGACGGAGACCTCGCGCTCGTCTCTTGCGCCGTCGGGAATGTGGGCGGGCAGCCATTCGATCAGGCGATCCATCTCGGGGATGGGCTCGGTCACGGAGGCGGCGTACTGGCGCGACCAGCGCGCAATCTGGCGCTCGAAATAGTTGCCGGGCTTGCCGAAGCCGGCCAGGCCCAGGGCCTGGGGCTGCAGGCGGTGCAGGCTGGCGATCACCCGGTTCATCTCGCCGTAGATGGCTCCGCGGGTTGCGGGTTCCATGCCCGGCAGGGCCTGGTCCCACAGCACCCGTCCTTGCACATGCTCCATCAGATAGAAGGCCCGGCCGATCACCGACTCGTCCTCGCACAACAACAGCATCCGGGCCACGGGCACATCGGTCCCGTGCAGCGCCTGCATCACCCGGAACTCCCGCTCGATGGCGTGGGCTGACGGCAGGAGCCGGGCCACGGGTCCGGGCTTGGTGCGCATCACGTACGAAGCGCCGGGCGTGGTCAACAGGTAGGTGGGGTTGGACTGCCCGCCCTTGAATTGCAGGACCTGCAGCGGTCCTTCGTAGCCTGGAAGCCGCTCGTGCAGCCACCGGTCCAGTGCGGCGGTGTCGAAGGCGTGGCTGGCTGCGGGCGGGCGCGTACCGGAAAACTGTTCCATGTGGGGTCTTGGGTCTGCGCGGCGGCGGTGGATCGCCGACTCCCGCGATGATGGATTGTCGGGGCAAGAGGCGCGCCTCACCATGCTAAAGTTTGGGAGGTATTCTTTACCCTGTATGCTTTCACTTTTCATATCCTCGCCCTTCAAGCGATTCGTGCCGTTCATCCTGTCCGCTGCAGGTTTGTTGGTGGGCTTGGGAGACGCCCATGCGTGGGGTTTCGGAAGGGCCCAGCCCAGCGCTGTCCTGGGCCAGCCGCTGGATTTCAGCGTCGAACTGAGGCTGGACCCATCGGAGCCCGCGCCTGAGTGCCTGTCGGCCGAGGTTTCGTCCGGTGACATCCCGGTGCCCCGATCGGTCGTGTACGTCTCGCTGGAGGCGTCTCCCGGCGGAACGGCGGTCCGGGTCAGGACGTCGGTGGTCATCGACGAGCCCGTGGTGACGGTCACGCTCTCCGCGGGTTGCGCCTCCAGTGTTTCGCGCCGGTTCACGCTCTTTGCGGATCCACCTGGACATCTGGCGGCTCTGGCCTTGCCGCAGGCTGAGTCGTTACAGGCCATCATTCCCGTGACGTCGGCGGTCGCGATGCCAGCGCCGCCGTCTGCGGCAGACCGGCCCGGTTCTGCAGCCGTCCCCGCGGCGCCTTCGGCCCCGCCCGTCTCGCGCGCGCCCCGCGCAGGCAGAGCCGCCCAGGGCGCGCCCCCTCGTGGGTCGCGGCCTGCTGCACCCTCAGCCAGTGGCGACCGTTTGGCGGTTCAACAGGGCGCAACACGCGCGGCTCGTTCGAAGTTGCAGCTTGATGCCCCCACCGTGCTGGCGCGGAGCACCGGCTCAGTCCGGGGGGCCGAGCTCGCCGACGCGTTGGCGTCAGCGCAGGAGGCAGCCAGTGCGGCGCGCGCTTCGGCATCTGCGGCGCAGGCCCGCGCCGCGGACATGCAGAAGAGCATCGAGGCCCTTCGTCAGGAGGCGCAGGCCAACCGTGAGGCCGTGGCGCGCTTGACCCAGGCCCTGGCGGACTCGCAGGGTGGCGTACCTCACTGGCTTCTCGCCGTGGTGGCAGCTCTTGGCGGGCTGTGTGTACTCTTGTTCGTGCGCATTCGCCGCCTGCAGACACCTGGAGGCCCAGCCCCCTGGTGGACGGGCGGTGCCGCCGCGTTGGTGCCGGGCAGCGGCGGGGATGCCGTCAAGGCCGCTGCGGACAGGGCGAAGGAAGCAGCGCTGCCGCGTGCCTCTGAAGGGTTACCCGAAAGGGCTGCCTCGCCAACTCCGCAGCCCGCATTTGCCCCGATCTCAGGCCTGGGTGCTGCGCAGGTCAACCCGCCGGGCGCGCAGACAGGAACCGAGGCGGCGGAGTTGCCGAGCGTATCCATCGACGAGTTGCTCGATCTGCAACAGCGAGTGGAATTCTTCCTCGTGCTGGGACAGGAGGATGCGGCGCTGAAGCTTCTGGTGGAGCACCTGCGAGTGACGCTCGGCGACTGCCCGTTGCCGCACCTTCATTTGATGGACATGTACCGGCATCGCGGTGACCCGCTGGCTTTCAACGGGGCCCGCGGGCGCTTCCAGCAGCAATTTGGCGTGGCTTGGCCTGACTGGAACCAGGGCCCGCAGGCCTCGCGCCAACTGGAAGACGTCCCGGATCTGCTGTCGGACATCCAACGTGTCTGGCACGACCCGGTACAGGCCATGAAGCTTCTGGAGGCGATGCTTCGCGCCACTGACCGCATCCACCTCCTGGACCAGGCGTTGCAGTCCGATCTGCTGTTCCTGTTTGCACTGGCGCGGGACTTGCACGATCGGTATGGCCCGGCATCCCCGCCGCTGGCAGGTGCCGTCCGTCCTGATCCGGCTGTCGCCACGCTGGCAACCGCCGTTGCGCTGAAACCGGCCCAGCCCCCAGGGGCTGTGGAGGTTGATATCGCTCTGGACATGCCTGTCGGGGAGGATACGCGTCTGGACCTGCTCCTGCCCATGGGTACGGTCCGGCCGGTCGCCGCAGCAGGACCTGCCGCCTTGCCGCGGGTAGAGGGCGCGGCGCAGTCGATGCAGCCGGCACAGCCTCTGCGAGCCTCGCCCGTCATCGATCTGCGGCTGGAGGAGGGCGCAGAAGGGCGCCTTGCGGACGGGTCAGCCGGAGCAGCCGCCTCCACTGCAGGCCGCAACCTGGTCAGCCAGTCCGCCCGCGACCGGATACTCGACAAGCAGTGGAGTGCGGGGGGGGCACATGAGAAGCCAGTCCCGGTACAGGCCGGGACTGTGCTGTCGCCAGAGTCACCCGGCCTGGATCCTTCGGGCTGGCAGCGTCCACCCGCCGCCGCTTCGGTGGCCGGGGTGGATCTGGAGCTCAGTTTTGATGAACCGGAGCTGCCCGAGCTGCCCGACCCCCTGAGTGCCGGCGAAGAGCGTGCGGCCGGGCGTTTCAACCTGTTCAGCGATGAAGCCGCCCCTGTGAAGAGGCGTTGAGCGCCGGCGTCTCAGTTCACAGGGCCTGCAGGCGCTGAAGGGCCTGGTGCAGCGTGTCGTCCTTCTTGGCGAAGCACAGCCGGGCGATGCGTTGCTCGAAGCCCCCCTCGTAGAAGGCTGACAAAGGGATGGCGGCCACGCCCACCGTCTTGGTGAGCCACTGACAGAACTCGGCCTCGGGCAGATCGCTGACCTGGCTGTAGTCCACGCACTGGAAGTAGGTGCCGGCGGTGTGCAGCGGCCGCAGCCGCGTCCGACGCAGGCCCTCCAGGAACAGGTCTCGCTTGCGCTGATAGAAGGCGGGCAGGCCCAGGTAGGGCGCGGAGTCCTGCATGTAGGCCGCCAGAGCGTGCTGCACGGGGGTGTTGACCGTGAAGACGTTGAACTGGTGCACCTTCCTGAACTCGGCCATCATGGCTTGCGGCGCAGCGACGTAACCGACCTTCCACCCGGTGACATGGTAGGTCTTGCCGAAGCTCGACACCACGAAGGCACGCTGCGCCAGCCCCGGCAGTGCAGCGGCGCTGACATGGCCGTGGCCGTCGAACACCATGTGCTCGTAGACCTCGTCGGCAATCAGCAGGACGGAGGTCGGGGCCAGCAGCGTTTCCAGTTGCTGCATCTCCTGACGCGTCCAGACCGTGGCGCTGGGGTTGTGCGGGGAATTGACGATGAGGGCACGGGTACGCGGCGAGATGGCGGCGGCGAGCAAGGCGAAGTCCGGGCGGAAGGTGCCCGGTGTCAAGGGCACGCGCACCACCTTGCCCCCCGCCAGTTCGATGTTGGGGATGTAGCTGTCGTAGCACGGCTCCAGCACGATCACTTCGTCGCCCGGATGGACGCAGCACAGCACGGCTGTCAGGATGGCCTGAGTGGCCCCTGCGGTGATCGTGATTTCACTGGCCGGGTCGTAGGCGCGCCCGTAGAGCGCCCCGATCTTGCGGGCCACGGCCTCGCGCAGGGGCAGGGCGCCTGGCATGGGGGGGTACTGGTTGAGCCCGCCACGCATGGCGCGGGCGACTTCTTCCACCAGTGCGGGGTCGCAGTCGAAGTCAGGAAAGCCCTGGCCCAGATTGACCGCCTGGTGCTCGGCGGCCAGCGCGGACATGACCGTGAAGATGGTGGTGCCCACCTTGGGCAGCCGGGTCTGCAGAGGCAATGGGTGCACGGCGGTGTTCATGGTTTCAGGGTTCGAGGGTTTGGGTGCCACCGGCTGCCAGACGCTTGAGCAGTTCGGGGGACACGCGGTCTGACAACAGCGACGCGAAGGTCAGCACGAATTGTCGAAGGTAGACACCCCTGCGGAAGGCCATTCTCGACACATTGGAGCCGAAGAGGTGGCCGGCGGGCAGGGCGAGCAGGCCGGTGTCCGCAGCATCCTCGCGCACCGCCATCTCGGCCACGATGCCCACCCCCAGGCCCATGCGGGTGTAGGTCTTGATCACGTCGGAGTCCAGCGCCTCCAGCGCCACGGCGGGCCGCAGCCCGGCGCGCGCAAAGGCCGCATCGATGCGGCTGCGTCCGGCCACCTTGGGGTGATACGACACCAGGGGGTAGCGGGCCAGTTGCTCGAGGGTCAGGCGCTCGCCGGCTGCCAGCGGATGATCGGCGGGGACCACCACCACGTGCTGCCACTCGTAGCACGGCAGCGTCAGCAGTTCATCGTGCTGGTCCAGCGCCTCGGTGGCCAGGCCGATCACGGCCGTCTCGTCAATCAGCATTCGCACCACCTGGTCCGGTGTTCCCTGGTGGAGTTCCACCTGCACCTTCGGATGGCGCTGGCGCAGCAGGGCCACGGGCTGGGGCAGCACGTAGCGCGCCTGGGTGTGTGTGGTGGCGATGGACAGTGTGCCGGTGTCCTGGGCGCTGAATTCGCTGCCGATGCGTTTGAGGTTGTGCACCTCGCGCATGATGATCTCCACCGACTTCAGCACCTGCTCGCCGGGCTCGGTGACGCGACGCAGCCGCTTGCCGTGGCGCGCAAAGATGTCCACCCCGAGTTCTTCCTCAAGCTCCAGGATGGCCTTGCTGATGCCCGGCTGCGAGGTGTGCAGCGCCTTGGCCGTTTCGGTGAGGTTCAGGTTGCGCCGCACCGCTTCCTGGATGAACCGGAACTGGTGGAGGTTCATGGCGCCGGCGCCCGTCCGGCGGCTTGCCTTGCCGTTGCCCCGCTGACCGCCTGCGCCTGGCCCATGGCCTGCTTCAGGCTCCAGCGCACCTTCGGAAGCTGTGGCGACGGCGTTGCCAGCAGGCGGGGAAAGTGCCGACACACAGGGCCCCCTGCGCCCAGGAACACGGGCACCACGCGCACCGCGCCGCCCCTGGTCTGCAGCGGGCCAGATCCCGAAGCCCGCCCCGTGGGCCCCTCCAACCCCAGGCAGGCCGGACGGACGATCGCACCGGGCCGAAACCTGCGCAGGTGTACGGCCACCGCCTCGAAGGGCCGGCGCCGCACCGGATCACGTGCGTCGTGCGCAAAGGCAAGGATGGGCTGGGACATGGGTGGGGGGCGAAGGGGGCGAAGGGGTCATCGGTGCCTGACCAGCCATTGGAAGGCCGCCAACGAAAGCGCCAGGTACAAGAGGCTGGGGCTGGCCGCTGCCCACCAGGGGCTCCAGTCCCTGAGCACCCCGATGTGACCGGCCAGATTGTTCAGCAGCACGAAGCTGATGCCCAGCATGATGCCGCCAAACACCTTCAGGCTGACGCCACCAGCGCGTGCGTGCAGGTAGGCAAAGGGCAAGGCAAGGGCGGCCATCACGATACAGGCCAGGGGGTACAGGGCCCGCTTCCAGAACTGGATCTCGTAGCGTTGAGCGGCCTGTTCCTGCCGGGAAAGGTGCCGGCTGTAGCGCCACAGCTCGATCGTGGACATGGTCTGCAAGGGCATGACCGCGGCGGCCACCACCTCAGGGGTCAGCGTGCTGCGCCATTCCATGCGGTCGATGCGTCGGGTCACCACGGCGGATGTGGCCGACGGATCGGGGTTCTGCGGGAGGGCCCCAGCGCCGGCCGGCGGCCAGTCGGCCACCTGAACCTGGGTCAGCAGCCACAGGCCCGCGTGGCCCACCTGCGCCTGGCTCGCCTCGATGCGCCGCAGGAGGCGGTTGTTCTGGTCGAACTCGAAGATCCGGACCCGCAGCAATCTTCCGCCAACTTCCGCGGCGGCGACGTTGATCGCCGCATGATGCGCCGCGGGCGCAGATCCGCCCGCGTCCTTCAGCCAGGCGCCGGCGCGCCCCAGCGGAAGGCGGGCGTCGTTTCGGCTGGTGTCCAGCAGCACGACCTGGCGCTCGGCCCAGGGCACGAGCCATTCCCCGATGGCGAAGGCGCCAGCACCGAAAAGGGCGCCGGGCAACAACAGCATGGCCAGCGCACGCCCCGGGCCCAGGCCCGCCGTGCGCAGGATGGTGAATTCCGACGCCTGCGCCATGCGTGACAACGCGTAGATGGTGCCGATCAGGACCGCAATGGCGCCCAGGTCATACAAGTGCCCGGGCATCTGCAGTGCCGCAGACAGCAGGGAAAAGCGCAGGGCACCAGGCAGCTTCGCACTGGCTGACAGCTCATCCACGAAGTCAATGAAGAAGAACAGTGACAGGAAGGCCAGCGCGACGAAGAACACCGAGCCCGCGATGTCCCGGTACAGCAGGCGCCTGACGGTCTTCATGAGCCGGCGCCTGCCGCAGCCGAAATCCGCCGGGAGCCGGGAAAGGGCCACGACCAGGAGGTGGCGTGATCCCTCCACCAGATCAGCGCCAGCGCACACAGGAAGACCAGCCCGTGCAGCACCCCCAGCGCGGCTGGCAGCGACAACCGCCCACCGCCCACCCAAGACTGCGAGAGGTTGATGAGGTTGAAGTAGACGATGAAGCTCAACAGGGCCAGCACCAGATTCCAGTTGCCGCCGCGCCGGGGGTTGACGGGCGCCATGCCCACGCTGAGCAGCGTCAGGTTGCAGGCACCCAGGCACAACCCGAGCCGCCAGGCCAGTTCACCGTCATTCACAGGACTTCGCGATACCAGGAGGTCCTTCGTGGACAAGGCCTTGGCAGGCCAGGACAGCGCTGCGGGGGCCTGCGACTGATCGATCAGCACGCGATAGGTTTCGAAGCGTGCCAGGGCTCGCTCGCCCGTGCCGACATTGAATTCGTTGCGCTGCCCACGTTCCAGCACGGCGAAACGCTCGCTGCCTTCGGTGCGTACGGTTCCTGAAAGCGCGGTGGTGACGCTCTCCGTGCCTCGGGTCTGGGCGAGGATGAACACATTGCGTGCCTGTTGTGCCTCTGCGCTGTCCCGATCGATGAAGAACACCCGCTGCCCATCCGACGAGGACTGAAAGAGCCCTGGCGCGACACGGGCCACGTCCGAACGCTGGTTGTAGCGCTCGCGCACTTCAAGCGTCTGCCGGTTCACCCAGGGCCAGGCGATCGTGACCATCACCGCCACCAGCACCAGCGCCGGGGCGGCGGTGCCCAGCACGGGGCGCACCGTACTGCCCAGCGACAGCCCGCTGGCAAACCAGACCGCCATCTCGCTGTCGCGGTACATGCGGCCCAGCGTCAGCACCACGGCCACGAACAGCGACAAGGCGATCATCGTGGGCAGATGCGCCAGGGCTGCGAAACCCAGCAGCAACGCCACATCCTGCGGCGAGGCCGTACCCCGAGCCGCCTGGCCCAGCGTGCGGATGAGCATCATCGTCAGCACGATGGTCAGCACGACCACCAGGGTGGCAGCGAAACTGCGGCCGAGCTCCTTTCTGAGCGCTGCTTGAAATAACATCGTCAGTCTTCCATCACCGGACTCATTATGGACTTCCAGACCCTTTGCCACCCCGCGTCTTCCTGGTCCCGAACGGACGCCGACGCCTTGCTCGTCGTGCTGGCTGCCGATGCCGATCCGGGCTTGCTGGACAAGCCACTGGCGGCCTTGTGGAAAGACCTGTGTGCCACAGGGGAAGTGGAGCTCAAGGCGGGGCGGTCGGTGCTGGTGCACCAGCCCGCAAAGGTCCTGGCGTCCAGAGTCGCCTTCTGTGTCGCGGCCAGTGGATCGGCCCGCGCCGTGGCGAAGGCGTTCGCCACCGGGCTGGGTCTTCTCAAGACGGGCGGCAGCAAGACCCTGAACGTTGGCGTGCTGTCGGGCACGGGGCCCACGCCGGCACAGGCCGAGGCGCTGGCCGTGGCGGCGCTGGATGCGGTCTATCTGTACCGCCACACCAAACCCAGTGCGCCCGCTGCCCCCGCGCTGCGAACCGTCAGGCTGCTCTGCGATGCCGCCGGCCAGGACGCCCTGCAACAGGCACTGGGCCGCGGGGCCGCCATCGGCCAGGGGGTGACCCTGGCCCGTGAGTGCGCCAACCGCCCTGGCAATCACTGCACCCCCACCTTCCTGGCCGAGGAGGCGCGCCGCCTGGGCAAGAGTCATGGCCTGAAGGTTCAGGTGCTGGAGCGCAAGGACATCGAGAAGCTGGGAATGGGCTCGTTCCTGGCCGTGGCCCAGGGCTCGGCACAGCCACCCAAGTTCATCGTGCTGCAGTGGCAGGGGGCCCCGAAGAAGCAAGCGCCGGTCGTGCTGGTGGGCAAGGGCATCACTTTTGATACCGGCGGCATTTCCCTCAAGACCGCCGCCGAGATGGACGAGATGAAGTTCGACATGGGCGGTGCCGCCAGTGTGCTGGGCACGCTGCGGGCGCTGGCACAGTTGAAAGCCCGGGTGAATGTCGTGGGCTTGATCGCCGCCACGGAGAACATGCCCGGGGGCCGTGCGGTCAAGCCCGGAGACGTGGTCACCAGCCTGTCAGGGCAGACCATCGAGATCCTGAACACTGACGCGGAAGGGCGCCTCATCCTGTGCGACGCCCTGACCTACGCGGAGCGCTTCAAACCGGCCGCGGTGATCGACATCGCCACCCTGACGGGTGCCTGCGTCATCGCACTGGGGCACCAGCGCAGCGGCTTGTTCAGCCCGGACGATGCGCTGGCCGACGAACTGCAGCAAGCCGGCGACGCAGCCCTGGACCCTTGCTGGCGCATGCCGCTGGACGAAGAGTACGACGAAGCGCTCAAGAGTTCGTTCGCCGACATGGCCAATGTCGGCCCGCGCGCGGGTGGCGCCATCACGGCCGCGATGTTCCTCAAGCGCTTCGCGGGCAAGTACGCCTGGGCCCATCTGGACATCGCGGGTACGGCCTGGAAGTCCGGAGCGGCCAAAGGTGGCACCGGCCGGCCCGTGCCGCTGCTGACGCATTTCGTGCTGGGCCGGGCCGCCTGAGAAGGCGGGGGGCCTGAGCCAGCCGCCTTGAGCCACGCGAGGAAGAAGCGGCCTTGACCGACATCTGCTTCCATTTTGGCGTGGAGGATCGCACCCTGTACGCCTGTCGCCTGCTGCGCAAGGCGGCCCGGCAAGGGGCACGCGTGCTGGTCAGGGGGCAGGGCGCCGAGATCGATCTGCTGGACAAGGCCCTGTGGACTTTTGAACCCCAGGAGTTCCTGCCGCACCAGCGGCTGCGCCCGGATCAGCCTGTGCCGCCGCGTTTGTGGCGCACGCCGCTGTGGCTGATGGACGACGATGACGGCTGGCCAGACGCTCTGCCGAAGGCGGGCGTGCTGGTGTATCTGGGCTCGGCGCCGTGTGCAGACGCCCCCAACTGGGAGCGCATGATTGAATTGGTGACCTTGGACGCAGAAGACCGGCTTCAAGCCCGGCAGCGATGGCGGGCCTACGAGGCGCGGGGCTGGGCGCCGCGGGGGCTGAACGTCGGGGCTGCCTCATGAACCGTGGACGCCCGGAACTGATGGCGCGCGTGCCCACCCTCACCGAGGTGGCTGAGCCTGGTGCAGCAAGCGCAACCATGGACCAGGAAAGTGCCCAATGGGTGGACGCCGTGATGGACGCCGTGGCGCCACAGGTCAACGCGGTCCTGAACAGCCGCCTGCGCGATGTCCTGGCGCCAGCTGTTCAGGAGGCCGTCCAGGCTGCCGTCCAGGCGGCCGTGGAAGACGCTGTCGAGCGTTGCTGCGGGCCGTTGATGGAAGCCCTGATGGCGAGGCTGCGCGACGTGGTGGAGCAGGAAACCGCGCGTCGCCCACCCGAAAAGAGGTCTTTTCCCGGGTGACTGGCGGATTCCCTTAGAGATTTGTGACCATGTTTTGAGGTATCGTCCCGCCCGCTGAGCGACCTGCCTCAGTCGTCCAACCTCATCAGGAGTTTTTTCATGCAGATCAAGTACACCCTCATCGGTGGAGCAACGGCCATGCTGTTGGCCGGCTCTGTGTTCGCGCAGGATCTCGTGGTCAAGATCGGCCACGTGGCGCCCACCAGCGGTGGCATCGCCCACCTGGGCAAGGACAACGAGATGGGCGCACGCATGGCCATCGACGAACTCAACGCCAAGGGGGTGACCATTGGCGGCAGGAAGGCCAGGTTCGAATTGCTGGCCGAAGACGACGCCGCAGACCCCAAGCAGGGTACGGCAGCCGCGCAGAAGCTGGTGGACGCCAAGGTCAACGGCGTCATCGGCCACCTGAACTCCGGCACCTCGATTCCCGCCTCCAAGATCTACAGTGACGCTGGCATTCCGCAGATCTCCCCGTCTGCCACCAACCCCAAGTTCACGCGCAACGGCTACAAGACCACCTTCCGCGTGGTGGCTGATGACGTGCACCTGGGTGGCACCCTTGGCAAGTACGCCGTGCAGCAACTCAAGGGCAAGAGCATCGCCGTCATCGACGACCGCACCGCTTATGGTCAAGGCGTGGCTGACGAGTTCGAAAAGGGTGTGAAGGCTGCCGGCGGGGCCATCGTCGGGCGTGAATTCACCAACGACAAGGCCAGCGACTTCACCGCCATCCTGACCAAGCTGAAGGCAGCCAAGCCCGACGTCGTCTTCTTCGGTGGCATGGACGCCGTGGCCGGCCCGATGCTGCGTCAGATGAAGCAGCTGGGCATTGAGGCCAAGTTCGTCGGCGGCGACGGCATCTGCTCCGGTGAGCTGCCCAAGCTGGCAGCGGGCACCATGGCCGACGGCCAGGTGGTGTGTGCCGAGGCGGGTGGCGTCGAAGGCGCTGCCAAGAAGTCCATGG
This sequence comes from Rubrivivax sp., assembly GCA_049242285.1. Classification (GTDB taxonomy): domain Bacteria; phylum Pseudomonadota; class Gammaproteobacteria; order Burkholderiales; family Burkholderiaceae_C; genus Rubrivivax. The sequence goes on from JBMLPD010000627.1 coordinate 16,481, forward strand.
ACGACTTCTACGCTGCGTTCAAGAAGAAGTTCAACACCGATGTGCAGGTGTATGCGCCCTACGTCTACGACGCCGTCAACGTGATGGTGGCCGCCATGGTCAAGGCCGGCTCGGCCGAGCCGGCGAAGTACCTGCCTGTGCTGGCCAAGACGGACGGCCACAAGGGCGTGACCGGCACCATCGGCTTCGACAGCAAGGGCGACATCAAGAACGGCGCGCTGACGCTGTACACCTACAAGGGTGGCAAGCGCGACCAGATCGCCGTGGTGCGCTGATCGCCGACGCCTTTGGACAGGCCAAGAATGGGCGCCCCTGGGGCGCCCATTTTTTTCCGGTGTGCGGCAGACGTTCAACCGGATTTCCACAGCCTTGTGCACAGGCTACCGCGCGCTCCACCCGTATCATGGCCTGATGTCATCCGTCTTCGAATCCAGAGTCCCGGCAGGCGGTGTGGCGCGCGATGAAGAGGTCGCCCGGCTGCGCGTACCACCGCATTCCACGGAGGCCGAACAGAGCGTGCTGGGGGGCTTGCTGCTGGAGAACCTGGCCTGGGACAAGTGCTCTGATCTGCTGACCGACAGCGATTTCTACCGCCACGAACACCGACACATCTACACGGCCATTGGAAACCTGATCGCCTCCAGCAAGCCGGCCGACGTGATCACGGTGTTCGAGGCGCTGCAAAGCCTGGGCAAGGCCGAGGACTGCGGCGGGCTGGCCTACCTGAACGCCCTGGCGCAAAGCGTGCCCAGCGCCTCGAACGTGCGCCGTTACGCCGAGATCGTGCGCGAGCGCTCGGTGCTGCGCAAGCTCATATCGGCCAGCGACGAGATCGCCACCACCGCGTTCAACCCGCAAGGGCAACCGGTGTCGCAGATCCTGGACGAGGCGGAATCGCGCATTTTCCGCATTGGCGAGGAAGGATCGCGTGCGGGTGCGGGCTTTCAGCCCATGGACAAGCTGGTGCAGGCCCTGATCGATCGGGTACAGGAGCTGGAAGCCAACGGCAGCGAAGATGTGACGGGCATCCGTACCGGCTTCTACGACCTGGATCGCATGACCGCGGGCCTGCAAAAGGGCGACCTGATCGTCCTGGCTGCACGCCCGTCCATGGGCAAGACAGCCTTTGCCCTGAACATCGCCGAACATGTGGCCGTGCAGGAAGGACTGCCGGTGGCCGTGTTCTCCATGGAGATGGGCGCGTCGCAGTTGGCGCTGCGCGTGGTGGGCTCGCTGGGCCGCATTGACCAGCAACACCTGCGCACGGGCCGCTTGCGTGACGACGAGTGGGAGCGCCTGCCCGAGGCCGCCAGCAAGCTCAGCGAAGCGCCGATGTTCATCGACGAGTCGCCTGGCCTGAACCCTGCAGAACTGCGCGCCCGCGCGCGCCGTCTGGCGCGGCAGTACGGCGGAACGCTGGGCCTGATCGTGATCGACTATCTGCAGTTGATGAGCGGCAGCAGTCACAGCAGCGAAGAAAACCGCGCCACGGTGCTGGGTGAAATCTCGCGCGGCATGAAGGGCCTGGCCAAGGAATTGCAATGCCCCGTGATCGCCCTGTCTCAGCTCAACCGCAGCGTGGAGACGCGGCCGGACAAGCGGCCCATGATGAGCGACCTGCGGGAGTCCGGTGCCATCGAACAGGATGCCGACGTCATCATGTTCATCTACCGAGACGACTACTACAACAAGGACTCCAAGGAGCCGGGGGTGGCCGAGATCGTCCTGGCCAAGCAGCGCAACGGTCCTGTCGGCACCGTCAAGCTCACTTTCCTGAAGCCCTTGACCCGGTTCGACAACCTGGCCATGGACGCAGGCTGAAGAGCCCGAGCCTTGCTTGCTGCTCGAGCTTGCGGCCGTCGCAGGCAGGAGGCTGAAGGCCTGTGCAGCGTCAACCCTTGAGCAACATGCCGCCCGAGGAGCGGCCACTGCGACGGATGCCGGCGATGTGGGTGGAAGGTACGCAGAAGCGCCGGGACAGTACCCCCTGGGTGTCGAGCAGAGCTTTGATACCTTCGATCTTGTCGCGGTTGCGCTTGAGCAGACTGCCCGCCAGCTCGATGACCCGCGCATTGCAGGTCTGCTCGCCGTAGATCAGCAGGGACTCCACGGCGCTCTTGTGATCTCCCTTCAGCGACAGATCAACGGCTGCTTCCGCGACGCGCGAGGTGTCGGCCAAGGCCTCGCTCAGCCACTGTTCGACGTCGGAACGGTGCATGGCCGCGCTGAGAATCACCTGGTCGGTCGCCCGGTTGACGGCGAACCGCCGTGCGATCTTGCGGCCGATGGCCTCGAATTCGAATGAAGTGAATCCCAGGGGAACAAGGCGTACCAGCAAGGACATCACGTTCATTGCGGCTTCGAGGTCGAAGGCGGGCTGCAGTGCGTCGACATACAACTGGTGTGCGAGCCCGCAACCGTGCTTGGCGCGACCGTTTGCCACCTCCACAAGCACTTCCGCGATTCGCGTGAAGCGCCGCAGTCGGTTCGAATGCGGGTGACTTTCAGAAAATCGCTTGATGTTTTCAAATGCGATCTGCAAGGCACCTGTCTGCTTCGTGTCGTACCGAATGAACGCAAGCAGCAGCATCGACAGCACATCGAAAAGGCGCGAGCGCTTGCCGATGCTCCATGCCTGCTGAAGCAGGTCGGCTGCCGTGTCGTAGTCGTGACTGTAGAAACTGAGTGTGCCGCTGTGCTGCAGGCGCAGGATGCACTCGGGCGTGAGACTTGTGGCTCGCTCGTACGACTTGCGCGCCTCATCCATCTGGCCCATTTCCATCTTCACCCTGCCCATCACATCGTGGGCGTCAGCGTACAGTGGGTCTTCCTCGAGCAGGTCTTCCACGGACCTGCGTGCCTTGGCAATGTCTCCTTCGGCGAAGTGCGCACGCGCCACACCCAGGCGAGCCCAGGGTACGGTCTTGGCTTCCATGACGGCCTTGAACAGCGCCGCCGCCTCCTCATTGCGTCGTTCACGCAGCAGCAATTCGGCGCCGATGCGTGCTGCATAGAGCCAATACAGCCCGCGGGATTCGAAGCGCTCCACGCAAAGCTGCGCGGCAGTGTCGTATTCCCGCATCTCCAGCGCCTCGAATATGGGGCTCAACACCCGCTTGCGCTGCCGGGCCTCCTTGATGCGCTCGCCCAGGGAATTGGCTGAAAACGGCTTGATGAGGTAGCCGTCCAGTGCAGATTCAGCGGCTTCGGCCACCTGGGCGTAGGTGGCTTCGCTGGCGATCATGACGAACACGGTGGAGTACGGCAGCATGTTCTCGCGGCGGAGTTCCTCCAGCAGTTGCACACCCGATGCAGCCTCCGCATCGAAGTTGTAGTCGCACACCACCAGGTTGAAGCGCTGGCTTTCGAGCATGTTGCGGCCGTCAATGAGACGCGAGACTTGCCTTACGGTACCGAAGCCGAACGCACGCAGGTTCTGGGTGGTGATGCTGCGCGAAGCCGAGTTGCTGTCGATCACGAGCGCGCTGTCTTTCTCGACCTCATCGTCGAGTTTCAGGTTGCCTTCAAATCCGTTAAACATAGAGTTCGAGGAGGGCATAAGCGATCATCAACCTTCAAGGATAAGCTCTGAACGTGCTTTGCAGCACTGCCACCCGGATCCACAGGAGCGCGTACTCGCGAGATTGAGCAGTATCTTGCAATCTTCGCTGTGGATGCATCAGTTCAGACCTTGAGCACCAGAGCTCCCGGAGAACGATTGCCCCGCTGGATGCCGGCGATGTGAGTCGCCCCGGAACTGAAGCGGCGGCTCAGCTCCGCTACCTGCTGACCCAGCTTGCTGGCGTGGGCGGGTCCCAGGCCGGCGCTGTAACGCTTGACGAGCATTGCTGCGATGTCGACGAACCTGCTGTTGCGGTGAAGTTCTGATTGCTGCAACAGGCCCATGATGGCCGGGCCCGGTTGCCCGTCTGCGGCCGCCCGCACGGATGTTCCCACCGTGGAGTTGATCGCCGCCAGCGCCCGACGGAACGCTTCGGCGAACAGCGGCTGTTCGAGGCTGACGATGACGAAGAAATCGGTGATGGCCCGGGATGTGCAAAAGCGCATGGCCACCACCTGGGCGAACCGCGCGGTCGTATCGGCCTGATCTCGGGCTTGCGGCACACGCACCCACAGCGACACCACCACCTGCGCCGCCTCGATGTCGAACCCGTCATCGCTGGCAGCCTGCGCGAGCTTCAGGACCGCATCGGCTGCAGCCGCACCCTCGCCTGTCTGTGACAAAAGCATGGCACGGGATGCCGCCGCAAAGCGCGCCAGTCGCAGTGACTGTGGAAAACGGGCGGCGAAGGACGCCAGCGACTTGACACACATTTCCAGTGACTTCAGGTCCTGCTTGTCGTGGTGCACCAATGCCAGCAGGAACAGGCTCAGCGCGTCAAACAGACGTGTCCCCACACCCATCGATCGCGCGCGCTCCAGGAACTCGGCCGCTTCATCGCTGTGGCCGAGGTAGAAGGCAAGTGCGCCCGCATGTTGGGCCCGCAGCAGGCAGCCCGGTGTTGCCAGCGAGGCGGCTCGATAGGACTCCAGCGCACTCGTGAAGTCGGATCGCTCCACACGCATGCGCCCTTGCAGGTCCAGCGCATCGGTGCATGTAGGGTCGTCCTTCAGCAAGGCCTCGATCACCTTCTGCGCCTTGTCTACCCGCCCTGCAGCCCATTCACAGCGCGCCATGCCTACCCGGGCCCAGGAACTGGGGCGGGCCTCATGGAGCCGCTCGAACAGGATCTGTGCGTCCTGCGGTCGCTGAAGGCGAAGAAAGATCTCTGCCGCGACCCGTCCGCAATGGAACCAGAAGGGCTGCCGTTCCTGAAACCTCGTCAGTGCCCGCTGTACGGCCAGTTCCAGTTTGCCGGACTCCAGAGCTGTCATCACGCCGGCAAGTTCGCGCTTGCGGCGCCTGGCCTCCAACACGCGCTCGATCAGCGCGGCGCCTGTAAAGGGGCGCACCAGGAATCCGTCCAGCGCCGCTTCCGCAGCTTCCAGGGCCTGGGCGTAGGTGAGCTGCGAGGTGACCATGATGAACACCGTGCTGAACGGCAGAAGCTGCTCGCGCCGCATTTCATTGAGCAGATCCTGTGCCGACAGTTCACCGGATTCTGCGGACTCGAGGTTGCAGATCACGATGTCAAAGGCATCACGCTCCAGCAGTTCGCGCGCCTGCCGCATCCCTGAGCAGGTGACCACATCGCCGACCCCGCCACTTCGTAACTGCCCGGCGGTGACGCTGCGCAGCATCACGTTGGGCTCGATCACCAAGGTCTTGGCCAGGTGCAGGTCGGGATCGATCATGACGGCTGAGGGTGAGACCGATGTTGGGGCACCCTACTTGAACAAGTCTTTGACCCGGTCCGTCCAGCTCTTGGCGTTGGGGGAGTGCCGATCGCCTGCGCCCTTGAAGGACTCTTCCAGCTCTCTCATGAGCTTGCGCTGGTGCTCGGTCATCTTGACCGGGGTCTCCACATGGATGTGGCAGTACAGATCGCCCGGGTAAGTGGAGCGGATGCCCTTGACCCCCTTGCCGCGCAGGCGGAAGGTCTTGCCATGCTGGGTGCCCTCGGGCAATTCGATCTCGGCCTTGCTGCCCAGCGTGGGCACCTCGATGGCGCCACCGAGTGCCGCGGTGGTCATGCTCACCGGAACGGTGCAGTGCAGGTCGTCACCGTCGCGCTCGAAGATGTCGTGCCGCTTGATCCGGATCTCGATGTAGAGGTCACCTGCAGGGCCACCGTTGGTGCCAGGTTCGCCATTGCCTGCGGACCGGATGCGCATGCCCTCGTTGATGCCTGCCGGAATCTTCACCTCCAGCGTCTTCTGCCGCTTGATCTTGCCCGCGCCGTTGCAGGCGGTGCAGGGCTCTGGAATGACCTTGCCGCTGCCCTTGCACTGCGGGCAGGTCTGCTGGATGCTGAAGAAGCCCTGGCGCATCTGCACCGTGCCGTTGCCGGCGCAGGTGCTGCAGGTCTTGGGGCTGGTGCCCGGCTTGGCTCCGCTGCCCTTGCAGGTGTCGCAGGTGTCCCAGGTGGGAATGCGGATCTGGGTGTCCTTGCCGTGCGCAGCCTCTTCCAGGGAGATCTCCATGGCATAGCTCAGGTCGCTGCCACGGTAGACCTGCTGGCCACCTCCGCCCCGGCGCCCGCCGGCGCCGCCGAAGATGTCGCCGAAGATATCCCCGAAGGCCTCGGCGAACCCGCCGAAGCCCTCCGGCCCCGCGCCGCCGCGTCCGCCGCCCATGCTGGCGTCGACACCGGCATGACCGTGCTGATCATAGACGGCGCGCTTCTGGGGGTCAGACAGCAGCTCATAGGCTTCCTTGACCTCCTTGAAGCTCTCCTCGGCCTTCTTGGCGCCGTCACCCTGATTGCGGTCAGGGTGGTACTTCATGGCCAGCTTGCGGTAGGCCTTCTTGATGTCCT
>JBMLPD010000628.1:0-2020 GCA_049242285.1 Rubrivivax sp.
TCCACACGAAACGACGAGGGGCCGACACGGGCGGGCTCGTCGTTGGGGCGCGTTTGAGGCGGCTTACCCGGCCACCACCGTCGCCATTTCCACCACCCCCACCGCCTGCGCGCCGTGGCGCAGGGGAAACCGCTCGGTACCGGGGTAGACCACCCAGCGTTGGGTGATGCCGAGATCGTCACAGGCCTGGCCGAAGCCGCGGCTGAGGCTGGGGCTGGGGCTGGTGGATCGCTTGACTTCGATGGCCATGACGGGGCTGCCCCCCTCTTCGATCAGCAGGTCGATTTCCGCTGCGTCGGCCGTGCGGTAGAACCAGGGGGTACGGCCTGGCGGCAGGGCGTTGATCAAGGTCTCCAGCACAAAGGCTTCGTAGCTGGCACCCACCACCGGGTGGCCCAGCAGCGCGTCCAGGTCCGGCAGGCTCAGAAGGGCGTGGACGATGCCGCTGTCGCGCACGTAGACCTTGGGCGTCTTGACCAAACGCTTACCCACATTCGCGACCCAGGGCGCAAGCCGGCGCACAAGCTGCAAATCGGCCAGCAGATCCACGTAGCGTCCGACCGTGGGGGTGCTGACGCCCAAGCTGGCGGCCAGTTGGCTGGCGTTGAGCATGCCGGACTGCTGATGTGCCAGCATGGTCCATAGGCGGCCGAGGGTCTGGCTGGGCATGCGTGGCGCGAACATGGGCACATCGCGCTCCAGGTAGGAGCGCACGAAGTCCCGGCGCCACTCGAAGCTGGCCTGCGCGTCTGGCGCGAGCAGGCTGTCGGGGAAGCCACCACGGCACCAGAGAGTGTCCGGGTCTATGCCGGCCGAGGCCGCTTCCTGAGCGTCCACTGGCCCCAACTCGAGGTAAGCCACCCGACCTGCGAGGGACTCCGACGACTGCTGCATGAGGTCCAGCGAGGCCGAGCCCAGCAAAAGGAAGTGGCCGAAGCGCTGACCCGACGCGCGGCGATCGTCAATGATGCCGCGCAGCACCGTGAAGAGTTCCGGCACGCGGTGGATCTCGTCGATGACCACCAGCCGGGGGGCCTGCGCCCTCAGGTAGGCGTCAGCATCATCCAGACGTCGCCGGTCAGCCGACCGCTCCATGTCCAGATAGACCGCGCCGGCAGGCCACCGGGCGGCCACACGCCGGGCCAAGGTGGTCTTGCCGACTTGTCGGGGACCCAGCAGCACGGCTGCTGGCACCACAGAACTCAAGCGGCGAACAACTTCATGCTCAACGCGGCGATCTATCATTCCTGCAAATTTGACATCAAGCGTTTAATTTACGGGATAAAAAGGGCCTGAAAGTGCAAAACCTCGCGGATGAGCCGTGTTCAAGTGGACCGAGCGTCGCTGGGTAGCCGCACGCAAGGCAGGCCACCCTCTTCACGGCGAAGGCACGAAAGGATTCAGGATCCGCAAACCCTCAATCTCCAGGCCGTGGTGCATGTCTTCGCTGAAAAGCGTCTGAGCGCCCGCTTGCAGGGCGGACGCCACCACATGCGCGTCGCAGAAAGAGAGTCGGTGGCGCTGGGCCAGCTCCATCGCCAGGGCGTGTGACTCCACCGTCAAGGGCACCACGCTGGCGTTGGACTTGACCGCGGCGATGACCGCCTCAACTTCCTCCCAGGGCAGACGCAGCTTTCGCAAGCACACCGAGGTGATCTCGTTGAGGACTTGCACGCTGATGGTGGGCCGGGCCCGCAGGAGTGCTTCGGCTCGGTCAGCCTTGCGCGCCTCACCCGACAGCAGATAGAGCACCACGTTGCTGTCCAGGAACGTGGGGGCCTTCGCGGCCGTCATCGCGCTTGGGCGTCTTGCCGGTCGAAGTGGAAGTCTGCCGGCAGGCGCCCACGCAGGGCGCGCAAGCGCTCGAGCATCTGCTCAGGTGTGTCCTTGCGGGCCACGGCCAAGCTGCGCTCGCCCAGCAGGTGCAGTTCGATCTCCTCGCCCTCCTTCAGGTTCAGGGCTTGCACCAGGCTCGCCGGAAAGCGCACGGCCAGCGAATTGCCCCATTTGGCGACTTGCA